>CANGDZ010000027.1 GCA_947452785.1 Comamonadaceae bacterium | reverse complement strand
CCCCATTTGAGCGACCACCATCACCACTCGCACGGACCCGATGAGCCCAGCCATTTGAGCGATATGGACGTGCGTGTGCGCGCCTTAGAAACCTTGCTGACCCGCAAGGGCTACGTGGATCCGGCGGCGCTTGATCGCATCATCGAAATTTATGAAACTGAGGTTGGTCCCCACAACGGTGCTCGTGTGGTGGCCAAGGCGTGGAGCGATCCTGCCTTTCATGACTGGCTACTCGAAGATGCCACCGCAGCCATTGCCTCTTTGGGTTACACCGGTCGGCAAGGTGAACACATGGTGGCTGTTGCCAATACGCCGCAGGTGCACAACATGGTGGTTTGCACTCTGTGCAGTTGTTACCCTTGGCCCATTTTGGGTTTGCCGCCGGTTTGGTACAAAAGCGCAGCCTACCGAGCTAAGGCGGTGATGGACCCGCGCGGAGTGCTGGCCGACTTTGGGGTGACCTTGCCCGAGCAAAGCACTTTCAGGGTTTGGGACTCCACCGCCGAAGTGCGCTATTTGGTTTTGCCTATGCGTCCCCCTGGTACCGAGAATTTGAACGAAGAGCAGTTGGCGCTGCGCGTCACACGCAACTCAATGATTGGCACCGGCTTGGCTTTGACGGAGGTTGCATGAACGGCGTTCATGACATGGGTGGGATGCAAGGCTTTGGTCGGGTTATGCCCGAGGCAAATGAACCCTTGTTCCATGCGCCATGGGAAAGCCGGGCCATGGCGGTCACGGTCGCTATGGGTGCCAGCGGTCAATGGAACATCGACCTGGCGCGGTCCGCCCGTGAATCATTGCCGCCCGCCATTTATTTGTCGAGTAGTTACTACGAGATCTGGATTCGAGCACTTGAACAACTGACCCTTGAACGCGGCATGGTCACAGCCAGCGAATTGTCCCGTGGCCAAATGCAAGACCCACCTCGCCCCGTCGCCCGCGTTCTGAAGTTGGATACAGTCGACGCGGCGCTGGCCGCAGGCTCCCCGACTCTGCGCGAAGCCAGCAGCCCGGCACGTTTTGCGATAGGACAGTATGTGCGTGCACGCAATATTCACCCGAAAGGGCACACGCGGTTGCCGCGTTATGTGCGTGGCCACACGGGCAAGGTGGTGATGGTGCATGGCGCGCATGTATATCCCGACAGCCATGTCGAGCGAGCCTTGCCGCCTTTCAATACCAATGCCGAGTGGCTTTACACAGTGGTGTTTGATGGTCCCGAGCTGTGGGGTGACGATGCCGATCCTCAAGTGCAGGTCAGTGTGGACGCCTGGGAACCTTATTTGGAAGCGGTGTTGTGATGACTGCATTTTTACCTCAAGCGACGCAGCTCACGCTGGATGACATAGCCCGCCAATGCGCTGACGGCCTGCCATTGCCGTCCATGAATGAAGGCTTTGTTTTTGCGGAGCCTTGGCAAGCGCATGCTTTTGCCATGACGTTGCAACTTCATGAGAAAGGCGTGTTCACATGGCCTGAATGGGCAGCGGCTTTAACCCATGAGATACGCCAAGCTCAGGCCCTGGGCGACAACGACGACGGGCATAACTATTATCGGCATTGGCTCAATGCCTTGGAAAAGATGGTGATCGAACACCAACTGGGCACCCCAGATCAGATCCATGAACTCGAACACGCCTGGGAGGATGCAGCTGCGCGCACACCTCATGGCCAACCGATTGTTTTGGACGCCCCGCTCTAAGATCAGTTGAATAAGGGCACGAACACCCGGAGTGTCACTGTCTCCGGGCCAGACGTGCTGTCGGACTGCTGTCGGCCACAAGCGGACAGCCGAATATATTGTTCCTGTATGTCTAAGATTGAACTAGGACATCGCGGCACGGCGACTCCTTTTTTGCATCCGTCAAAACCAGTCATTGGCCAAGCAGTGAATCCAGCGACCGGTCTAGTGTCCATAGCAGTCGCAGCTTGCGGGGCAGCTGGAACAGGCCACGGTAAATGACTGCTTCGGGCTGAGTTAAGTGGTGCTTCCGACCCATAGCAGACGCTGAACCTATCGGTGCAGGGATGGGTTTATCGCGGTTGCTACCAGTCTAGTCCGCAGCCACTTTGGGGCTTCCACCCAGAAACAGTCACTCGAACACACTCCACGCTGCATCTACGATGACCGGTTTCAGTTGAACAACTGACCTTGGCAAAGTTTAGTCTCGCAATGGAGAGATGAAGGTCCGTTATCTGATCTGCGAAAGTGTTCTACCGACCCATAGCGGCCGTTGGACCTATCGGTGCAGTGATGGGTTAGTCGCGATTGCCGCCTTTCACCCCTGTCCGCTTTCGGGTAAGCCAATTTAAGGGACAGCGTGTACTTTTGGGCAACAACTGCTATCGACAACAATGTATCGCTGAAATCCTTTGCAAAGGTGCTTTCAATGCTTGAGTCCTTTGACGCTGGTTGATGTTTGCAGCTTCAAAAAATGCCATTTCAGGCTATTGCACCCAGTGCAATAGCTTGATAAGATCTGCAAATGAAAAGAGTCTTTAAAACCAAGACGTTTGATCGATGGGCGCGCAAAGTGGTGAGTGATGAGCTTCTCTGCCAAGCTGCGCGAGAGATTGAGCAAGGCCAATACGAAGCCGACTTGGGCGGTGGTGTGTGCAAGAAGCGGGTCGCCGTACCGGGGCAAGGCAAAAGTGGATCAACACGAACCCTGGTGGCGAAAAAGCACACTACGGCAATCTTCTTCCTTGCCGGTCGCGAGAAAAATGCGCCTGGGTCGGATTTCTCTGCCAAAGAAGTGGATGCCGCAAAAATTATCGGTCATGGACTTGAAGGCGCGAGCATCAAAAAAATCGATGACCTGGTTGCAACTGAAATCTTGAAGGAGATTTGTAATGTCAAACAAAAAAGCGACTGAAGAGAACCGTATTTTGAATGAGATGCTGGAGATGGCTGATGTTTTGCACGGCCATGCGTTAATTTCCAAACAAGACATGGCCAAGATGCAACTCATCTGTCAGAGTCCACCCGACTACACGTCAGAACACGTAACGGCTATTCGTGTGAACAAAGCAAAAGTGAGCCAATCTGTGTTTGCCTCAATTTTGAACGTCAGTGTTTCTGCTGTTCAAAAGTGGGAGTCACCGAGCTCTGGCAAACACCCCAGCGGTGCGGCTGCGAAGTTATTACAACTTATTGAAAAGAAAGGTCTTGAGTCGATTGTTGCCTGAATTCAGGTTGAGCCCAACCTCCGTCCGAAGCCTAGCAGTTACGACCGATTAAACGCCCGCTTTGTGGCGCTGAGATCAAACACTTGGATATCCGCATAGGGCCTGAAGCACGGGTTGATGCCACAACCGCATCGTCCGCTTATGGCCGAAGGCGCGAGTTGGCTGCCGCGCTCTTTCGCAGTCACTCGTTCGATGTAGTGTTCACTCTGACTTGACGCAACGCAATATGCTGCGGCCTGACAGGCACATGCTTGGTACCCCCTCAACTATTTGGGAGACCATCATGAAAACCTCAGGCACTTCTGTTAATCATGAACCGTGGAACAAGGGCAAGATAGTAGGCCAGAAGGCCCCCTTCAAGGTGAAGGACATTTGGGCTCTACGCGTACGTCTTCAGATGGAAGGTCGGACCCGAGAGCTTGCGCTTTTCAACCTTGGAATTGACAGCAAGCTACGTGGATGTGACCTGGTTGCACTCAAGGTACGTGATGTATCCCATGGTGACCAAGTGGCCACTCGAGCCATAGTCATGCAGCACAAGACCAAGCGCCCAGTTCAATTTGAGATTACTGCAGTCTCAAGGGAGGCATTGCAGGCGTGGATCAAACAGGCGGCCTTGAAATCCGATGACTTTCTCTTTCCCAGTCGTCTCCACGATTCGCCCCACCTGGGTACTCTGCAGTACGCACGGATTCTCGGACACTGGGTAGATGAGCTTGGTCTGGATCGCTCTGAGTATGGAACGCATTCAGTGCGAAGGACCAAAGCGATGCTGATCTATAGACGCACAAAGAACCTCCGAGCGGTGCAACTTCTACTCGGGCACGCGAAGCTGGAGTCCACAGTGAGGTACCTTGATATCGAGGTCGATGACGCTCTTGAAATCGCTGAACAGACAGAAATTTGAGATAGCCAACGGCGGCGATTTTTTTCTGCAACGCAGCGGCTGCCTTCAATGTCGGCTATGTAGATTCCGTCGGGAGCGGTGCTTCCGGCCATAAGCGGACGATGCTGTTGTCGCATCAACCCGTGCTTCAGTTACTAAGCGGTCATTACCCAATTCCAGCCACTTTTTCGAAACTCGATGAGCAGTCATTCGGAATGACTGCTTTGGTCACTTCCAGTGGAACGCAAGAACTTCAATCACTGTACTGATTTGAACAGGTTAATGGGGCTTCTGGTCAGTTTGCGTAATTTTTGAGCGCTCATGCTTTGATTTCAGAAATCAACAATGGCGTGAGCAAATGCTGGATCAAATCCTTCACGCTTTTGATTTCTGCGCCAAACGGCAAGCGGCCTGCACCGCGGAAAAAGAGACCGCGTTGCACATCTCCGTCCAATGCGTGGCCCAGTTGCTGATCAATACAGAACTGGCCAATGCCAGCAAGGCCATCACGCAAGCCGCAGTGTTGCAGGCAATCGAATGACATATTGCATTTGGCTTTCGGATGGGCGCGCTCTTGCAGCACGGGCAATATCCGCAGGTATTTGTCCAGCCAAGGGGTGCGCACAGCGCGTGCGGGGAGCCCGGCCACACTCACAAATTCAACCATGTCCTGCGGTTGGGCATGGGCCAGCACTTTTTTGAATTCCGCAGAAGCATCGCATTCTTGGGTCACTGCAAAGGCGGTACCCAGCTGGACGCCACTGGCTCCCAGGGCCTGCAAACGGACAATGTCGGCATGACTGCTCACGCCGCCTGCCGCAATCAGTGGGATCTGGTTTTCCAGTCCTGAGGTTTTGAAAAATTCCAGCACCTGTGGCAATACCACCTCAAAATCAAAGCGCGAATCGTTCAGGTCTGCGATTTTGGCTGCGCCGAGGTGACCGCCCGCCAAGCGCGGGTTTTCAATCACGATGGCATCTGGCAGACGGCCTTTCTTTTCCCACTTGCGCACCAGCAGTTGCACGCCACGGGCGTCTGACAAGATGGGAATCAGCGCCACATGCGGATGGTTGCGTGTGAGGTCAGGCAGGTCCAGCGGCAGACCGGCGCCCACCACAAGTGCATCGGCACCACTGTCAATCGCTTGATGCACACAGGCTTCATAAGCGCTTAAGGCCTTCATGATATTGACCGCCAGCCAGCCTTGGCCTTGGCTCATCTGACGGGCCAGCTTGATTTCCCTGTCCAAGGCCGTCAGATTGGCGGCGTCAATGCGCTGTCTGGCATCGGGCTCTTTGTCCAGATAAGCGGTCTCTTGCATCAGATCGGGATGCAGCCTTCGCAAATCCACCGACGAGATGGTGCCCATGCCGCCCAACTTGGCCACGGCAGAAGCCAGCTTGGAAGCCGACACGCCCACGCCCATCCCGCCTTGAACGACGGGCAACAGAACTTTGCTTTTGATGTGTAGTGGGCGCAGACCCGCTGACTGTGCGCGATGCAGCCAGACGCTTGCATCTGTATTTATGACGTTCCCCATTTGGGCCTGTAAATCAATGCGCCGAAGAAGCGGTGTTTTCAAAGGACGGAAATAAATAATTATTTTCCAGATGAATATGCTCGACCAGGTCTTCGGCCAGGCGTGCGGTTCCGGCGTACAGCGCTTGCCACGTGTTGCAGGCCCCGTCAGGGACTTGGTGTTGGGTGGTCAAAGTCGCCATTCGCTCCAATTGGGCGCCGTGGTTGATGTGTTCATGGCGCATCATCCCAATCGGGTGCACGGCCATGGGATGGCCGCCCGAATGCAGCAAGGGGAAAAGAATGGCTTCTTCTTTGGCCATGTGTTCCAACAGTTCCTCCTGCATGGTTTCGAGTTGCGCGGCCAAACCTTGGGGTACATGGGGATGTTCCCGGTGAACGGCTTCCACCCGGCGCGCCATGCGAATAAGTTCAGGGAGCTGCTGCCGGTGTACGGCGTGGTAACGCTCAAGGATGTGCTCAATCAGTTCAGAGGCCGTGGGAGTGGGCGGCAATTCTTGGTTGTGATCGAGTGCGCGGATAGCTTCCAGGATATGCGTGCTGTCCAAGCCCTTGTCGGCACAGGCTTGCGCTAAGGATTGTTGGCCACCGCAGCAGAAATCCAATTTGTAGGAGCGAAAGATCGCCGTGGCGCCAGGAATGTTAACCGCCAGTGCGCCCAGACTGTGCTGCGCATTAATTTGGACCATGGTGAGGGTGGTGTGTGCAAGAGCGTTCATGTGCTGTCCTTAAACATTCATTAAAAGTGAATCTATTATCGGGTAAGATTCATCTCTTGTGAATATTAAAATCCTCATCCTTAAGAACTAGGACTTTAGAACGATGCGCCTGACCTACTGGACCGACTACAGTTTGCGTGTGCTGATGTTCTGCGCTGAATGTGAGTCAAGACATAACGTTGCGACTATTCAAGAAATCGCAGATCTGCACGGCATCTCCAAAAGCCACCTGACCAAAATCGTGATGACGTTGGCGGCACAAGGCTATTTGCAAACCAGCCGCGGGCGAGGCGGTGGCCTGCGCTTGGGGCGGCCCGCTGGGCAGATCGTGCTGGGGGCGGTGGTGCGCCTGACGGAGACTGATTTTCAGTTGGTGGAGTGTTTTCAGGATGGCCCCAGCAGCTGCGCCTTGATGCCTGCGTGTCATTTGAAGAAAGTACTGGCGGATGCTTTGGAGGCTTTTTTTGTACAACTCGACGGAGTCACCTTGGCTGATTTAATGAACACCACGCAAGAACAACGGGCAGTCCTCCAGCCCATCGAGTTCACGCCCTCACGGGCCCGCTCACGACCCCAGCCGACCCCATGAAGCGCAGCTCTACCCTGTCGTCCAAACTCGTGCGCATCGGTGCCGGGTTGCTGGTGGTGGCCTTGATCTCGATTGGCCTGACCTTGTGGGTGACCTGGCAACTCAGTGGTGGCGCGGCCGCTTTGAATGAGGCGGGGCGCATGCGCATGCAAACCTGGCGCTTGACCAGCGAGGTGCAGGCACAGCTGGCTCCGTCAGAGATCGCGGCCCTGACCCGAGAATTTGACGACAGCATGAGTCTGCTGAAAAACGGTGACCCTTCCCGACCCTTGTTTGTCCCTTGGGATGAAGAGGTTCAACGGCGTTATGCGGTGGTGGATCGCTTATGGCAAAGTCAGAAACTGCGTTACACCACGCGGCCCATCATGGACCATGGCCAATTGGTGGTGGAGGCCAATACTTTTTTGACGGCCATTGACGATTTCGTCTGGTCGATTGAGGGGCAGATGGCGGGGCTGACGGCAATCCTGAATTTATTCCAAATTGTCATGATGGCGTTGGCCATCGGGGCTGCGGTCATCATGCTTTACACCGGCTATATGTATGTGATCAATCCCTTGAGTTATTTGCGTGATGGCTTGCGAAAAATCGAGTCCGCTCAATTTTCGGTGCGGGTCGAGGTGGTCTCCAACGACGAGTTTGGTCAAGTCGCTTCAGGTTTCAATCGGATGGCGGCCACCTTGCAGTCGCTGTATGGCAATCTGGAAGCCCAGGTGGCGGCAAAAACAGAGCGTATCGCGGCACAAAAAGAACGATTGGAAGCGCTTTACGGTGTGAGCACCTTTTTAGCGCAAACCACGGACATGCAGGAAATGACACAGGGATTCACGCAGCGCGTGCGCCTGTTGATGAAAGCTGATGCCATTGCGCTGCGCTGGTCTGGCGAGGATCCATCGAAATTATTGCTTCTGACTTCCGATCAGTTTCCGCAAGTGATGCAAGAACAAGAGAAATGCCTGATAGCCGGCACTTGCGCCTGCGGTCAACTGCGCTCGGATTCGCGCACGCGGGTGATTCCGATCACCAGCAGTGATACGGCCCCCTTGCAGCATTGCACACGCTTGGGATATGAAAGCATGATTGCGGTGCCCGTGCGCATGCACAACAAAAAATTGGGCGAAATCAATTTGTTCTACAAAAGCCTGGTCAGCATGAGCGCTGAAGAGCTGGAATTGTTGGACACTTTGGCCAGCCATTTGGCTGCGGCGGTGGAGGGCATGCGGGCCGTTGTTTTGGGTCGAGAAGCGGCGATAGCCGGGGAGCGTTCTTTGCTGGCCCGTGAGCTGCACGACTCCATTGCGCAGTCGCTGGCTTTTTTGAAAATTCAAGTCCAATTGTTGCGTTCCGCCATTTTGAAAAATGACAGCACCAAGACCAACGTGGCATTGAGTGAGCTTGACAGTGGTTTGAAGGAAAGTATTGCCGATGTGCGCGAGTTGCTGCTGCATTTCCGAACCCGAACCCAGGCTGATGACATTGACCGTGCGGTGCAAGAAACCCTGCAAAAATTTCAGCATCAAACCGGGCTTCAAGTCAGCCGCGCCACCTTTGGTGAAGGCTTGCCCTTGCCGCAAGACATGCAAATTCATGTGCTGCATGTTTTGCAAGAAGCCTTGTCCAATGTGCGTAAACACGCAGGCGCACGCAGCGTTGAGATTGAAATTCACAAGGGCGAACCTTGGCGATTTTTGGTGCGAGACGACGGCGTGGGTTTTGATCTGATGGGCGGCCGAACGGAACTTCAGGTGGGTTTGAAAATCATGCGCGAACGCGCTGATCAGATCGGTGCCACTGTAGCGATAGACTCCGCCGTGGGACGAGGCACCACCGTCACGTTGCGGGTGCCCACCGCCATGCCCGTCAAGATGAAAGTGAGTCCGACAGCGCCCCTGTCGTAATGCCTATGTCTGAACCTATTCAATTGGTGGTGGTCGATGACCATCCCTTGTTTCGCCGCGGCTTGATTGCCCTGTTGTCGCAAGATGAGCGCTTTGTGGTGGTGGGCGAAGCCAGTGACGTGGGCGAGGCCCAGCGCGTTTTGGACAAGACCCCACCCGACCTGCTGCTGCTCGAC
Organism: Comamonadaceae bacterium; assembly: GCA_947452785.1. Taxonomy (GTDB): domain Bacteria; phylum Pseudomonadota; class Gammaproteobacteria; order Burkholderiales; family Burkholderiaceae_C; genus Limnohabitans_A. The sequence goes on along the minus strand of CANGDZ010000027.1, from coordinate 34,468 downwards.
AACCATTTGCCAGGCGTCAAAGGGGTGGACGCGATCATGGCCTTCAAGGCGGCGTATCCCGGATTGCGCATTTTGATGCTCACCGTCAGCGAGGACGAGGAGGACTTGTCCAAAGCTTTGCAAAACGGCGCGGATGGCTATTTGCTCAAGACTGCTGAATCGGACCAGCTGTGCGATGCGCTGGTCAAAGTACATGAGGGGCATTCGGTCATCAGCCCGGTGATGCTGAATAAATTGGTCTCGACCTTGCGCCATTCTTCGTCCTCGGCGGCTGAAGTGACCGGTGTTTCTCCCGCCGGTGAGAAAGCGGCTTTGCAACAACTCGACAAACTCTCACCGCGCGAAAAAGACATTTTCTTCCTCATCGCCCAAAGTCTGAGTAACAAACAAATCGCCCGCGACTTGGACATTGCCGAGACCACGGTGAAGATCCACATCCAACATATTTTCAAAAAACTCAGCCTCACTTCACGGGTACAAATTGCCGTATTTGCCGCCAGCCATGGCTTGAGTTGACATAAATCAAATGACGTACTCCTGATGGAGGATAAGGGCTAGCCCTTCATCCTCCTTTTGCCTTGCATGAAGTGATCTTCTGGGGGATACCCAGCATCGCGTGAAAGAAACACACTCATCCCATGAATTTGGAGGATGAGCATGCAGAGTGATTTGATCCAGCAGCGTAAGGCTTGGTCGGTGTTGATTGTCAGCACCTTGGCATTTACCGTTTGCTTCATGGTGTGGATGATGTTTGGTGTGATTGGAATTCCGATCAAAAAGATACTGAACCTGAATGCCACGCAATTTGGCTTGCTGATGGCCATGCCCGTGTTGACGGGCTCTTTGGTGCGTGTGCCACTGGGCATCTGGACGGATCGCTACGGCGGGCGCATCGTCATGACCGTGTTGATGGCGATCACCGTGCCGGCCATTTGGCTTATGTCTTACGCCACGGCCTATTGGCAGTTTTTGGTGATTGGCTTGTTTGTGGGTTTGGCCGGGGGGTCTTTTTCAGTGGGCACCCCTTATGTGGCCCGTTGGTTTCCCAAAGGCCAGCAAGGCATGGCGATGGGTATTTACGGTGCAGGAAATTCGGGTTCCGCCGTGAACAAATTTGTCGCACCAGTCATCCTCGTGGCCTTTGGCTGGGCTGCGGTGCCGCAGGTGTATGCCGCCATCATGGCGGGTGCCGCGCTGCTGTTTTGGTTTTTCAGTTACAGCGAGCCTTCGCATCTGGTGTCCAGCAAAGCGACGTTCAAGGAGCAACTCCAAGCGCTGAAAGACCCCCGAGTTCTCAAATACTGTCAGTACTACAGCATCGTGTTTGGCGGCTATGTGGCCTTGGCGCTGTGGATGGTGCAGTACTACATCGGTGAGTACGGTCTGGACATCCGGGTGGCAGCATTGCTGGCCGCTTGTTTTTCCTTGCCAGGTGGCGTATTGCGCGCTGTGGGCGGTGTGCTCAGCGACAAATATGGTGCACACAGCATCACTTGGTGGGTGCTGTGGGTGAGCTGGGTCTGTTTGTTTTTGCTGTCCTATCCGCAAACCGATTTCACCATCGCCACGGTCAACGGCCCCAAGACCTTTGTCATCGGTTTGAATGTCTATGCCTTTACCGGCCTGATGTTCATCCTGGGCATCGCCTTCGCGTTTGGCAAAGCCAGTGTCTTCAAGTACATCGCTGACGATTATCCCCACAACATTGGCGTCATCAGCGGCATCGTCGGTTTGGCGGGTGGTTTGGGCGGTTTTGTCTTGCCCATTATTTTCGGTGCTCTGCTGGACCTCACCGGCATACGCAGCAGTGCCTTCATGTTGATGTACGGCGTGGTCTGGGTTTCCCTCATCTGGATGTACTGGACCGAAGTCCGCAAGACCCCTGTGATGGGCCAGACCCATGACGACCTTTCGCAGACAGGCCTGCGTGCCTGAACCCCAAGCAAGGAACTCTATGAACCCGAAATCAAGCCCTACCGCAGGCAGTTCAGCGGACATTCAAGACTGGCGTCCTGAAGACGAACAGTTCTGGGAAAAAACAGGTAAAAAAATTGCCTACCGCAATCTATGGATCTCGGTGCCGGCGCTGCTGTGCGGCTTCGCCATCTGGGGCATGTGGGGCATCATCACGGTGCAGATGCTGAACCTGGGTTTCCCCTTCACCCAGGCGGAGTTGTTCTCGCTGACCGCGATTGCTGGCTTGGCCGGTGCCACCATGCGCATTCCGGCTTCTTTTTTGATTCGCGTGGCCGGTGGTCGCAACACCATCTTTTTGACCACGGCCATGTTACTGGCGCCCGCACTGGGCACCGGCATCGTGCTGCAGCACAAAGAATGGCCGCTGTGGGCCTTTCAGTTGATGGCGCTGTGGTCGGGTGTGGGTGGCGGCAACTTTGCCAGCTCCATGTCCAACATCAGCACCTTCTTTCCTAAGCGCCTGCAGGGCACGGCCCTGGGCCTGAATGCCGGCCTGGGCAACTTCGGTGTGACCACCATGCAGATCGTGATCCCTTTGGTGATGACCATGAGCATCTTCGGGGGCATTGGCGGTGACGCCATGGTGCTGGTGAAAGACAGCGGCTGGATTTTGGGCAAAATTTTGGCGGGCACTCCCACTTGGATTCAGAACGCCGGTTTTGCCTGGTTGCTGTCGCTGATCCCCTTGTCGGTGCTGGCCTATGTTGGCATGAACAACCTGAACACGGTGACGCCGGACAGCGGTGGCACTTTGTCGGCCTTCATCAAGATCATTTGGCTTTACACCCTGTCCTTTGTGCCGGCTGCCCTGGGTCTGTACCTGTACCTGCCCGCGCCCACAGGGCTTGGCATCCTGAACATGTGGATTGCCATGCCGCTGATCGTGTTCAGCACCCTGATGGTGATGCGCCTAGCCGCCTTTGGCCCCATGAAGGACAACATCGCCAAGCAGTTCTCCATCTTTAAGAACAAGCATACCTGGTCGTTGACCCTGCTGTACATCGTGACCTTTGGTTCCTTCATTGGTTTTTCGATGGCACTGCCCTTGTCCATCACCGTGATTTTCGGCATCAGTCATGTGCCCGACGCAGCCGGCATCATGCAGCACACTCTGAAAAATCCGCACGCCCCCTCGGCACTGACTTACGCCTGGATCGGCCCCTTTATTGGTGCGCTGGTACGTCCTGTGGGGGGCTGGGTGTCCGACAAGATCGGTGGCTCCATCGTCACGCAAGCCATCTCGGCCGTGATGGTGCTGGCCTCGGTGGCGGTGGGTTATGTGATGTTGTTGGCCTATGGCTCGGCCTCTCCTGAGCAGTACTTCATGCCTTTCATGGTGCTGTTCATCGTGCTGTTCACCGCCAGCGGTATCGGCAACGGTTCCACCTTCCGCACCATCGGTGTGATCTTTGACCGCACGCAGGCGGGCCCTGTGTTGGGTTGGACCTCGGCCATTGCCGCATATGGCGCGTTCATCGCCCCCGTGGTGATTGGCGCCCAAATCAAGGCAGGCACACCGCAAATTGCCATGTACGGTTTTGCTGTTTTTTACGCGCTGTGCTTGGTGCTGAACTGGTGGTTTTACCTGCGTGCGGGTGCCGAAATTCGCAACCCCTGAAGCTGCTTGAAAACTGTTTGCAAAGGGGTCTGCATGGCCCCGCTGAATTGGAGAAAAAAATGAGCCATTTTCTGGATCGATTGAATTATTTTTCTAACCCCAAAGAGACTTTTTCGGGTGGGCATGGTGTGACCACCGGTGAGGACCGCACCTGGGAAGATGCTTACCGCGACCGCTGGGCGCACGACAAAATTGTGCGCAGCACCCACGGGGTCAATTGCACCGGCTCGTGTTCGTGGAAAATTTATGTCAAGGGCGGCATCGTCACTTGGGAAACCCAGCAAACCGATTACCCGCGCACTCGCCCAGATTTACCCAACCACGAACCGCGCGGTTGTGCACGGGGCGCCTCCTACTCTTGGTATCTTTACAGCGCCAACCGGGTCAAGTACCCCATGATCCGCGCCCGGTTGCTCAAGCATTGGCGCGCCGCATTGGCGGTGGCCAAGAGTCCGGTCGATGCATGGTCCAGCATTGTTGAGAATGCCGATGCCCGACTCGAATGGCAAAAGCAGCGCGGCCTGGGTGGCTTTGTGCGCAGCACTTGGGAGGAGGTCAACCAGATCATTGCCAGTGCCAACGTCTACACCGTGAAGAAATACGGCGCTGACCGCATCATTGGTTTTTCGCCGATCCCGGCCATGTCCATGATCAGTTACGCGGCCGGCAGCCGGTACTTGTCATTGATCGGCGGCGTCAGCATGAGTTTTTACGACTGGTACTGCGATTTGCCACCGGCCAGCCCGCAGGTCTGGGGTGAGCAGACCGATGTGCCCGAATCGGCCGATTGGTACAACTCCACTTACATCATTGCCTGGGGCTCCAACGTGCCGCAAACGCGCACGCCCGATGCCCACTTCTTCACCGAGGTGCGCTACAAGGGCGCCAAGACCGTGGCCATCACGCCTGACTATGCCGAGATCAGCAAACTGGCCGATTTGTGGATGCACCCTAAGCAGGGCACCGATGCCGCCATTGCCATGGCCATGGGCCATGTGATCCTCAAAGAGTTTTACTTTGACAAGCGCAGCGCTTACTTTGACGACTATGTGCGCCGCTATACGGACATGCCCAATTTGGTACAGCTCGAAGAACGCACGCTGGCCGATGGCCGCAAGGTCAATGTGCCAGGGCGTTATTTGCGCGCCAGTGACTTCAACGGCAAATTGGGACAAGACAACAACCCTGAGTGGAAAACCGTGGCGCTCGACCAGACGGACCGCGTGGTGTTGCCCAATGGTTCGATCGGGTTTCGTTGGGGTGCGGAAGGCCGCAGTGATGCCGGCAAATGGAATTTAGAAAACAAAGAGGCGCGAGGAGACAACGAGGTCAAGCTCAAGTTGAGTTTGATGGAGGGTGAGGGCAGCGAATACGAAGTCGGTGAGGTGGCGTTCCCCTACTTTGGCGGGATCGATACCCCGAACTTCAGTGCCAACAAGCAAGCCAGTGCGGTGGATGACGTGTTGGTGCGCAAGGTGCCGGTGCGGCGCATCAAGCTGGGCAAGGCCGGTGAAGAGCGCTATGCGCTGGTCGCCACGGTGTTTGACCTGACTGCTGCCAATTACGGCGTGGCAAGAGGCCTGGCTGGCGAAGAGGCGGCCACCAGTTACGACGATGACGTCCCTTACACCCCTGCATGGCAAGAGAAAATCACGGGCGTGAAACGCGATCAGGTGATTGCCGTGGCGCGTCAATTTGCCGATAACGCTGACAAAACACGCGGCAAATCCATGATCATCATTGGCGCGGCCATGAACCATTGGTACCACAGCGACATGAACTACCGCGGCATTATCAACATGCTGATGATGTGCGGTTGCATTGGTCAAAGTGGCGGCGGCTGGGCCCACTATGTGGGTCAGGAAAAACTGCGTCCACAAACCGGCTGGACGGCGCTGGCCTTTGCACTCGATTGGGTGCGCCCACCACGCCAGATGAACAGCACCAGTTTCTTTTATGCGCACACCGATCAGTGGCGTTATGAGCGATTGGGTGTCGAAGAAATCTTGTCACCCTTGGCTGACAAATCCAAGTTTGGCGGCAGCATGATCGACTACAACGTGCGCGCCGAGCGCATGGGCTGGTTGCCCAGTGCGCCGCAGCTGCAAACCAACCCGATGCAGGTGGTGAAAGACGCGCAGGCCCAAGGCATGGATCCGAAAGACTATGCGGTCCAGTCCTTGAAGGACGGCAGTCTGAAAATGAGCTGCGAAGACCCCGACCATCCGCTGAACTGGCCGCGCAACATGTTTGTTTGGCGCTCCAACATTTTGGGTTCATCAGGCAAAGGGCACGAATATTTTCTAAAGCATTTATTGGGTACCTCGCACGGCGTGCAGGGCAAAGACCTGGGCGTCCAAGAGGCCAAACCCAAAGAAGTGCAATGGCATGACCAAGCGCCTGAAGGTAAGCTCGACTTGTTGGTGACGCTGGACTTTCGCATGAGCACCACCTGTCTGTACTCGGACATTGTGTTGCCCACGGCCACTTGGTATGAAAAGAACGATCTCAACACCAGTGACATGCATCCCTTCATTCACCCTTTGTCGACCGCGGTAGACCCGGCTTGGCAGAGCAAGAGCGATTGGGAAATTTACAAGGGATTTGCCAAAGCCTTCAGTGAAGTCTGCGTAGGCCATTTGGGCGTTGAAAAAGAGTTGATGCTGACACCCTTGATGCACGACACGCCCGCTGAATTGGCGCAAGCCCTGGACGTGAAAGAGTGGAGCAAGGGTGAGTGCGAATTGATTCCGGGCGTGACCGCGCCGCAAATTGCTGTGATCGAACGCGATTACCCCAATACCTACAAGCGCTTCACGGCATTGGGACCGTTGTTGGAAAAGATGGGCAACGGCGGCAAGGGCATTGGCTGGAACACGGTGGATGAAGTGCGTCAGTTGGCTGAACTCAATGGCAAAGTCCATGCCGCAGGAGTGACACAGGGCATGCCGAAAATTGAAACCGACATTGACGCCTGTGAGGTGGTGCTGCAACTGGCCCCAGAGACCAATGGCCATGTGGCCGTGAAGGCTTGGGAGGCTCTGGGCAAGATCACCGGGCGTGACCACACCCATCTGGCACTGCACCGCGAAGATGAAAAGATTCGTTTCCGCGATATCCAGGCGCAGCCGCGCAAGATCATCAGCTCGCCCACCTGGTCGGGTCTGGAGAGCGAAAAAGTGTCGTACAACGCGGGCTATACCAACGTGCACGAGTACATTCCGTGGCGCACGCTGACGGGACGTCAACAGTTCTATCTTGACCATCCTTGGATGCTGGCCTTTGGCGAAGGCATGACGACCTACCGCCCACCGGTGGACTTGAAGACGGTGGACGAGATGCTCAATCGGCGTCCTAACGGCAACAAGGAAATTTCTCTCAATTTCATCACGCCGCACCAAAAGTGGGGCATCCACAGCACCTACAGCGACAACTTGCACATGTTGACGCTGAACCGCGGTGGACCGGTGATTTGGTTGAGTGAAGTCGATGCGCGCAGTGCCGGCATTGTGGACAACGACTGGGTCGAATTGTTCAACAGCAACGGTGCGATTGCGGCTCGCGCGGTGGTCAGTCAGCGGGTCAACCAAGGCATGGTGATGATGTACCACGCGCAAGAAAAAACCATCAACACCCCGGGCTCTGAGATCACGGGCATTCGCGGCGGTATTCACAACTCGGTCACGCGCATTGTGACCAAGCCCACCCACATGATTGGCGGTTACGCCCAGTTCAGTTACGGCTTCAACTACTACGGGACCATCGGCACCAACCGCGACGAATTTGTCGTGGTGCGCAAGATGCACAAAGTCGATTGGCTCGATGACGAAGCCCCGGTCACGGTTCAGGCTTGAAGGAGAACACTATGAAAATTCGCGCACAAATCGCCATGGTCCTGAATTTGGACAAATGCATCGGCTGTCACACCTGCTCGGTCACCTGTAAAAACGTCTGGACCAGTCGCCCGGGTGTGGAATACGCTTGGTTCAACAACGTGGAAACCAAACCTGGCATCGGCTACCCCAAAGAATGGGAAAACCAAGACAAATGGAATGGCGGTTGGACCCGCAAGTCCGACGGTTCGATCGAACCCAAACAGGGGGGCAAATGGAAGCTGCTGATGCGGATTTTTGCCAATCCCAATATGCCTCAGATCGACGATTACTACGAGCCGTTCACCTACGACTATGAGCACCTGCAAGGGGCGCCAGAATCCAGGGCCACACCGACGGCGCGCCCCCGCAGCTTGATCACCGGTCAACGCATGCAAAAAATCGAATGGGGTCCGAACTGGGAAGAAATTCTGGGCGGTGAGTTCAGTAAACGCAGCAAAGACGCCAACTTGGCGAATTTCGACCAAGTGCAAAAAGACATGGTCGGGCAGTTTGAAAACACCTTCATGATGTATTTGCCACGCCTGTGCGAGCACTGCCTGAACCCCACCTGCGTCGCCTCGTGCCCCTCGGGCTCTATTTACAAGCGCGAGGACGACGGCATTGTGTTGATCGACCAAGACAAATGCCGGGGTTGGCGCATGTGCGTGAGTGGTTGCCCATACAAGAAAATTTACTACAACTGGCAAAGCGGCAAAGCCGAGAAGTGCATCTTTTGTTATCCCCGCATTGAAGCCGGGCAGCCCACGGTGTGCTCCGAAACCTGCGTCGGTCGAATCCGCTACCTGGGCGTGGTGCTGTACGACGCGGACCGGATTGCAGAAGCGGCCAGCACCGAGAACGAGAAAGACCTGTACCAGGCCCAGTTGGACATCTTCCTCAATCCGCATGACCCGAAGGTGATTGAGCAGGCCCGCAAAGACGGTATTCCCGAGTCTTGGCTGGAAGGCGCACGCAACAGCCCGGTCTACAAAATGGCCATCGAATGGAAAGTCGCCTTGCCCTTGCACCCTGAGTACCGTACCTTGCCTATGGTGTGGTATGTGCCGCCGCTGTCGCCGATCACGGCGGCGGCCAATGCCGGCCATGTTGGCATGAACGGCGAGTTGCCTGATGTGTCGCAAATGCGCATACCGGTGCAGTACCTGGCCAACTTGCTGACTGCCGGCGACGTTGCCCCCGTGACGCGTGCCTTGGAACGCATGCTGGCCATGCGGGCTTACCAGCGTGGCAAACATGTGGACGGTATTGAAAACCATGCGGTGCTAGAGCAAACCGGTTTGACCGTGGCGCAAGTGGAAGAGATGTACCACATCATGGCAATTGCCAATTACGAAGACCGCTTCGTAATTCCCAGCTCGCACCGCGAGTATGCCGAGAACACCTTTGACATGCGTGGCGGCTGCGGCTTCTCGTTTGGCAGTGGTTGCTCTGACGGCCAGTCCGAACCCAGCCTTTTTGGTGGCGACAAACGCCGCACGATTCCCATTCAACCTGTCGTCTAAAGCGAGGTTCCCATGAAGCCCATCCGTTACTCCCTGCGCGTGTTGTCTCAATTGCTGTCATACCCGGACGCTGGGGTGCGTCAGCAATGGCCTCAGCTCATGACCGCATTGGACGAAGAAGCTGTGCTCAGTTTAGCGCGTCGCACTGAACTCCAAGCCTTGGTGGCGCACCTGCAGCATCTGAATCCGATGGATGCCGAGGCGCGTTACGTTGAAACCTTTGACCGGGGCCGTGCAACCTGCCTGCATTTGTTTGAGCACGTGCACGGTGACTCGCGGGACCGGGGCCCCGCCATGATCGATTTGACCAAGACCTATGAGCAATCGGGCTTGTTTCTCGCGCCCGAAGAGTTGCCTGACCATTTGTGTGTGGTGTTGGAGTTCGCTTCCACGCAAACGCCTGAGGTGGCTAAGGCTTTTTTGGGCGAAATGGCCCACATTTTGAATGCTATTTTCAGCGCACTGCTCAAACGCGAAAGCCCTTATGCCGTGGTGTTGGCTGCAGTTTTGGAGCTCGCTGGCCACAGGGCCCAGTCGGTTGCGATCGTGGCGGAAGAGTCGCTTGACGAGAGCTGGAGCGAACCTGAGGCCTTCGACGGTTGCAGTACACGGGGCCAGGCTCGCCCGGGTGAAGCGCAGCCGATGCACTTTGTCAGAAAAACTTCAACCTCGTCGAGTGGAGTCACAGCATGAATTACTTTGATAACTTCATTTTTGGGATCTATCCCTACATTGCGCTGAGCGTTTTTCTGCTCGGCAGCCTGATCCGCTTTGATCGCGACCAGTACACCTGGAAGAGCGATTCTTCACAGTTGCTGCGCGGTGGGCAGCTGCGTTGGGGCAGTAACTTGTTCCATGTGGGCGTACTCTTTTTGTTTGGCGGCCACAGTGTGGGCATGCTGATGCCTCACTTCATGTACGAGCACTTCATAAGTGCCGGTGACAAACAATTGCTGGCCATGATTTCAGGCGGCGTCTTCGGTCTTTTGGGTTTCATTGGCGTGACGCTGCTGTTGCATCGGCGCTTGTTTGATGTGCGCATCCGTGTGAACAGCAAAACCAGCGACATTGTTTTACTGGTCTTGTTGTGGGCGCAGTTTGCGCTGGGGCTGGCCACCATTCCCTTGTCGGCCCAGCATCTAGACGGCAGCATGATGCTCAAGTTGGCTGAATGGGCGCAACGCATCGTCACCTTCCGTGGTGGGGCTGTAGAACTGTTGAGTGAAGTCAGCTGGATCTTCAAGACCCATATGTTTCTGGGCATGAGTATTTTCTTCATCTTCCCCTTCACCCGACTGGTGCATGTGTGGAGTGGCTTTGGCACATTGGCCTATGTGGTGCGTCCTTATCAGGTCGTGCGCAGCCGCCGTGTGGGCATGACGCTACGTGCACCCTTTGGCCGCGGCTGATCGGTTGCCCCCATTTTGACGTCGCATCTAACAAAGGCCTCACATGACATTCGATACTTTGACTGAACTCCCGCCCGTCACCTCCGGCGATTGCGGCAGCGGTGCTTGTGGCTGCGCTAGCGCGGCAGCCCCTTCGGCTTACGACCGCACGGCCGCTTCCATGCCGGTGCAGAAATCCGAAACACGGGACGACTTGGCTGCCACCGTGACGCCGGCCATCAATGGCATTGCCTTGGTTGCGCCCGATGAGCAGATGGATGTGCTGGACTTGCGTGAACGTGCTTTTGCCGAACTGCTGCGCCAAGAAGCGGTCAGGCTCGGCCTGCTGTCCGCTCCCTCGCTCGGGCAAGGCGACTTGATGGCTCCGGTGCTGCAAGCCCAGGAGCAAGAGGTGATCGACCGTATGCTGGAAAATGAGGTCACCTGCCCCCAGCCCACCCCCGAGGAATCACAGCGTTACTACGACGCGCACCAAGCGAAATTCACGGTGGGGCAAGCCCAAAGGGTGCGCCACATCTTGTTCGCAGTCACCCCCGGGGTGAACGTGCAAGCCTTGGCGCAACGCGCCGAGAAGGCCTTGTTGGAGTTGACGAACCCCGTGGCATCGCCTGAGCGCTTTGCACAGTTGGCTGGCGAGTTGTCCAACTGTCCAACGGGTGCGCAAGGGGGGGATTTGGGCTGGCTCAAGCCTGAGGACTGTGCGCCCGAGTTCGCCAAAGAGCTTTTTTATATGCAAGAGTCCAGCCACAGCAAGGGCTTGCGTCCCCGCTTGGTGCACACACGGTTTGGTTTTCACATCGTCGATGTGCTGGAGATCGATCCTGGTCATTTGCCGGCCTTTGCGCAGTTGACGGCCCAGATCGCTTCGCGTCTGCAATGGCAGTCGCGTGCCACGGCCTTGGGGCAATACATGCGCCGCCTGGTGGGCTTGGCGAACGTTCAAGGCATTGAACTCGACGGGGATGCGTCGCCCTTGGTGCAATGACAGAACAAGAAGATGAAACCCCGCCTCTGTTCCTGAGTCGACTGATCGCCTCGCGACAAACCATTTTGCCCAAACGATTGGTGGCGCCAGGGCCTGTTGCGCAAGAGCTTGAACAGTTGTTTATGGCCGCAGCTTCCGCGCCAGACCATGACCTGATCAATCCTTGGCGTTTCTTGGTGATGCCTGCGCACCGCAGGGCTGACTTGGGTGAGTTGTTCGCCTGCGCGCTCATCGAGCGGGACCCCAGCGCCGCCACGGAGCAAATTGAGCAGGCCCGCGACAAAGCCATGCGTGCGCCTTTGTTGATGCTCTTGGTGGTTGATGAAGCCAAGGGGGATGCCCAAATTGATTTGAACGAACGCGTTTTGAGTGCCGGTTGTGCGGTACAAAACATCTTGCTGTTGGCCCACACCATGGGTTACGGAACGGGTTTGACCAGTGGCAAAGCACTCAAGGCTGAATCGTTCCGCCAGGGCTTGGGGCTGCATGCGGGTGAGCATGCCATTTCTTTCTTGAGTGTGGGCACGGTGAGCTCGCGCAAACCCTTTAAGCCACGACCGCTCTGGAACCAGTTCGTGCAGGTGTGGGGAGAAGACGCATGAGTGCTTCGCGGCCTGTGGTGGTTGACTTTCCTGGGCACCGTGCACCCCGTGCTGGTTTTGAGTCGCCTTTTGAAATGCTCACCGCTTGCCATGAGCGCGTGGAGCGCATGCTGGCCTTGCTCACTCGGCTCAGGGCGCATCTGGCGACGCAGGGATGGGACGCGTCGGCCGCCTCAGCAGCGACGGATGTGTTGGGTTACTTTGATCGGGCGGCACCGCAACACCATTTGGACGAGGAGATGCATGTCTTTCCTGCGGTTTTGGCCTTGCACCAGGGACGCATGGATCGGCTGATTTACCGGCTCAAGCAAGAGCACTTGGAAATGGAAAAACTGTGGGCGGGAGTTCGCCAGACCCTTGAACTTGTGGTCAATGGCGAGGCCAAGAGCTGGATCCCTTGGACTCCAAGGGACCATGCGGGCGTCGATTTATTTTTAGCGGTGTACCAAGACCACATCACCGACGAAGAAAGCCACATCTATCCTGCTGCTGAGCAGGCGCTCTCTGGTGAAAAACTTTTGGCGATGTCGCGTGACATGCGCCGCAGGCGAGGGCAAAGCAGCGCGTCTGCCGACTGACCTGAGGGGACTCGGTTCAGTTCGGCGTCAGTTTTGCGACACGTTCAAAATTGGGTGTCTTGAGCCGGCGAGGCTTAATTTATGCTCCATCTGAGTAATTGGTGTAGTGTCGGCTAAACTGAAAAACGGCTTATAGCGAATTAATATTGACCGCAAAAAAGTGGCTTATTTCGGGCCCATCCTCGCTGGCTCCTTGGTCGCGTTTGCTGTCACCGGATCAGACGTGCTGGCGGACTGCAGTCGGCCATAAGCGGACGATGCGGTTGTGGCATCAACCCGTGCTTCGAGCCCTAAGCGGTCATTGCCCAATGCCAGTAAATTTTTCGCAATTGGATGAGCAGTCATTCGGAATGACCGCTTTGGTCACTTCCAGTGAGATGCAAGAACTTCAACCACTGCAGCTGATTTAAACAGCCTCAAATATCCATTTCTTCCGATATTTCCAAGGCGTCGTCCACATCAATTCCAAGATAGCGCACGGTGCTTTCAATTTTGGCGTGTCCTAGCAAAAGCTGAACTGCTCGTAAGTTCTTGGTCCGTTTGTAGATGAGTGTCGCCTTGGTCCTGCGAATGGAGTGGGTGCCATAGGAACAAGGATCCAAGCCGATGTGTTTAACCCAACTGTTGACGATTCGGGCGTATTGACGGGTCCCTAGATGCTGAGATTTATGTATTCGACTCGGAAACAGATAATCCTCAGCATTGAGGTTTCGCAACTTCATCCAATCGGCCACTGCCTTTCGGGTCTGTTCTGTAATCTCGAACTGGACTGGCCGAGAGGTTTTTTGCTGCATGGTGATCGCGCGCGGAGCTATTCGATCTCCGTGGCATATGTCCCGGACTTTGAGTTTGACCAAGTCACAAGCCCGCAACTTACTGTCTAAGCCCAAATCAAAAAGTGCCAATTCCCTGACTCGGTGCTCCAGTTGAAGCCAGACCCGGATAGCCCAAACTTCCTTCAGTTTGAACGGCGTCTTTTGCCCAATGAGCTTGCCCTTGTTCCATGGCTCGCGTGGGTTATTTGGCGGCTTGAGTGCTTCTTCCATGACAACGCTCCCCAAAGTAAATGGAGAGCTCAATATGCCCTTTGCGGCCCAAAGGGAACATTGCCTTGCGCACACATCCAGTCATCAAGTCGATTTTGAAGAATGTTTCGGTGAAATTGTCGGCGCTGAATCTTTCCTGTGATCTGATTTTTCTTTTCCCTCATTCAACTCGAGGATTCATTTTTTGAATGACCGGGTTGCATTTGGGAGATCGATTGCGCAAGGTTGAGTGTTTTCAAGAAAGTCAAAGCAAAACATGCTAAAGTAATTCATTAATTACTTATGTTTTATGACTTCCAGTTCTCACCCTAAACAGCGAACCCACGAACGCCAAGCCGGCTTGGTCCAGGCTGCGTTGCAACTGGCCGCAGAAAAAAGCCCTGCTGAAATCACTACGGGTGATCTGGCTCAAGTGGTGGGCATCACCCAGGGTGCAGTATTCAAGCACTTTGAGAGCAAAGAAGCGATTTGGCTTGCGGTGCTCGATTGGGCGCATGAGGCCTTGATGGTGCGTTTGCAAGCCGTGGTGACTGAGCCTGGGCCGCAAGGTGCACATATGGAGGTTTTGCGCGCCGTGTTCATGGCGCACATTCAATTTGTGCAGGCCTACCCGGGGGTGCCGCGCTTGGTGTTTCAGGAACTGCAGCATGCCAAAGCCACGCCGCTCAAAGAGCGGGCGCAATCGTTGATGCGTGACTATCGCCTGTTGGTCAAGGGCCTGCTGGATGGCGCCGTGCAAGCCCAAACCATTTCAGCGCAGCTCGATACCCCGGCGGCCACGGTGCTGTTCATGGGCGCCGTTCAGGGGTTGGTCATGCAGTCGTTGATGGCCGGTTCACTGCAGGGCATGCACTTGCAAGCCGCCGCTGTTTTTAATATTTACGCCAACGGGCTAAGCCATGTTCCGGCGCGCACCACCAGGGAAAAATCATGAAGTTGTCCAGTTTGAACCAACGCCGAGGGCTGATGGTGGCCGGGGCCATCGCCTTGATCGCCGTGATCGCTTTCGTCGCCTTTCGCCTCGGCCCATTGGCGCCGACGCGACTCACCGTGGTGCGCGTTAGCCACGACAGCCTCACGCCCTCGGTGTTTGGCGTGGGCAGTGTGGAGGCCAAGCAAAGCTGGCTCATGGGGCCCACAGTGGCGGGGCGTGTGCTGCGTGTGCATGTGGATGTGGGTGACAAGGTCAAGGCTGGCCAATTACTGGCCGAGATGGATCCCGTCGACTTGGAGCAACGTCTGTTGGCGCAAGAGGCGGCATGGGCCAAGGCGCGAAGCGTTCAGGTGGCGGCTCAAGCGCAGGTGTTGGATGCCAAAGCGAGACAGGCGTTGGCCAGCACCAATTTGCTGCGTCAGAAGGACTTGGCGCGGCAAAACTTCATCAGCCAGGGTGCGCTGGAAGTGCGCGAGCAAGAATTGATTTCAGCCGACGCCGCTTTTCAAACGTCTCAGGCGAACCTTCAGGCGGCTGGGCAAGACCTGCAGCGTTTGCAGGCGGAGCGCGCTGCCGCCTCGCTGCAACGCCAAAACACACGCCTGTTGGCCCCCGCCGATGCGGTGGTGATCAGCCGCGATGCCGAAGCCGGCAGCACCGTGGTGGCCGGGCAGCCGGTGTTGCGCCTGGCCAATCCCGCCAGCCTGTGGGTCAAGATGCGCGTAGACCAAAGCCGCTCCGCTGGATTGGCCGTGGGCTTGGGGGCCAAGATCGTGCTGCGCTCGCAGCCGCAGCAGATCTGGACGGGCCAAGTCGAACGCTTGGAGTGGCTTGCCGATGCGGTGACCGAGGAGCGGATCGCCCAGGTGGGCTTCAGCGAGATTCCGCCTGCGGCGTCGATTGGCGAAATGGTCGAAGTGACGCTGGACTTGAAGGCCACGGCCGATAGCCCGGTGGTGCCGCAAGCCAGCGTGCAACAGCACCAGGGGCGCAGTGGGGTGTGGCGTGTGGCCGCAGGCCAGATCGAGTTTGCGCCGGTGCAATGGGGTGCCTCCAGCTTGGACGGCCGCATTCAGGCCTTGAGCGGTCTGCAGGCCGGCGACAGCGTCGTGGTTTACAGCGAAAAAGCGCTCAAGCCCGGGGCTGGCTTTCGGGTGGTGGATGCCTTGGTTAAACAGGCCAAGCCATGATCAATTTGGCGCTGCGCGACATTCAGCACAGTTGGGCCAAGTTCATTCTGACCGGGTTTGGTTTGGGCTTGCTGATTGGTGTGACGCTGACCATGGCCGGCGTGTTTCGCGGCATGGTGGACGATGCACAGGCGCTGCTGAGCAACAGTGGCGCCGATCTGTGGGTGGTTCAAAAAGGCACCCAAGGCCCTTACGCGGAAGCGTCCAATTTGAAGGACGACCTGGTGCGCAGCATTCAAGGCATGCCCGGCGTTGCCAAGGCGGCCAACATCACTTACTTCACGATGCAGATTCAGGCGCGCGGTGGTCGTGAGGCCCGCGCCATGGTGGTGGGGATTGAACCTGGCACGGCCGGCTTGCCCGGTCAGCCGGGCCATCTGGTGGCGGGCCGTCATCTGACGCGCAGCCATTACGAAGCCGTGGCCGATATCAAAACCGGTTTGGCCCTGGGCGACACCGTGCAGATTCGCCGCCATGCGTACGCGGTGGTGGGCTTGACCCAAAGAATGGTGTCTTCGGGTGGTGACCCCATGGTGTTCATTGCCTTGAAGGACGCACAGGAAGCGCAATTCCTGAAAGACAACGATGCCCTGGTGAACGACCGCGTGCGCACCAGCGCCAACCCAGCGTTCAACCGGCCGGCAGTGCCGGGTTTGCTCGACGCGGTGCAGAGCTTGCAAATCAGCAGCCGCAACGTGAATGCGGTTTTGGTGCAGGTCGCCGAGGGCCATCAGGCTGCGCAAGTGGCTGAGCCCATTCGCCGCTGGAAGCATTTGACGGTCTACACCCGCAGCGACATGGAAGAGATTTTGGTGGACAAATTGATTGCCACCTCGGCCAAACAGATCGGCATGTTCCTGGTGATTTTGGCGGTCGTCAGTGCCGCGATTGTGGCGTTCATCATCTACACCATGACGCTGGGGAAAATCCGCGAGATTGCGGTGCTGAAACTGATCGGCACGCGCAACCTCACCATTGCCAGCATGATCTTGCAGCAAGCCTTGGGCTTGGGGGTGATTGGTTTTGTGGTGGGCAAAGTGGCCGCCACTTTGTGGGCGCCGGTGTTTCCCAAGTTCGTATTGTTGCTGACGCAAGATGCGGTGCTGGGATTTGCTGCCACCTTGCTCATTTGCGCATTGGCCAGTACCTTGGCCATCCGCGTCGCTTTGCGTGTAGACCCGGCGCAGGCCATCAGTTGAAAGAGACCATGACCACAAGCACGGGCGGCATCCTCATTGAAAATTTGCGCAAAGTCTACGGCCACGGCGACACGGCCGTGGAGGCCTTGAAAAACGTCAACATGCAAGTGGCACCGGGCGAGGTGGTGGGCTTGGTGGGGCCTTCGGGTTCAGGCAAAAGCACCTTGCTCAAATGTTTGGGCGCGATCATTGAGCCCACCTCGGGGCGCATGACTTTGGGCAACGAAGTGATCTACGACAACGGCTGGAAGACCTCGGACCTTCGCGCATTGCGGCGTGACCGCATTGGTTTTGTGTTTCAAGCGCCGTATCTGATTCCGTTTTTGGATGTGATCGACAACGTCGCCTTGCTGCCCATGCTGGCCGGTGTGCCCAATGTGCAAGCCCGCCAGCGCGCTTTGGAGTTGCTGACCGCGTTGGATGTGGCGCACCGTGCCAAAGCCGAACCCGGGCAACTGTCCGGCGGTGAGCAGCAGCGGGTTTCTATTGCGCGAGCGCTGGCCAACAAGCCGCCTGTGATTTTGGCGGACGAGCCCACGGCGCCGCTGGACAGCGAGCGGGCGCTGTCAGTCATGCGCATCCTCAATGCCATGGCGCAACAAGCGCAGACAGCCATCATTGTGGTCACGCACGATGAAAAAATCATTCCCAGCTTCAAGCGGATTTACCACATTCGGGATGGCCAAACGATTGAAGAAAAGGGCGAGGGACGGTTGCTGTCCTGAATGCGGTATCGCTTTTTTCAAGCTTTCAGTCAAAGTCTCAGGGCGTGTTGTGGAACGCCTCTGAGACTTTACGGCGTGCGCACACAGATACTCGTTTTTTTATAACAGGCATGCTTAAATTTTTTGTCCAACAAATCCGACCAAAGCCGACATGCCGCTGTGGGCAGCGCCTTCATCCACTTCTTGTGTGTAAGTGATGAGGTCTAAAACTTTGTAGCCAGGGAACGACGTTAACAACAGCTCCTCGTCGTACAAGTTTTCAAGAACGCCAGGCCCACCCGTTTTGTATTTCAATTGCTCTTTTCCGTAGCCCTGAATAATTAAGGTGCCACCAGGCTTGAGTGACGAGTGCAATTTTTCAAATAAATCACGCCGGGGGCCGGGATCTGCGAACTGAAAGAAGATGCCGGCAATGGTGTCGTAGTGATTGGGCTTCCAGTCAAAACTCTCCCAATCACTGCATTTGAAATGAACATTAACTTCGTGCTTGGCTGCCAGTTTTTCAGCTTTAGCCAATGCGATCGGAGAGAAGTCAAAGGCATCGACGTCGAAACCTTGAGAGGCCAACCAGACGCTATTGCGGCCTTCGCCATCGGCGATGCACAGTGCCCTGCCTTTGCGCAGAAGCGGCGTCTTCTCAGCCAAGTAGGCATTAGGTCGCTCACCAAAAAGATAGTTTTCTGTTGAAAACCGTTCGTTCCATCGGGCTAGGGGATTGGTGAAGTTCGTCATGGAGTTGGTTCTAGATGCTGCGACACAGTTTTTAAACAACCGTACTTTTACACATACTGTTTGACCCATTGTGCAATGTCTGAGGCGGAGCGGGCGCCTGAAATGCGGGAAATCTCCTGTCCCCCTTTGAAGATGGCCACGGTGGGAATGCTGCGGATATTGTGCCGTGAGCCAGCATCTGGATAGGCTTCCGTATCGATTTTGGTAAACCGTGCACGGGGCTCGATCAAGGCACAAGCTTTCTCATACTCGGGGGCCATGGAACGGCAAGGCCCGCACCAAGGCGCCCAAAAATCCACCACCACAGGTACGTCACTCTTGGCGATTTGAGCTTGCAGGCCAATCGAGGACAGTGAAGATGGATGTTTGTCAAACAAGGCCTTGTGACAACTGCCGCAAGACAACTCAGCCTGCAGTTTGTCCGTGTCGACGCGGTTGGTGCTGTTGCAATGGGGGCAAACAAGATGCGTTTTCATGTGGGGCTCTTTGTCCAGTGTTTCAACTTGCATTTCTGGGCGAACATCCCATTTTCAAGGGCCAGGTCCAGGCGGCGGGGCTACCGATCTCGCGATCGAGTAAAAATTGCTGTCATTCCAACAACTTCAATTTGCGATACAACGATCGCGAACTGATTCCCAGCTTGATGGCCAGTTCAGATCGACTGCCTTGATGATTTGCAACTATCACGGCAAGTGCATCCCTTTGTGCATCCTTGAGTTTTGAAGTGATCGGTTGCGCTATGTCCAAGACATCGCCCCCCCTTAGCCTTGCGGGATTGTGGGCTTGGGTTGGCGCCCGCCGCTGGATGCTCGACTGC
Source organism: Comamonadaceae bacterium (assembly GCA_947452785.1). Taxonomy (GTDB): domain Bacteria; phylum Pseudomonadota; class Gammaproteobacteria; order Burkholderiales; family Burkholderiaceae_C; genus Limnohabitans_A. Next base: position 15,258 of record CANGDZ010000027.1, on the reverse strand, counting down.
AAGGCTTGCTGGATGTGTGAGGCTTCCAATATTTGGCCATCGCAAATCAAGGTCGATCTCTCCAGTAAGTTGCGCAGCTCCCTGACGTTGCCTGGAAAGGCCTGCACCTTGAGCAATTCCTGAGCCGCATCCGTCAAGCTGAGCTTGCGTTTGGGGTCCAGTCGTATGAGTAAAGCGGCCGTGAGCAAGGCGATGTCATCTCTGCGCTCGCGCAGTGGTGGCAGATGAATTGGAAAAGTGCTGATGCGGTAATACAGATCTTCTCTAAAAGTGCCTTGCGACACCATATGGTGCAGATCGCGGTGCGTGGCAGAAACTACGCGAATATCCGCGTGACGCAGATCTGTGCTGCCTACCCGGCGGTAGGTACCGGTCTCAAGTAAGCGCAGTAATTTCACCTGAATCGTCAGCGGTATGTCGCCAATCTCATCGAGAAACAGCGTCCCCCCACTGGCCGCCTCTACCAAGCCACCGCGCGCCACGTTGGCACCGGTGAATGCGCCACGCTCATGACCGAACAGCTCCGATTCAAACAGGTTCTCTGGCATGCTGGCACAGTCAACGGCAACCAAGGGTCGGTGCGCACGCGCACTCGCGTCATGGACGGCCTGTGCGACCAACTCTTTACCTGTGCCGGACTCGCCCAATAAAAGCACGGTCGCCATGGAGGGTGCCACACGCGCCACCAAGGCCAGCATGTCCTGAAATGCCGCGGATCGACCAATCAAGCCCTGCGCCAAGGGTTTTCCGTGCGCCACCGGCAGCGACGCCATTTTCTCAATGAAGTACGCCTGCTCGCCTGCCGCATTCAACAAAGGCGAGAGGTCAATGTTGACGTACTCCTGACCCTTGGAGGTATGGTGCAAATGCACGACGCGTTCTCGCTGGCCGGATTCACGCGCCCTTGCCAGTGGGCAGGACTCACCGGCTTGGTCGCACGGCACGCTGAAGTGATGTGAAACCTCATAACAAGTGCGACCCACCACGCTGTGTTCAGGACTGAACTGGCGACGGTAAGCGGCGTTGGCCGCCAATATGCGATACGCAGTGTCAAACAGGATGTGAGGCTCGCTCAGTCCTTCCAAAAAGGACATCAATTCGGGCAGTGGCTTCATGCAGACTCCTCAAGACAAGCGTCTAGTTTATGCCAAATATGTCACCGTGCGCCAAAAATGGCATCAGCGTTGGCGCTGCCAGCGAATTCCAATACGGAAAATATTCTCAAGCCATTGTATTTATTGACTATTTCCATAGGTGGCTTATGGCACGGTTCTTGAATGCGTAATGAAGCATAAGTATGAGCCGCTATGAATTTTTCAGACAAAACCCTCGTGAAGAAACTGGCCGTGGTGCTGGTTTTGAAACTCGCCGTCCTCGTGGCGCTGTGGTGGGTTTTTGTGCGTGAGCAGCATGTGGCGGTGGATGAAAACAGCGTTGCCGCGCAGTTTCTGGCACCCGTTTCGACTAAGGCACAAGAAAGCAAACAATGATTTCAGAACAACTGGTCGATCTTTCACGGCTGCAATTCGCGGCCACTGCGATGTACCACTTTCTATTTGTGCCGCTCACCATCGGCATGGTTTGGATTTTGGTGATCATGGAGAGCGTGTACGTGATGACGGGCAAGGTCATCTGGAAAGACATGACGCGTTTCTGGGGCAAGTTGTTCGGCATTAACTTTGCACTGGGAGTGACCACGGGCATCACCTTGGAGTTTCAGTTCGGCACGAATTGGGCGTATTACTCCCACTACGTGGGTGACATTTTCGGGGCGCCGCTGGCGATTGAAGGCTTGATGGCCTTTTTCCTTGAGTCAACCATGATTGGCTTGTTCTTTTTTGGCTGGGACCGGCTCAGCAAGACGCAGCACTTGATGGTGACCCTGCTCATGGCGGTGGGCACCAACCTCTCGGCACTGTGGATTTTGATTGCCAATGGCTGGATGCAAAACCCGGTGGGATCGGAGTTCAGTTACTTGACCATGCGCATGGAAATGACCGATTTTTGGGCGGTTGTTTTTAACCCGGATGCGCAGGCTAAATTTGTGCACACCGTGTCTGCCGGGTACGCCACCGGCGCTATGTTTGTGTTGTCGATTTCGAGCTGGTATCTGCTCAAAAAGCGCGATGTGGAATTCGCCAAACGCAGCTTCCGTGTGGCCGCTGCTTTTGGACTGGCTTCCGTCATGAGCGTGATCGTGTTGGGGGATGAGTCCGGTTACACCGTTGGAGAGGCACAGCAAACCAAGATGGCCGCACTGGAAGCGATGTGGGAAACCAAGCCCGCACCGGCCGGTTTGACGTTGATCGCCAGCATCAACGAAGCGGAACAAAAGAACAACTGGGAAGTAGAAATTCCGTGGGTCATGGGCCTGATCGGTACGCGCTCCATCAGCAAAGAGATTCCGGGCATCCACGACATCAAAGACAAGAACCGCGAACGCATTTTGCGCGGCATTGTGGCGGTCAATGCACTGGACGCCCTTCGCGCCAACCGCGACGATGCGGTGGCCAAGCAAGTATTTGAACGCCATAAAGCCGATTTGGGCTTTGGCCTGCTGCTCAAAAAATATGTGGTCGATGTCAACACGGCCAGTCCCGAGATCATTGAACGCGCTGTCAATGACACCGTCCCTCGCGTGACGCCCATGTTCTGGGCTTTCAGAGCCATGGTTGGCCTTGGCTTTGCCATGTTGCTGTTGTTTGGCCTGGCCTTCTGGAGCACGCTGAAGTCAGCGTGCATGCAAAAGCCGTGGTTGCTCAAAACCGCATTGTGGATGCTGCCTGCGCCTTGGATTGCCTGTGAGTTGGGCTGGTTTGTGGCCGAGTATGGCCGTCAGCCTTGGACGATTTACGGCGTGCTCCCCACCCACCTGAGTGTGTCCACCTTGAGTGTCAACAGTTTGTACGGTTCTTTGGCTGGCTTCATTGGCTTTTACACCGTGTTGTTGGTGGTGGAGATGTACCTGATGGTGAAGTTCGCACGCATGGGTCCGGGCAGTCTGGGTACCGGCCGCTATGACCAAGAACCAGCAGAACACGCGGCCTCTGCGCACGCTTGAAAGGACGCACGATGTTTGATTATTCAACTCTCAAAATCATCTGGTGGCTGCTGGTGGGCGTGCTGCTGGTCGGCTTCGCCATCATGGACGGACACGACATGGGCGTGGGCACCTTGCTGCCTTTCGTGGGGCGCAATGACTTGGAACGTCGCGTGGTCATCAACACCGTGGGTCCCCACTGGGACGGCAACCAAGTTTGGTTCATCACGGGTGGCGGCGCCATCTTTGCGGCTTGGCCTCTGGTTTATGCCACGGCCTTCAGCGGCTTTTACTGGGCCATGCTGGTGGTGTTGTGGGCGTTGTTTTTCAGGCCCGTAGGGTTTGACTACCGCAGCAAAATCCACAATGCCGCATGGCGCAGCACCTGGGACTGGGGCTTGTTCATCGGCGGCTCGGTGCCACCACTGATTTTTGGTGTGGCCTTTGGCAATTTGCTGCAAGGTGTGCCGTTTCAATTCGACACCTATTTAATCTCCACCTACACCGGCAGCTTCTGGCAATTGCTCAATCCCTTTGCATTGCTCGCAGGTGTGGTGAGCAGCGCCATGATCACCATGCAGGGGGGTGCTTACTTAGCGCACCGCACAGAAGGTCTGATTCAAGACCGAACCATCAAGGCGGCTATCGGTGCGGCACTGCTCATGGTGGTGGCATTTGCTGCGGCAGGCGTTTGGCTGCAGAGCATTGAGGGTTACCGCATCACCTCCGTGATCAATGCGAATGCACTGCCTGACCCCATGTCCAAAGTGGTCGTGCGCGAAGCGGGCGCTTGGATGGCCAATTACGCACGCCAACCCCTGCTCTGGAGCTTGCCGGCCCTTGGCATAGTGGGCGCATTGGTGGCAGTGCTGTTACTTCGCTTGCGCTGGACACTGAGCGCCTTCGTGGCCTCCTCGTTGTCTTTGGTGGGTGTGATTGGTACTGCAGGCGCGTCTATGTTCCCGTTCATCATGCCTTCAAGCTCCATGCCTGCCGCCAGCCTCACGGTTTGGGACAGCGTGTCCAGTCATCTCACACTGAGCATCATGTTTTGGGCCACGATGATATTCATGCCGCTCATCATCTTCTACACCTCTTGGGCTTACAGCGTCATGCGTGGCAAGGTGACGGCGGCCTACATCAAGGAGCATGAGCATGCCGCGTATTGATGCTGTCAACGTTTTCCATCCACAACTCGCCATGGGCGAGCCCATACAGACCCAACAGCCAACGCGCTAAAAAGGAATTCACATGTGGTACTTTGCTTGGGTTTTGGGCGTGGGCTTTGCAGTTTTGCTGGCCATTTTGAATGCCATGTGGGGCGAGAACGAAGATGCGCGGGCTGAGGCGCGCAAGAATGAAACTCGGCCATGACATTGGAGGCAACCCCCGCTGAACAAGGTCACTCGGCGGTGCATGTCCCCAGTCTTTTGATCGCGATCGTGATCATGTTGGTTGGCACCGTTTACCCCTTGGTTTTTGCGCGCCAGGATGGGAGCGCGAATCACAGTCTTGCATTTGCTCTCTTTTGGGCCATGAGCGCAGGACTGGTACGCGGCGTGGGCTTTGTGCCGCGCGCATTTGTGTGGAAGCTGCTGTTTTCTGGCTGGTCGTGCAGCACCGCTTTGATGCTTGCTGCGTGGATACGCTGGGGTGTCTGAGTTGTACTTTCGGATCCTGCACGATGAAACCACTGGCGAGTTGACTTACCTTCTTGCTGATGCGCAGGCTAAAGAGGCCGTTCTCATCGATCCGCGAAGCCGCGATGTGGCCGTGCTTTCGGCATTGCTTGCTGAGCGTGACCTCCATTTGAAATGGATTTTGCGGACACATCACCATGATCATTTGCATCCGAACAACGCTTTGGAATTGCGTCAACTGGGTGCAACGGTGGTCCAAGGTGATGGACTGGGCCACAAGTTTCACTACGACGGTGAGTCATTGCCATTTGGCCGCGAGACCGTTCATGTTTGGGTCACCCCAGGCCACACGTCAAACTGCCTCAGCTTTGCTTGGCGCGACAGAATCTTTTGTGGTGGCTTGCTGGCCGTCACCGACTGCCCTCACCAACCTTACGCCGAAAAGCCTGAGCAGTTGTGGGAAAGCGTCACGGGTCGCTTATGGAAGTTGCCCAACGAAACCTTGTTGTTCTCAGGGCACGCACATCGATTGCGCACAGTCAGCACCGTCATGGATCAAAGGCGTTGGCACCCCGACTTTGCAGGTGTTTCCCGCGATCAATTTTTGGCCACTATGGCACAACTACAGGGCTCGACACGGCTCGAAACACCCCTGGAATCTGGGCAAAGAATATGACCCAAAATATCACCATCATTGGTTCGGGTTTTGGTGCACTTTCAACAGTGCGGGAGTTACGCAAGCGTGACGCCCACATTTCCATCACCCTCATTTCGCCTTTGGCTGAGTTGCATTACTTGCCCGGCATCATCTGGATACCCAGTGGGTTGCGCACGCGACAGCAACTTGTGATCCCCTTGGAGAATTTTTTCAGACGAATGAATGTGCGACATGTCGCTGCAGAAGTCACGGGCTTGAGCGAAAAAGGGCGCATTGTTCGTACTTCACTGGGCAGCGTCTACAACGACGCTCTGGTCATTGCCTCTGGTGGGCGGTTTATCAAAAAATTACCGGGCATTGAACACGCGATTACGCCTTGCGAAGGCATTGCTGCGGCAGAAAAAATCCGTGATCGCGTCAAAACCATGTCGGGTGGAACTATTGCAGTGGGGTTTGCGGGGAATCCCAATGAACCCACTGCGGTCCGGGGTGGGCCTATGTTTGAGTTTCTCTTCGGCATCGATGAACAACTCAAACGGGAGGGCCGACGAGACCGGTTTGAAATCGTGTTTTTCAACCCCTCGACCGAGCCAGGCAACCGCTTGGGTGCAAAGGCCGTTGCGCACTTGCTTGAGCAGATGGCGCAACGCGGCATCAAAACGCACCTGGGTCACAAGTTGCAGCGCTTTGAGGTGGACAAAGTCGTCACCGAAGGTGGTGAGTTCAAAGCAGACTTGATCCTGTTTATGCCGGGGATGACTGGCAATCTCTGGTTTGACCACACCACCTTGGCCAGATCGCCCGGTGGCCTGCTCAAGGCCGATGCCCAGTGCCGAGTTGAAGGTGAAAATAACGTCTATGTGGTCGGTGATTCTGGCAGTTTTCCTGGCCCGGATTGGATGCCCAAGCAAGCGCATATGGCGGACCTGCAAGCCGAAGCGGCTGCACAAAACCTGCTGGCCGGTCTGCGCGGCGAAACGCCCAGGGCCACTTTCAAAGTGGAGCTGATCTGCATCATTGACGCGCTTGATCAAGGCACGCTGGTATTTCGAAATGCCAAGCGTCAAATCGTTCTTCCACCCAACCGCTTGTTTCACTGGGCGAAACGCTGGTTCGAAAGCGTTTACCTTAAAAAATACCGATGAACAACAACACCTCACTCACCCCCTACGTTCAACTTGGCGGCGAAGTCGCCATTCGCAAACTGGTGCATCGGTTTTATGAGTTGATGGATGAACTGCCAGAGGCATACACCGTACGCCAATTGCACCCAGCGAGTTTGACGGGAAGTGAGACGAGCTTGTTCGAGTTTTTGTCGGGATGGTTGGGAGGCCCTGGCCTTTATGTGGCAAAGAAAGGCCACCCCCGTTTGCGCATGCGGCATGCGCCCTATGCGGTGGGCCCGGTGGTTCGAGACGAATGGATGTTGTGCATGACTCAGGCCCTGACCGAGCAGGTGGTGGATACGTTCTTGCGCGACACACTGATCAACAAATTTGCCGAGATGGCCAATCATTTAATCAATACAGACGGCAGCCACAGCTGCACCGCATAAATGCAGATTCTGTGGATCACTGCGATCGCCTTGTTCAGTGTATTGGCGCTGCGCAGTGGTGCGCACGCCTTGATTTTGCGTGGACTGAGGGCCCCAAGGTTGGCGCATCAGCGCACACCTGCGGACGTCGGACTTTCAGCACATGCGTTTCGCTTGCCTGTCGCACAGGATAAAACCCTTTTTGCCTGGTTTGTGCCGGTGCCGAGCCAACTGCTTAGCCCGGCGGTGGTGGTGATGCACGGCTGGGGCGCAAACGCCAGTCTCATGCTGCCTGCGCTGGAACCGTTGCATGCGGCCGGTTTTGCCGTGCTGCTGATTGATGCGCGCTGCCATGGCGAGAGTGATGACGAAGCTTTCACCTCGCTTCCTCGCTTTGCGCAAGACATTGAAGCCGGTTTGGACTGGTTGCACCAGTGCCCTGGTGTTGACCGTGGCCGCCTGGCCGTCATGGGGCATTCCGTCGGCGCTGGGGCTGCCTTGCTGTGTGCTTCTCGACGCTCGGACGTGCGTGCCGTCGTGAGCCTGAGTGCCTTTGCTCACCCGCGCGACATCATGCGCAGATATTTGGCCGACGCACAGATCCCCTATCTTGTGCTCGGCTGGTATGTGATGCGCCACGTGCAGGCCGTTATTGGCGCGCAATTTAATGACATTGCGCCGCTGACCAGCATGGCCTGTCTGAACTGCCCGGTGTTGCTGGTCCATGGCACAGATGACGAACTGGTTCCGTTTACGGACGCCCTGCGCCTGGAGTCTGCAGGGCGGCCAGGCCAGGTGCAATGCCTTGCGGTTCATGGCGGGCATGACCCCAGTGAGGCATTGGTGGCGCAAGGGGCGCCTTTGATTCATTTTTTGCAGCAAGCCGTTTCAGACATTGCCGCTGCAACGCCAGTTACCTCAGCGCCAAGCCATGATGAATTCCAAGTTCAAAAGTTGGGCCTGAGTACTCAGATTGCGCTCTAAAGAACTTGCAATATAAGCAATCGCTTATTATTTGCCAACCTAAATAATCACCTTCATTCCTTTTTTTGAATCACCCTGGTCAAAACATGAAAGCCTTTCAAGATTACTATCCCGAAAACGTTGCGCAGTGTTACGGCTGCGGCTCAAACAACAGCCATGGACACCAAATCAAAACCCACTGGGATGGTGATGAGACGGTCACGTTTTTCACGCCCGAGCCTTACCAAATGTCTGTGCCAGGCTTTGCCTATGGTGGATTGATTGCATCGTTGATTGACTGTCACGGCACCGCTACAGCGGCGGCTGCCATGTACAAAGCGCAGGAGCGCTCGATGGACAGCTTGCCGCCGTTTCGCTTCGTAACGGGCTCACTTCATGTGAATTTCCTCAAGCCCACGCCTTTGGGGGGAGCCCTTGAAATCCGCGGTCGAGTGAAAGAAATCAAAGGCCGAAAAGTGATTGTGGAGACCACGGTTTATGCCAACGGCATTGCCACGGCCAATGGGGAAGTCATTGCCGTGCAGATGCCTGACAGCTTCGGTGCCACAACAGAAGCAAATTGACTCAACGCGGTGAACATCGCATCGCACACATCTGAATTTAAAGGGTGACTATGAATTTTCAGCACTATTTTGAACAGTACTGGCCTTTTGGGGCCCTGGCCATTTGGTGGGGCTACAAATGGTGGAACTCCAAACGCATAGTGACCATGCTGCCAGAACTCAAAAATAAAGGGGCCTTGTTTGTCGACGTGCGATCGGCTGGGGAATTCGCCAGCGCCTGCGCACCTGGCACGATCAACATTCCGTTGCCCGAGCTGGGCAGTCGATTGGCTGAAATTCCCAAGTCAGTTCCTGTTGTCTTGTGCTGTGCCAGTGGAACCCGAAGTGGAATGGCCAAGCTGTTGCTTATGAAGAACGGTTACCGGCAGGTCTACAACATAGGCACTTGGGGCAAGTTATTGGCTTAGTTGCTCGGAGCCTCTAGGGCTAAATACCTGCGGATGTCCGTTTGCCAACACATTGGAATTTGATCGCTATGAACAGTCAACAGCAAAAAGAGTTTCTTGAAGCAACCGCTTGGGTGAGACCCTTCACCCGGTGGGCTGCTGCGTTTTCATTCAGAACTGCGGGATTTTTACCCGCAGTAATCAGAAATTTGCCGTTGAAATGTGTCAAACGCATTCTCGCAGGCTATCAAAAACGCATGGGGTCAAGTTGCAATTCACACTGAACAAATGGCAAGCGTTGTGTACGGCAGCTTGGCCAGAAAGATCCATTATTTTTCAAATTGACCGTATATGGAACTATGGGCAAGCCTGAGTAGGCTTTGGCAATAAAACATTGAACACAGTGTCGTCCACCCAACGGATGCGAACCAAGAGCTGGTTGCTTTGGATCACGGAGGGCAAACTGAGACAAAGGCCATTTGAGCAAGGCACCAGTTTTGGAGCTACAAAATCTTTGCTAGCAGCGTTGTCTCCTGAAGGGATTTGAATCGCGTCGATCAGGTCCATACGTTGGCCCTGCAGCAGCAATGCATCACCTTGAGGAGAGCAGCTCAAAGATTGCAGGTCAGGCAGCCAAATGAGGGTGCGACCCAAGGACTGCCAAGGGCCGGTCTGTGCCGATGGTTTGTGCAGGACTCGAAATTCTAGAGAGTTGATCACGCTGGGCAGACGAGTCGGGTCAAAGCGCACGGGGCTGCGGGTGCGCAGTTCGTTGTGCGAAAAGTCGGCAATCAATGGCGCAGACAGGGGATGGACATCGGTTTCGGGGTCGTCCTTAAAGCGAAGTTGCAGCATGTAGCTGCCTTTGCTCAAAACGTAAGGGCTTTGGGCCTGTAGCAGCAGGTTGAGGCCAGAGTCCTCACTCATCAACACGCCGCTCGGCAGCAGGTTCCATTGACGACCTTTTTCAGAGGGCGTGACCAGCAAAGCGTTGGGCGTGTTGCCCGCCAGCGCCAGGCGCGGGATGGCAGGAGTTTGCGTCAGGCGCACGCTCAGTGGGCCGGGCTCGCCGTTCAGATGGATGACTTGGACTGTTTCGGGCAGTCCGGCATTGTGGCGAATAGGGCCTTCGCACACAAAGCTCATAGGCGAAGGCTTGGAGGTGATGGCATCGGACGCAGGTGTGCAGGCGCCACGGCCCTCAATCTCGATGCGGGCGATGCGGTGCAAGTTTTGACCTTGCACCGTCAGGCTGACTTCACCTTCTGCATGTTCGATCTGTTTGATCTTGGCCAGGGGCGGCAGCACTTGAACAGGAATATTCAACGGGTCTTGTCCGGCCTGGTACACGACAAGGTTCAAGGGGCCGGGGGGCACCTCCTGTAGATCGGCATTCAGGCGTGGTTGCTGAACCGCATTTCGCGCCACCGACGTACCGTCAATTTGAGTCAGTGCTAAGTCGTCCAGACAGGCCGCCGAGATTTCGGTGCGAGGGGGGAAGTTGATGCGTTCGCCCGAGATCAGCGAGAGCTTGCCCATTTCGGTTTGCGCAGTGGCGGCGTCCGGCCAGGGCAGGACCATGCGCACCGTGTCCAGCAGCACCGAATCAAACCCAAATTGCCCGCTTAGAGCCACATCGATTTGTTGGCCCGCAGGACGATTCCAGTCGCTTGCATCAGGGGTTTCAAAACGAAAGCGTCCGGTCTCCTGATCGAACTTGATGGCTGAGATGCTGCCCAAGTTCTCGTTGCTGTCCGGATCGCGCAGGTCCATGCGCCAATCGTGCCAATAGTTGCCGAGGGGAAGGCGGCCTAAAACTTGCACTTCCATGCGTCCCCGCGTGAAGCAGCCCAATCGGACGCTATCGATCAGCAGACGGGGGCTCGCCCCTGTGAACCAAGAAGGTACATACAGGTAGGCCGTTTTGATATTGCCATTGCGAAAGCGTGCCATAGAGAATAGATCGATACGCCGAGTCTGGGCTTGGTGGCGGCCAAAAGTGGGGGCAAAATCGTAGCTGTCGCGGTATTTATTGCTGAGGAAGTCCCCGGCTTCAGAAAATATACGCAGGTTGGCTATCAAGAAGCTATTGAGATCGACCGCCTTCTTGTTTCCCACCATGGCACTGAGATCGCTGGTGCTGGGCAGCGCGAAGTCTTTGTTGGTCACAATATTTGTGGCGACGCATTCGGTATTGACCAACTGGTTCTTGAAACATTCGGGGTTGAGGTTGCGTACGCCGAACTTAAAGGCAAGGTCCTTGGCCGCTTGAATAGCATCTTGCGCTGAACGACCTGACATTCTGTGGGTCAGACTCTCGCTCAGGGCCTGAATGGCTTGATTGATTTGGTCTACTTTTTGCAGGTCGTAAAAACGCTGAGGGTCCGCATTAAGCACTTCGTTGAGCAAGTTAGCCGATTCAGAGAGACTGGTGTACAGGCCAAACAGGTTACGCAACTGCGGCGCCAGAATGATGACTGGCACTTGGTTGTCGGCCGTGATTTCCAATTCAGCTGGGGATTTCAGTTCCTTCACGCTGAAATAGCGAGAGCTCACTTGGTTGCCGGTAGGCGAGACCTGGGCGAGCAGCAGCACCCAGTCGCCCTTTGCCAGAGTGTCAACTTCGGGCTGAACGAACAGTCTGTCGCCAGCGCGCAAGCGGTTGACTTGGGCCAGTGGCAACAAAGCCTCCCCGCGTTGAACCTGCACATGCAAGCTAGGGCCGTGATGCAGGGCGTCCTGTGCGTGTGCGATTGCCACGCAAATTAACAACGCCATGATCAATAAATGCCGAAGAAATATCAATTCGTAACTTTGTAGAAGGATCTTTGAGTGAGGGTGATTTTAGCTAGCGCGCTATAAAGCGCCTCGACAATTCTGCGGCGGTCGAATTTAGGCATTTTTACAGCTCTGAAATTTGGCCGCAGTCACATAACCGGAGACGCATGTTTTAAACCTGTCAGGTTCTGCGTATGGGGTCAGCGATTGATCCATGTCAATTTCGTTTGGGCGATGTGATGGATCATTGTTCGCAGGTCACTACAAGGAGACAGACACATGGCCCACATCGTGATCATTGGTGCAGGCATTGGCGGCATGCCCATGGCTTTTGAAATGAAAGAGCTGGCCCGAGCAGGAGATCGTGTGACGGTCATCAGCGATTCGCCCAAGTTCCACTTCGTGCCCTCCAACCCGTGGGTGGCCGTGGACTGGCGCAAGCGCAAAGACATTGAAATGGACATTGCGCCCACGTTGAACCGCAAAGGCATTGAATTGATTGCCCAGAGCGCCCAGCGTGTGCACCCGCAGCGCAACCAAGTAGAGTTGCTCGATGGCAGCTTGCTGGATTACGACTATCTGGTGATCGCCACAGGCCCCAAGCTGGCATTTGACGAGGTCCCTGGTTTGGGCCCTGACGGTTTTAGTCAGTCCATTTGCCATGTGTCCCATGCCGAAAACGCCAAACTCAGTTGGGATAAATTCACGGCCGATCCGGGCCCCATTGTGGTCGGCGCGGTGCAGGGCGCTTCGTGTTTTGGCCCGGCTTATGAATACGCCATGATCATGGACACCGACTTGCGTCGCCGCAAGATCCGCGACAAGGTGCCCATGACGTACGTCACGCCAGAGCCTTATATTGGTCACCTGGGTTTGGGCGGGGTGGGCGATTCCAAAGGGCTGCTGGAGTCGGCCATGCGCGAGCGTCACATCAAGTGGATTTGCAATGCCAAGACCACCAAGATCGAAGATGGCCAAATTTTTGTCACTGAGCACGATGACAACGGTCAACCCAAAAAAGAGCACGTGTTGCCCTTTAAACATTCGATGATGTTGCCCGCCTTCAAAGGTGTCGATGCCGTTTTTGGCATTGAAGGGCTAACCAATCCGCGCGGCTTCATCACCATTGACGAGCACCAGCGCAACCCCAAATTCACCAACATCTTCAGTGTGGGTGTCTGTGTGGCGATTGCGCCCGTGGAGGCAACGCCCATACCTGTAGGCACGCCCAAGACGGGTTTCATGATCGAGTCGATGGTGACCGCCACGGCGCACAACATCCGCGAGATGCTGGACGGGCAAGAGCCAAGCCACAAAGCCACTTGGAACACCGTTTGCTTGGCCGACTTTGGTGACACAGGCGCCGCATTTGTGGCCTTGCCCCAGATTCCGCCGCGCAATGTGAGCTGGTTTGCCGAAGGCAAGTGGGTTCACTTTGCCAAGGTGGCTTTCGAGAAGTACTTCATGCGGAAAATGCAAAAAGGCACGTCCGAGCCTTTTTACGAAAAGATGGTCATGGACATGATCGGCATCGTCAAGCTCAAGGACAAGAAATAAGCACTTGATTTTGGATATTGATCTGCATTTGCCTTTAACCATAGGCTAGCACTTGCGTCTTGTTCCGAAGATTAGGTGTTGAAATCAGCAGTGAAATGAGAAACGCCAACATTCGCGGCAGCTTCTCGTGTTGTTTGATACCAACTTTTTTACACTGGAAGACTGTCACACCAGAGCCGTTGTCTTGCACTTCTAGATCAATGTGATTCTGCCTAGCATTTGCATGCACGATGATGCGGCGCAAGCCTCCCTTGCGAAGAAAGCCCGCATCGATGTCGTAATTGATATCGTCGCAAAGTTACAAGTGCATGGCGACAAAGACCAGTTACAAATGGTGCTCTTCAACTTGATCAGTAACGCACTAGATGAGCTCAAGCGCAGTCCAGATCGCAGGTCACGTCTTAGATTTGTCTCACACCACCAAACCCGACGGCATGGACGTCGGATTATGGCTCAGCCGTGCCGTGATGGAAAACCACCGTGGTCATTTGCCCTAAAACAACATGCCCGAAGGCGGGGCTAGGTTAGTCATGCAATTCCCAGCCCCTATGGCACAGACCTAGTTAATCTTCCAGCATGCTGCGCAGCATCCACGCAGTTTGCTCGTGCACACCAATGCGTTGCGTCAGCAAGTCGGCGGTGGGTTCGTCGTGTGCCTCGCCCACCACCTCATACAAACCGCGTGCCGTGCGTGCCACGGCTTCGTGGCCTTGAGCCAAAATCGCCACCATCTCCATGGCTTTGGGGGGCTTAGCTGGCGCGTCGGGCAGCGAGCTGAGTTTGGCGAACTGCGCGTACGAGCCGGGTGCAGGGTGGCCCAATGAGCGGATGCGCTCAGCAATGGGATCCACTGCATTCCACAACTCGGTGTATTGCAACATGAACATGTTGTGCAAGCTGTTGAACATGGGGCCAGACACGTTCCAGTGGAAGTTGTGCGTGGTCATGTACAGGGTGTAGGTGTCTGCCAACAAGTGGCTCAAGCCATCGGTGATGGCTTGGCGATTGATTTCAGAGATGCCAATGTCGATTTTCATGATGCGTCCTTTCGAGATTAATAAAACAGTGTCAGCCCAAGCTGGTGTCAAGCACCATCATTAGGGCAAATCCGGCCATGAGGCCAAGTGTGGCTGTGGTTTTGTGGCCGGTCCGGTGTGTTTCGGGAATCACTTCGTGCGACACCACAAACAACATCGCACCTGCAGCCAAGCCTAAGCCAACGGGATAGGCCATGGCCGAGCTCCCCACCAAGCTTACGCCAATGAGTGCGCCCACAGGTTCAAGCAGTCCACTTATCGCTGCAATGCCAACAGCTTTCCAAACCGGTGTGCCAATGGCACGCAAGGTCATGGCTACGGCCAAGCCTTCGGGAATGTCTTGTAATGCAATGGCGGTGGCCAATGGCAAGCCCACAGACAGATCACCCTGGGTAAAGCCCACACCCACCGCCATGCCTTCGGGCAAGTTGTGAATGGCGATGGCCATCACAAACAACCAAATGCGGTCGCAGCGATCATGGCCGGGGCCGCAGGGGCCGGTTTGGGTGTGTTCGTGCGGGGTGAAGGCATCCAAGCCCAACATCAACATCACACCCATGGCCATGCCCACCACCACCTAGGCAGCACCCGCCAAGGGGGAGCCTGCGATGATTGTTCCAGCTTCAATGCCTGGTAACAACAATGAAAACGCGGCCGATGCCAACATCATGCCTGCGGCCATGCCAAGCATGGCGTCTTCATGTTTTTGTTTCAGGTTCTTTAAGACAAAGGCAGGCAAGGCACCCAAGGTTGTTGCCAAAAAGCCAGCTGTGCCGCCCCACAAAGCCCAGCGCACAAACTCGCTTTGTGTGGCCGATGCCAACCAAACTTGGCCCTGCACAAACAAAGCCAACAAGCCAGTAGCCGAGATCAACATGCCCAACAAAACTTTGGGATGGCTGCGTGCATGTTGACTCAATAACTGGCGCCAGTGGCATTCCCCCAATTTTGTAGACACTCTTCATAACGCAATTTGACGTCTCTCGAACTCAAGGGGGCTGAGTTGGTCAAGATGTTTGTGACGCCGAACTGGATTGTAGAAGCCTTCAATGTACTCAAAGACCTCAGACCTGGCCTCCTG
>CANGDZ010000026.1 GCA_947452785.1 Comamonadaceae bacterium | reverse complement strand
CTTCGCAGTGGGTGGCCTTTTTAACGGGTGGACTTAACCTTAGCGTGCGGGATTACTTGTGGATGTCGCCCATGCACAGGTACTTGATTTCCACATAGTCGTCCATGCCGTGGTGTGAGCCTTCGCGGCCTAGGCCAGACTGCTTGACGCCGCCAAACGGCACATGTTCGGTGGCCAAAATGCCCACGTTGATGCCGACCATGCCGTACTCCAAGGCCTCGCTCACGCGGAAGATGCGACCCACATCGCGGCTGTAGAAGTAGCTGGCCAGGCCGAACTCGGTGTTGTTCGCGGCATCAATCGCTTCTTGCTCGGTTTTGAATTTGAAGATCGGCGCAAACGGGCCAAAGGTTTCTTCTTTGGCGCACAGCATGTCGGGGGTGGCGTCTGCCACCACAGTGGGTTCAAAGAATTGGCCTGAACCCATGGCACTCAAGCGCTTGCCGCCCACCAGCACGCGCCCGCCCTTGGCTACTGCGTCGTCGACATGGCGCTGCACCTTGACCAGCGCAGCTTCTTCGATCAACGGGCCTTGGTTCACGCCGTCTTCAAAGCCGTTGCCTACTTTGGCGGTTTGCACCTTGGCAGCGAACTTTTTCACAAACTCGTCGTACACGGCTTCTTGCACGTAGAAGCGGTTGGAGCAAACGCAGGTTTGGCCGGCGTTGCGGTACTTGCTGGCAAAAGCGCCTTCCACGGCGCTGTCGATGTCGGCGTCTTCAAAGACGATGAAGGGGGCGTTGCCACCCAGCTCCAGCGACATTTTTTTGACGGTAGGCGCGGACTGTGCCATCAAGATGCGGCCCACTTCGGTCGAACCGGTGAAGCTGATGTGGCGCACCACGTCACTGGCGCACAAGACCTTGCCCACCGCAATCGAGTTGTCGCTGTCGGCGGTGATCATGTTCAGCACACCTGGCGGAATGCCGGCGCGCATTGCCAGCTCGGCGGCGGCCAGGGCGGTGAGCGGTGTGAGTTCGGCCGGTTTGATGATCACAGGGCAACCAGCGGCCAGGGCGGGCGCAACTTTGCGGGTAATCATGGCCAGCGGAAAGTTCCACGGCGTGATGGCGGCGCACACACCAATCGGCTGCTTGAGCACCAAGAGGCGGCGGCTGTTGTCGAACTGCGGCAGGGTCTCGCCATTGATGCGTTTGGCTTCTTCGGCAAACCACTCGACAAAACTGGCCCCGTAGGCGACTTCGCCTTTGGCTTCGGCCAGTGGCTTGCCTTGCTCGGCGGTCATGATGCGGCCCAAATCGTCTTGGTTGGCCATCAGCAAGTCGTACCACTTGCGCAAAATGATGCTGCGCTCTTTGGCGGTCTTGGCTTTCCAGGCAGGCCATGCGGCGTTGGCCGCAGCAATCGCGGCCTCAGTTTCAGCGGGGCCAAGGTTGGCCACATTCGCCAGCACCGCTCCGGTGGCGGGGTCGGTGATGTCAAAACGGCTAGAGCCGGCCACCCATTGGCCGTTGATCAGCGCATCGGTTTTGAGCAGGCTGGGGTCGTTCAGCAGGGCGAGGGGTGATGTTTTCATGTCCATGGTATCTCCGTTTTATTTAACTTGTTAAGTAAATTGTGCCATGAAATAAAGCTTATCGCAGTCTGCTGTTGCCAGCTGTCGCAAAAGCGGACACCATGCCGTCTTGGGCCAAGGTATCGGTTTGGGGTGAGGGCAACGGCGCACGCTGGACGCCATGTCGCTCGGCCCAGTGAGGTCAAGGAGGAGGCCGAAGGCCGGGGGACACGAACGCAGCCGATTGCGATGGCGTCCAGTGTAGAAAAGGTGCCGCCAAAGGGGAATGAGGCAGGAAATGAGGCCTAGAGGCACAAACTTATAATGCTTGGTTGCACCTCCCTTCAGCTTCCCCAGCGAAACACATCATGAGCCAAGCCGTCATTTCAGTCGCCGACATTCGCAAGACCTTTCTGGACTTTTTTGCGTCCAAAGGCCACACCGTGGTCGCGTCCAGCCCCTTGGTGCCCGGCAACGACCCTACGCTCATGTTCACCAACTCGGGCATGGTCCAGTTCAAAGACGTGTTTTTGGGCTCGGACAAACGCAGCTACGTGCGCGCCGCCTCGGTGCAAGCCTGTTTGCGCGCTGGTGGCAAGCACAACGACTTGGAAAACGTGGGCTACACCGCACGGCACCACACCTTTTTTGAGATGCTGGGCAACTGGTCGTTTGGCGACTATTTCAAGCGCGAGTCGCTGCAATGGGCGTGGGAGTTGCTGACCGAGGTGTACAAACTTCCCGCCGACAAGCTGTATGCCACGGTGTACATGGAAGACGATGAGGCCTATGCCATTTGGGAGGGTATTTTTGTCAAGGCAGGCTGGACCCCAGAGCGCATCGTGCAGGAAACCCGCATCATCCGCATTGGCGACAACAAGGGCGGGCGCTACAAGTCAGACAACTTTTGGATGATGGCCGATACCGGCCCTTGCGGCCCATGCAGCGAGATTTTCTATGACCACGGCGACCACATTCCTGGCGGCCCACCCGGCAGCCCGGACGAAGACGGTGACCGCTTCATTGAAATTTGGAACAACGTGTTCATGCAGTTCAACATGGACGAGAACGGCGCCGTCACGCCACTGCCTGCGCCTTGCGTGGACACTGGCATGGGCTTGGAGCGCCTGGCCGCCATCTTGCAGCACGTGCACAGCAACTACGAGATCGACATTTTTGACGCACTGATCAAAGCGGCTTCGCGTGAAACCGGCTGCGCCGACCTGGGCCACAAGAGCCTGCGCGTGATTGCCGACCACATCCGGGCCACTTCTTTCTTGGTGAGCGACGGCGTGGTTCCGAGCAACGAAGGCCGGGGATATGTGCAGCGCCGCATCATTCGCCGTGCCATTCGCCACGGTTACTTGTTGGGTCAGAAAAAACCTTTCTTCCACAAACTGGTGCCTGACCTCGTCCAACTCATGGGCGCGGCTTACCCCAACATGGCTGACCAGGCCGAGCGCATTGCCGAGATCTTGCGCATTGAAGAAGAGCGCTTCTTTGAAACCCTGCAAAGCGGCATGCAAATTTTGGATGCAGCCCTTGAAGGCGGCGTGAAAGTGCTGCCCGGCGAAGTGGCATTCAAGCTGCATGACACCTATGGCTTTCCGCTCGACCTGTCGGCCGACGTGTGCCGCGAGCGTGGCCTGTCGGTGGACGAAGCCGGGTTTGCCACCGCCATGGAAAAGCAAAAATCTCAGGCCCGCGCCGCAGGCAAGTTCAAGATGGACAAGGCGCTGGAGTACACGGGTGAAGGCAACGACTTTGTGGGCTATGAGGATTTGACGGCCAACGCCAAAGTTCTGGCGCTGTTCGTCGACGGCGCTGCCGTGAAAGAACTGCAAGCCGGTCAGGCTGGTGTGGTGGTGCTCGACACCACGACCTTCTACGCCGAGTCTGGTGGCCAGGTGGGCGACCAAGGGATGATTCACAACGCGGGTGGCCAGTTCCATGTGGCCGATACGCTCAAGATCAAGGCCGATGTTTTTGGGCATCACGGTGAATTGAAAACTGGCAGCCTGAAAGTGGGTGATGCCGTGCAAGCCCATGTGGACTCCGCTGTGCGCGCCGCCACCGTGCGCAACCACAGCGCCACCCACTTGATGCACAAAGCCTTGCGTGAAGTACTGGGCAGCCATGTGCAGCAAAAAGGCTCCTTGGTGAATGCCGAGCGTACCCGCTTTGACTTTGCGCACAACGCCCCGGTGACTGATGCCCAAATTTTGGAAATTGAAGCCCTGGTGAACGCCGAAATTTTAGCT
Organism: Comamonadaceae bacterium; assembly: GCA_947452785.1. GTDB lineage: Bacteria > Pseudomonadota > Gammaproteobacteria > Burkholderiales > Burkholderiaceae_C > Limnohabitans_A. The sequence continues at coordinate 39,913 of CANGDZ010000026.1, read as the reverse complement.
AATGCCGCAGCCCAAGCGCGGGTCATGGACATTGAATCGGCACAGAAAACCGGCGCCATGATGCTGTTCGGCGAGAAGTACGGCGAGACCGTGCGCGTGCTCGACATTGGCTCTAGCCGCGAGTTGTGCGGCGGCACGCACGTGCAGCGCACGGGTGACATTGGCTTGTTCAAAGTGGTGGCTGAGGGCGGCGTGGCCGCCGGCGTGCGCCGCATTGAAGCTGTGACCGGTGTGAACGCTTTGGCGTACTTGCAGTCGCTGGAAAGCACAGTGGCGCAAGCCGCTTCATCATTCAAGGCACCCACGGCGGAACTGAACCACCGCATTGCGCAGGTGCTCGATCAGGTCAAGGCGCTGGAAAAAGAAATGTCGGCCCTCAAAGGCAAGCTGGCTTCCTTCCAGGGCGACGAGTTGATGACGCAAGCGGTCGACATCAAGGGCGTCAAGCTGCTGGTCGCCAAGCTCGATGGCGCGGACGCCAAAACGTTGCGCGACACCATGGACAAGCTCAAAGACAAAATGAAGTCTGCGGTGATTTTGCTGGCAGCTGCGGATGGCGAGAAAGTGAACATCGCCGCAGGCGTAACGGCTGACCACACAGGCAAGGTCAAAGCCGGTGAGTTGGCCAATTTTGTGGCCCAGCAAGTGGGCGGCAAAGGCGGCGGTAAGCCCGACATGGCGATGGCCGGCGGCACCAACGCAGCAGCTTTGCCGGCGGCACTGGCCAGCGTGCAGGCTTGGGTGGCCGAGCGCGTTTGACGCGCTCAGTCATCGTTCGTCAACTCAAAACTCACTCCATGCCACGGCGTCTGTTGCGACAACTCGGGCACCGTTTGTTATGGAGTTTGGGGATGGGCTTACTGGCTTTGAGTTTGCCCGCCCAAGCGCAGTTTGACAAAACACGTTGGCCTGTGCGCCAAGCCACACCGCCCACCGAATGGCAAGATGTGCAAGGCCAGCGCTGGAGCACAGCCAGCCTCAAGGGCAGGGCGGTGGTGCTGAACTTTTGGGCCACCTGGTGCGCGCCTTGCAAAGAAGAACTGCCTTCGCTGCAAACGCTGCACGAGATCAGCGGTGGCAACCCGCTGGTGATCGGCATCAATGTGCGCGAGCCCGCATCGCGCGTCAGCCGCTACATGAAATCAACAGGCCTGGATTTTCCGGTGGTGCTGGACCCTCAAGGTGAATTGGCCAAGCAATGGGGCGTGACCGTTTTCCCCACCACGGTGTTGATTGGTGCGGACGGCAAAGCGCAATGGCGCGTGCTGGGCGACGTGGACTGGAGCGGGCGTGAGGCCGAGGGCTGGCTCAAGCCCTTGACGGTTTCCACTCAGCGATAATCCTTGTTGGTCGCGCGCATTACGCATGCGGCCAAACCACCTGCCTTCGGGGCATAGGTGTTCCACCTCGGTGATGAACGCCTTGCATGTGCCGACAGGATTTTTTATTTTCCGGAGCTCTTTTGATGACCCCCGTTCGCCGTTCTCTTCTTCAAGGGGGCGCCGCTTTGGGCGCCCTGATGGTTGCGCCCACTTGGCTGCACGCCCAAACGACCATGGCTCCCGCAGAGCGTCGTTTCTCTCCACAAGTCGGACCTTGGCGTACTTTTGAAGTCACCACCCGCGTAGACTTGGCAGAACCCCTTGGCGCAAGCCGCATCTGGTTGCCCGTGCCCAGTGTGAATACCGACTGGCAACGCTCGCTGGAAAGCAGTTACCGCAGCAACGGCAAATCTCAAATGGGCAGCGATGGCGTCGAAGGCGCGCGCATGCTGTTTACCGAGTTTGCCGATGGCGTCAAACCCTTTGTTGAAATCACCAGTCGAGTGCAAACACGCAACCGCAGCACCGAATGGAACGCCCCAGCCGTGGCCGCCTTTGCGCGCGCAGACGCCTCAACGCTCAGCCATTACACCCGATCGACAAAACTGCTGCCCACCGGCGGTATTGTGCGCACCACGGCCCTCAAAGCCACGCAAGGCGCCAAGACAGAAGTGCAAAAAGCTCATGCGATTTACGACTGGGTGGTGCAGAACGCCTGGCGTGAGCCCAAGGTGCGCGGCTGCGGCGAAGGCGACATCAAGACCATGCTGGAGACCGGCAATTTGGGCGGTAAGTGTGCCGACATCAATGCGCTGTTTGTGGGCCTATGCCGCTCGGTGGGCATGCCCGCACGCGACGTGTACGGCATTCGCCTGGCGCCTTCGGCCTTTGGCTACAAAGAGTTGTCGGGCAACCCAGCCAGCCTGAAAGGCGCGCAGCATTGCCGCGCTGAGGTGTATTTGCAAGCCCACGGCTGGGTGGCCATGGACCCGGCCGATGTGGCCAAGGTCATGCGCCTGGAGACGCCAGAGTGGATCAAAAAGACCGACAACCCGGTCGTGGCCCCGGTCAATCGCCACCTGTTTGGCGGATGGGAAGGCAACTGGATGGCCTGGAACACTGCGCACGATGTGCAGTTGCCCGGCGCCAAAGAAGGCGCTTTGGGCTTCTTGATGTACCCGGTGGCCGAAACCAGCGAAGGGCGCTTGGACTCCTACGCGCCTGACAGCTTCAAGTACACCATCAGTTCGCGCGAAATCACGGCTTGATGCATTGGGGCATCTGAGCCGCTGGCCCTTGCCAGCGGCTCGGGTTTAGGCTGAGATTCAATTGATGTCGTGGCTCGGTGCAAAGCCGAACAGTCGCTTGGGGGTGTACCACAGCACAGCGTGGCGGTCTTCTTCATTAGGAAACCAATCGTTCACCAAGGCCCGTAGCGGGCCGTAGTCGATGCGGCTCGGCGCGCGTAAAAACGGCCAGTCTGAAGCCCAGACAAGCGCCTGCGGCGTGAAGGCTTGAATCAAGGCCTCCACATACGGCCTGGCGTCAGCATACGGGTGAGGCTGGGCGGCAAACTTGGCGCAGCCCGAGAGCTTGACGCAGGCGCGTCCGGTGGCCGCCCATTGCAGCAGGGTTTGAAATCCGGCCTGTGCCAAGCCTGCCGAAACATTCGGTCGACCACAGTGGTCAAACAGCACTTTCGCACCGCTGCCCAGCAGCAACGCGTTCATGGCCACGAGTTGCTCGTCTTGAACTTGCACTTGGGCCCACAGACCCAAGTCCCGCAGCCGTTGCAAGAGCGGCGCGGTATTGGCATAAAAATCGGTGCCCAGCAGCGCCACGTTGAATGCCACGCCGACCACGCCTTGGGCTTGCAGATCTTCCAATTCGCTCACGCTGGCATCGTTGCGTACCACGGCAATGCCTTTGTAGCGACCCTGGCCTTGCGCCAGGGCATTCAGTAAGCAACTGTTGTCCAGGCCATAACCCGAGTTGGGGCCGACGATCACCGCATGGCGCACCTGCTGCGCGTTTAGCACTTGGCCCAGTTGCATGGCCGTGCCGGTTTCGGCGGGCGTGGGCAGGTACCAAGCGTCGGCGGCGTAGGGGAAATGCTGGGGGTCAAACACATGCACATGGCAGTCGATGGCGGGTTCGGGAGGGGCAGTGTGCATGTCAGTTAGCCTGTGCTTGAAGACGATAAAATTGAAACATTGTTATTAGAGAATATTTTGTCATGACTGACCGCTACGCCGTGATCGGCAACCCTATTGAGCAGAGCAAATCGCCGCTCATCCACACCGCTTTTGCCCAAGTCACAGGGCAAGACTTGGCCTACACCAAGGTCCTCTCACCCTTGGGCGAGTTTGCGCAAACGGTCGATGCCTTTCGCGCCGCAGGCGGGCGGGGCATGAACGTGACCGCGCCTTTCAAGTTGGATGCCTTTGCTTATGCTACCGACCTGGCGCCCAGCGCGCAACTGGCTGGCGCCGTGAACGCCCTCAAGTTTGAAGGCGACAAGGTCTTTGCCGAAAACTTTGATGGCGTGGGCTTGGTGCGCGACGTGGTGCACAACCTGGGCTGCCCGCTCCAAGGGCGCAAGGTCTTGGTGATGGGCGCGGGCGGCGCGACCCGGGGTGCTTTGCTGCCCATCTTGATGCAAGGGCCTGCCGAGTTGGTGATCGTGAACCGCACCGTGGCCAAAGCCCAAGAGCTGGCGGCCCTGGCGCAAAAGAGCCAGAGCCATAACCCGAACGCTGGCGTGCCCGTGCGCGGCATCGGTTATGACGACTTGCAAGGCGAATCGTTTGATGTGGTGTTCAACGCCACCTCGGCCAGCTTGACGGCGCAAGTGCCGCCCTTGCCGGTGTCGGCTTTTGCGCCGGGCGCCTTGGCGTATGAGCTGGCTTACGGCAAGGGTTTGACACCGTTTCTCCAACTCGCGCAGCAAGCGGGCGTGACCCGTTTGGCCGATGGCGTGGGCATGCTGGCCGAGCAAGCGGCCGAGGCCTTTTTGTGGTGGCGCGGCGTGCGCCCCGACACCCGCGCCGTGATTGACACTTTGACCGTGCCCTTGGTCTGACATGCCGCGCATTCAATTCAGTCTGCCTGAGCACTTTGTTTTTGCCGCCGACATTCAGATCTACATCAGCCACGTCAATCAAGGCGGGCACCTGGACAATGCGCAGCTCTTGACCCTGGTGTCTGAAGCGTGGGTGCGTTTTTTCAAAGCGCTGGGCTACACCGAAGGCAATGTGGCTGGCTTCGCGATCGTGGTGGGCGATCTGGTGGCGCAATACAAGTCCGAAGGTTTTCACGGTGAAACCATGCGCGTGAGCATGGTGCCGCAGGACTACAACAAATACGGCTTCGATTTGCTCTACCGCATGGAGTGCCTGGACACCGCGCGCGAAGTGGCGCGCGGCAAAATCGGCATCGTCTTCATTGACCGCGAAAGCCGCAAAGTGGCGGCTGTGCCTGCCGCGTTTGTGGCCAAGGTGTCGGCGCTGGAGATCCTTCCGACCCCTTAAGCCCTAAAGTGCGCCCCGTCCATCACTTTCAAGTCCTTGGCGATCAGCGGCGCGAACTCCATTTGATCAAGCACATCGCGCTGCAGATCAATCCCCGGCGCGATCTCGAACAGTTCGATGCCTGCGGGGGTGAGTCTGAAGCTGGCGCGCTCGGTCAGGTACAGCACGTCTTGCTTGCGCACCAGGCCTTGCGGGCCTGAGAAGGTGATTTGATCGACTTTGTTCACCAGCTTTTTCACAGCGCCTTGCGCCATCACGCGTATCTGCCCATCGCCAGTTTGCAGCTTTACGCCCTTGGCGGCCAGCGTGCCGCAGAACACCACTTTTTTCGCGTTCTGCGCGATGTCGATGAAACCGCCAGGGCCCACGGTGAAACCTCCCAGGCGTGAGACGTTGACGCTGCCCTGCGCGTCAAACTCACCAAAGCCCAAGAAGGCAATGTCCAGGCCGCCGCCGCCGTAAAAGTCGAACTGCGTGGCGGCGTCCAGCATGGCACTGGCGTTGCGGGCGTAGCCAAAGAGCACGCCGTCCATCAGCGTGCCGCCGTAGGTGCCGTGTTCAATGGTTTGGTAAATGCGGTGCTGCTCGTTGCGCGCGGCGATCAGCTTGGCCACCGCGTCGGGCACGCCCACGCCGTAGTTGATGACCGGACGCGCCTTGCCCGTGTTGAACAACTCCACCGCTGCACGTCGGGCCACAGCCTGGCGTTCGCTGAAGGCTTCTTGCGAGGCCGCCACTTCACGGCTGTGATCTTCGGCTTCGCTCGCGGCGCGTGCGGCGTCCGTCAACTCGCCGCTCAGGGCGGGGTCGAACGGGATGTCGTAGCTGGCGGACTGGTTCGGGTCGACCACGATGGCGTCGACCCAGGCTGCAGGAATGCGCACTTCGCGGGCTTTGAGCGCGCCTTGGGGCAATCGCTCTTTGACTTGCACAATGACTTTGCCTCCACTGGCGCGTGCGGCCAAGGCCAAGGATTGCGCGTCCAGATTCGCGGCTTCGTGCTCGAAGCTGATGTTGCCTTCTTCGTCGGCGCTGCTGGCGCGCACAATGACCACATGGACGGGGAAAGGCTTGTAACGCAGGTATTCGTGCCCGTCGATGTGAATCACCTCGGCCAACTCATCTTGCGCCGCCTCGTTCATTTTGCCGCCGCCGTGGCGCGGGTCGCACACCGTGCCCAGGCCCACATGGCTGATGAGGCCGGGGCGGCCGGCGCCGATCTCGCGCATCAGCTGGCTGGAGACGCCGCCCGGCAAAATATAGGCCTCGATCTTGTTGGTCAGGGCCAGTTGCTGCATGGCCGGCGACCAAACCCAGTGCCCGCCGATCACGCGCTTGACCAGACCTTCGTGCGCGAAGCAATTCATGCCTTTGGTTTTTTTGTCGCCAATGCCCAGGGCATGGATCAGCGTCAGCTTGCGCGGTTGTTGGGTGCTGAGAAAGCGTTCTTGCACCGCTTCAAACAGGTGGGTGGCTTCCATCAGGCCACCGCCGCCGCCCATCAGGCCCACGGTGTCGCCGTCTTGGATCAGTTGTGCAGCCTGGGCTGCGGTCATGAATTTTGTTTGCATCTCGTCTCAGCGGTTCACATCAAACAACACAGCACCTTTTTTCATCGCGCTCTTGGCGATCACGCCCCGGTGGATTTCGCTGGTGCCGTCATAGATGCGGTAAATGCGGGCATCGCGGTAATAGCGCTCGATCGGCAGCTCTTTGCAAAAGCCCATGCCGCCAAACACCTGCACCGCGCGGTCCACCACGCGGCCCAGGGTTTCGGAAGCCTGCACTTTGACCATGGCGATCTGCTCACGTGCGTCCATGCCTTGGTCCAGCATCCAGGCCGCGTGGTACACCATCCAGCGCGCAGCGTTGATCTCGATCACGCTGTCGGCGATCATCTGCTGCACCATCTGGAAGTCGCCAATGCGGGTATTGAACTGCTTGCGCTCGCTGGCCCAGTTCACCATCAACTCGCACACATGCGTGGCCTTGCCCACGGCGCGCGCGCCCACCTGGGCCAGGCGCACCACATTGAGTGCTCCCATGGCCAGCTTGAAGCCTTGGCCGGCTTCGCCCAGCAGACAGGCGTCATCGAGCTGCACGTTGTCAAAAAATAATTCTAAGTGCGGCGTGCCGCGCAGGCCCATCATCTTTTGGTCTTTGCCCACCGTGAAACCGGCCAGCCCCTTGTCCACCATGAACATTGAAATTTCTTTGTCACCGGTTTTGGCGGAGACGAGAAAGAAGTCGCTCCACTCGCCGTCGCTGATGAAGTGCTTGGCGCCATTGAGCACCCAGCCTTGATCGGTTTTCTTGGCGTGGGTTTTGATGCCTGCCGCGTCAGAGCCCGCGCCTGGTTCGGTGATGGTGATGGCGCAGGTACGCGTGCCTTCGACGGCGGGCTTGAGCCAGCGCTCGACCTGGTCGCCCTGGCAGTGCAGCAGTGGCTCGTAAACATTGCCAAAGGCGCGGCGGATCAGGATGTCGGTGGTGTGGCCAAACTGCTCTTCGCACAAGATGCGGTCCAGATTCGACAGGCCGCCACCGCCCAACTCGGCCGGCATGTTCATGCCGTACAGGCCCAGCGCCTTGCCCTTGGTGTGAATGGCCTGTGACTTGGCGTTGTCCAGAAATCCTTTTTCTTCGACCTCGTCTTCAAGCGGTTGGAGTTCCTCGGCAATGAAACGGCGAACCGTTTCAATCATCATTTTTTGTTCGTCGTTTAGTGAAAAGTCCATGTGGGGCTCCAGAATAATTTGAGGGTTCAGCGTTCCACGAAGGGGCGGCTTTTGATCAGGCATTCGGCGGCCCAGTCGGCAACGCCGGTGTTCGCTTCGCGGTCAAAGTTCACCACCTCGACACTCACCGGCAGGTCAGCGGGCAGGGCAGCAAACAGAGCGGGCAAATCGATGTTGCCGTCGCCGGGTAACAGGCGCTCGCAGCGTGCGGTGTGGATCATTTGTTCGGTCGTGAAGTTCAGACCGGCCTGTGCATCGCAAATTTGCGCGTAATGCAGCAGTGCACGTGGGATGGCGCGAATGTCTTCCAGCGTGGTGGTTGAGCGGCCAAAGTGCAGCGCGTCCACCAAGATGCCTGCGTTGGCCGGACTGCCCGCGTTTTGCACGATGCGCATCGCCGATTGGGCGTCCTTCACGGCGGTCCACGGCATGAACTCCAGATCGGCGGTCATGCCAAAGGGCTGCATCATTTCGCACAGGCGGGCATAGTTCGCGGTCAGGCGCGCTTCGTCGCTATCGTCCCCGGCCACCAAGATAGCCTTGGCTTTCAGTGCGGCGCCTGCGTCGTACAACGCGTCCCAACTGTGCGGGTCAAAGTGTTCACCGATGCGGATGATTTCCAGATCGAACACACCCACGCCGGTGTCTCGCTGCGCAGCCAGCACTTCGCGCAAGGCCTCGGGCTGTCCCAGCAGGTGTTGCTGTGGCGCGCCCGGTGCGTTGGGCCATAAGCGCAGGCCCACAAAGTCGTAGCCCGTCTGGGCCGCGACCTGGATGGCCTGGACCGGTGTGCAGCGGTGCGAGCTCAGGTAGGCGAGGGAGAAAATGCGGTTCATTTCAGTGGTGACACTGCGGTAGGCATGGCGATGGTGGAGACCATTTGGGTGGTCAAATGGGCTGGGCCCCCTTTGGGCGGCCAGATGCCTTGGGCCACCGCTTCGCCGCGGATTTGGCTGCGGGAATTCAAGCTGTCGTAGGCCCAGATGTTGGTAAAGCGCAGCGGGCCATCGAGCGCGACCATGGCGACCACGCAAGGCGAGAGCTTGTCGCGCGCGGGCACCGATTGTTCCCACAAATCGACGGTGGGCTGCACGCCGCCCGGCTTGATGCCGTAGGTGCGGATTTCGTACACCGGACCGGCGATGCCGGACTCGGCGCTGGGGCGCACGGGCTTCATCCAGGGGAAGCCTTTGTAGCTGTGCTGCTCCAGGGTTTGGAAAATCTCGCCGCAATTGAAGGGGCTTGCGCTTTGCTGGGTGCGTTCGCGTTCGGCTTGCAGGGATTCCAAGGTGTTGAAACCGCGCAGCACAATCATTTGGTTGAGCACGCCGATGTCGGTGAACCAGCAGCCGAGCAGTTCGCCCTGCGCTTGCGCATCGGAGGCAAAGGCCTGCACGTTCGTGGCGGCTTGGCCTGCGGTGCCAAAGGGCAGGGTCATGGTGGCGAGTTCGTAATACATGGTGGGGTGTTTCTTCGTCTGGGTGGAAGGGTTTGAAATCGGGTTTTCGCAGGTGGCCGCCGGATCGCGCCCAGCGGCGTGTTGTGCGGCCATAAAGCCAAATGTCATGGCCGGGCCGAGCGTGATGCCGCCGGCCGGGTAGTGGCCGCCCATCATGCTGTTCAGATCGTTGCCGCCGGCGTAGAGGCCGGTGATAGGCTGGCCTTGGGCGTCGAGCACCTGTGCGTGATCGTTCACGCGCAATCCGGCAAAGGTGCCCAAGCTGCCCATGACGACTTTGACGGCGTAGAAAGGGCCACGCTCAATCGGCCCCATGCAGGGGTTGCGCAGGCCTTGGGCGTTGGCGCGGAGGGCGTCACCCTGGATGAGGTTGTAAGCCGTGTCCCCCTTGCCGAAGTCGAGGTCTTTGCCCTCTTGCGCTTGGGCGTTGTAGCGTTGGACTGTGGCTTGCAGGGCTTGGGCATGAAGGCCGCAAGCCTGCGCCAGTTCGTGCAATGAGTGGCCGCGTTTCAGATAACCATTTTGGAGCCAAGGGCCCAGCGGCATGGGCGCGGGTTTGACGGCGCCGAGCCCGTAGTAGTGAATGAAAGCGTGGTCGCACACCAGCCATGCCTCGGGCTTGTGATCGGCCGGTGTGACGGCCAGCAGGGCTTGCATGAAGTCGTGGTACGAGTTGGCTTCATTGGCAAAGCGCAGGCCTTGCGCGGTGACCGCGATCAGGCCGGGCTTGGCGCGTTCGATCAAGTGCGGAAAGTGGGCGGTACTGCCATCGGCACGCGGCACCAGCGACACGGGGGCCAGCGCCGCCGCTTGCACCAGGTCGCCCGCCACCACGCCGCCGGCGCTCTCGCCCAGGCGCAAGCCGTCGCCCGTGTTGCCGCGGTTGCCCGCAGACCAGTGCTCGTTGCCCGTTGGGGCATGCGGCAGCAGTTGCTGTTTGCGCGCTGGGTCATGCGGAAAGCCGCCGGTGGCCAGGAGCACGCCGCAGCGGGCATGGATCGTGACCTCGCCCTGCGTCGTTTGCACCACAGCGCCATTCACACGCTCCTCGTTTTGCAGCAAGCGCAGCACCGGGCTGTTAAGGCGAATCTCCACGCCTCGATCAAAGGCTGATTTCGCCAGCGCACCGATCAGCGCATTGCCATTGACCAGGCGTGTGCCACGCCCGTGCAGCAGCCGGTCTTTCCAATGCCGCAGCACCTGGCGGGTCACATACAGGAACGACAAAGGCTGGTGCAGCGCATTCAAAAAGTGGCGCAGCTCGGTGCCTGAGGCAATGCCCATGCCCCACAGCGTGGTCTCGTCCAGCGGGGGTTTCAGGTCATGCAGGCGCGCGCCCAGTTGCCGAGCATCAAAGGGCGCGGCGCAGATGGAGCGACCGCCGGTGGCCGCATCGGGGGTGTGGCCATGAAAATCAGGAATCGTGTTGCCGTCGATGAACTGCAGCGCGGTGTTTTGGCGGAAGAACTCGACCATGCGCGGGCCGTTGCGCAAAAACGTGCGGGCGCGTGATTCGTCGAACTTCTCGCCCAGTTCGCGGCGCAAATAAGACAGTGGTTTTTCGATGCGCTCCAACAACCCGGCTTCCACGGCCAACGGGTTGCGCGGCAGCCACATCCAGCCGCCCGACCAGGCGGTGGTGCCGCCGTACTGCGGGTCTTTTTCAACGACGATGACTTTGAGGCCCAGGTGCGCGGCGGTCACGGCGGCAGACAGTCCGCCCGCACCGGAGCCGACGACCAGCAGGTCGCAATCGTGTTGCGGCTCAGAAGGATGAGGCTCAGGTGCGTTGGACATGGCGAGTGACGTCGGGCTTTAGACCGCGTAAATGGGTTTGCGCCCGTCGACGGGGGCGGCCTTGCTGGTCTCGGCCGTGAGGCTGAAGAAGGGCGATGCGCCGCTGGATGCCGCCAGCTGTTGGGCGGTGCTGAGCAACTCGGCGGCCAAGGCGTCCATTTTGTCGGGGGTGAAGCGCACGGTCGGGCCGGCAATCGTCAGCACACCGAAGGCGGGTTGACCGGCAAAGCGCACCGGCGCGGACATGGCGCTCAGGCCAATGCTGTAGGTGTCGGTGGTGATGCTGTAGCCGCGCTCGCGCGTGGCTTGCACGGCTTCGATCACGGCTTGCAACGTGGTGGGCGCGGCCGGGCCAAAAGCATCAGCTTGGCCCAGGCCCTGTTTGGCCACCAAGGCCAGCGCCTCGTCGTCACTCAGCGTGGACAGCAAGGCCCAGCCCGACGACGAGCAAGACAGGCGCGCGTCGCTGCCCATGTCAGGGTCGTAGCGCAGGCCTTGGCGTGCGCCTTGGGCGCGGGCCACCCAGGTCAGGCGCTCGCCGTCAACCACCGACAAACGCACCAATTCGCCCGAGACTTCGGCCAGGCGGTTCAGCAGGGGTTGGGCAATGTCAACAATGCCGCTGTTGCTCAGGTAGCTCAGGCCCATGGACACCAGCTTGGTGGTCAGCAGGTAGTCGCCATGGCCGCGCGTTTGGCGCACATAGCCCAGGCGCACCAAGTCGGTCAGCAGGCGGTGGGTGCCGCTGCGCGGAATGTCCAGTTGGTCAGCTATCGCGGCCAATTCCAAGCCTTCGCCGTGCTGCGATAGCAATTCCAGAATGCTCAGTGTTCGTTCGAGGACGCCGCTCATGGGGGTGCTTCCTTGTGGAGATGCGGCGAGTATATTGATTTTTGGAAATAAATTCAATAGTTGAATGATATTCCACTTTTATGTATGATCACGGCCATGACGACCCCACACAAGCTGAATCTGGACGGTGCCTCCCGCGTGCACTTCATCGTGGGAGATCCCATTGCCCAGGTCAAATCGCCGGCGGGCGTGAGTCAGGACTTTCAGAATGCCGGACTGAACGCCTTGTGCATTCCCGCCCATGTGGCCCCGGCCGACCTGGCCGCATGGACGGCAGGCGTGTCGCTGTGCAAAAACGTCGACGGCATCATCGTCACCGTGCCGCATAAATTCGCGTTCTTTGATTTGTGCGCCACCACCTCAGACCGTGGCGCGTTTTTGAAATCCATCAACACCCTGCGCCGCAACGCCGATGGCTCCTGGCATGGGGATATGTTTGATGGCCTGGGCTACGTCAAAGCGCTGGCGCTCAAGGGGTTCAATTTGCAAGGCCAAAAGGCCTTGCTGGTCGGCGCTGGCGGCGCCGGTTCGGCCATTGCCTATGCGCTGGCCACGGGCGGCGTGCGTGAACTGGCTGTTCACGATGGTGACACCGCGCGGCGCGATGCCTTGATTCAGCGCTTGGCTTCGCTGGGCCACTGCGCGGTGGTGGTCGGCAGCAGCGACCCAACGGGATTTGACATCGCCATCAACGCCACGCCGATGGGCATGAAAGAGGGCGAGCCGCACCCGATCGATTCAAACAAATTCACGCCAGCCATGTTCGTGGGCTGCGTGATCACCTCGCCCACTGTGCCGCCCATGATCGCGGCGGCGCGGGCGCTGGGTTGCCAGACCCTGACCGGGGTGGAGATGTTTGCGCAGGTGAAAGACCTGATGGTTGAATTTTTGATGGGTGCATGAATGCAACTTATAAAACAAGGGCTGGACGGGCTGCAAGACGGCGCTGAATTTGACCTGGTGGTCATTGGCGCGGGCGGCGCGGGTTTGTCGGCGGCGGTGTTTGCTGCCATCGACGGCGCCAAAGTGCTGGTGGTCGAGCACACCGAGTTTGTGGGCGGCACCACCGCCTGGTCGGCGGGCACCACCTGGGTGCCGGGCACGCACCACAGCGCTGCTGTGAATCCGTCAGACACGCTGGCCGAAGCTGCCAAGTACCTAAACCATGCTGTGGGCGAGCAAGCGCCCGCCGCCTTGCGTGAAGCGTTTTTAAACAACGGCGCGCAAGCTGTGGCTCACATCGAATCTCGGTCTTCGATGAAATTCCGGCCTTACCCCAAGCACCCCGACTACATCAGTGATTTGCCCGGCTCCACCCTGAATGGCCGCGCACTGGAGCCCGTGCCTTTTGATGGCCGATTGCTGGGCGATTTGTTCTCTTTGCTGCGCCCGCCGATCCCAGAGTTCACGGTGCTCGGCGGCATGATGGTGGACCGCACCGACATCAACCATTTGCTGGCGATGACGCAGTCCTGGGCTTCGTTTCAGCATGCGGTGCGCATTGTCTGGCGCCACCTGGGTGACCGGTTGCGCTACACCCGCGGCGCGCGCCTGGTCATGGGCAATGCGCTGGTGGGGCGTTTGCTGCATTCTTTGGCGCAACATACCCACGCCACGCTGGCGCTGCAGACGTCGGTGGACGCGCTGGAGCGCGATGACAGTGGCCGCGTGGTGGCTGTGCGCCTGCGCAGCGGCAGTGCGGTTTGCCGCGTACTGGCGCACAAAGGCGTGGTGCTGGCCAGTGGCGGCTTCAACCGCGATGTGGCTTTGCGCGCTGAAAAATTGCCCGGTATTCCCGCCGAGTGGTGCCCCGCCGCACCCGGCCACACCGGCGAAGCCTTGGCGCTGGCGCGCGGCTTGGGCGCCGTCGAAGGGCAGGGCGCGCAAAGTCCGGCCTTCTGGGCGCCCGTGTCTTTGCGTCAACGCGCTGACGGCAGCACGGCGGTGTTTCCGCATTTTGTGATGGACCGCGCCAAGCCCGGGATGATCACGGTGAACCAGGCGGGTGAGCGCTTCGTCAACGAAAGCACCTCCTACCATTTGTTCGCCTTGGGCATGCAAGCGGCGCAGCAAGCGGTGCCTGCCTATTTGATTGCCGACGCCAAAGCCCTGCGCCACTACGGCATGGGCATGGTGCGACCGGGCGGCAAGGGGCTGGCGCCGTTTTTGGCGGATGGCTATTTGACCGAAGGCGCCACGTTGAACGCGCTGGCGCAAAAGCTGAATATCTCCGCCGAGGGCCTGGCGCAGTCGGTGGCCAACAACAATACCTTTGCCCAAACCGGCGTGGACACGCAATTTCAGCGCGGCGTGACGGCTTACCAACAGAACATTGGCGATGCCGCGGTGGGTGGCCCCAACCCGAATTTGGGCACGATGAGCGAAGGGCCGTATTACGCCGTCAAGCTCTACCCCGGCGACATTGGCGCGGCGCAAGGTTTACAAACCAACGCCCATGCCCAAGTGCTGAATGCGCAAGGGCAAGTCATTGCGGGCTTGTACGCTGTGGGCAATGACATGAACTCCATCATGGGCGGGGTGTATCCGGCGCCCGGCATCACAATTGGACCGAGCCTGGTGTTCGCTTATTTGGCGACCCAACACGCGCGAGCAGTGGGCGCCAGCGCCGTCGGTGCTAACCCTTGAAACGTTCGTTGATTGATCTTTTATGCGCGATTAACGAACGTTTTGACTGTTTGTACTGGCCCTGCTTTTGACAATTCGCACTACATTTCCCCGTGGCTTGTATTGCACAAGTGATTGATTTCCAACCCTTGGCCGTGTTTGCTGGCCTGATTCCACCAACTAGGAGACCTCTGTGAAAGCTACCCTGAAAACTCTCGCCGTCTGCGCCGCTTTGGCCGTGTCTGGCTTGACCCAAGCTCAAGACATCAAGATTGCCAACATCGTTGAGCTCTCGGGTCCTGGCGCCACCGCAGGCACCGTTTTCAAAAACGGCGTTGAGCTGGCCATCAAAGAGATCAACGCCACGGGCGGTATCTTGGGCAAGAAAATCAGCTATACCACCGAAGACACCCAGACCAATCCTGGCGTGGCCAAGGGCTTGACACAAAAGGCCGTGGACAACGACACCTTTGCCATCTTCGGCCCCGTCTACTCTGGCTCCATCATGGTCTCCATGGCCGAATCCAAGCGCGGCGAAACACCTAACTTCACCGGTGGTGAAGCGGCTGCGATCACCGCCCAAGGCAACCCTTATGTGTTCCGCACGGCCTTCGGTCAAAACATCTCTTACCCCAAGCTGGCCAAGTTCATCAACACCCATTACAAAACGTTGACCGTGATTTACGCCAACAACGATTTCGGTAAAGGTGGTCGTGACACCCTGACCAAACTGATGGAGGGCTCGTCCACCAAGGTGGTGGCTGACATCTCTACCGATGCTGGCGCGGTCGACTTTTCGGCTGCGGTGCTCAAAGCCAAACAGATCGATGCCGACGCCATCTTCATCGTGACCAATGAAGAGGAATCGGCACGTATGCTGCGTGAGTTTCGCAAACAAGGCGTGAAGAAGCCGCTGGTTGGAGAGACCACCCTGATCGGTCAGAAAGTGATCGAGCTGGCCGGTGATGCCGCCAACGGCGCGCTGGGCCACGTGGGCCTCACGATCGAAGCAACGCCCATCAAGGCCTTTGGTGCCAAGTACAAAACCGAATACAAGTCCGAGTCCGACCACAACGGTATCAAGGGCTACACCGGCATGTACGTGTTGAAAGCGGCGATTGAGAAAGTCGGCAAGCTTGACCGCAAGGCCGTGGCGGCGGCCATCCGTGGCGGCTGCTTCAGCACCAAACAGACCCCTGGCATTTTGATGGACGTGTGCTTTGACGACAAGGGCGACCTGGACCGCGACAGCTTCATGGTCGAAGTCAAAGGGGGTCATCAAGTCGTTACCGCCACTCTGCCACCTTTGAGCGCCAAGAAGTAATCCGACTCAGGCATTGAAGCGGACTCCAACCGGAGTCCGCTTTTTTTCCATCCAATGGGGCCCCGCGTCCCAGGTGCTACCGCCATACGCGGCGAATTTTCCCCACGGAGTCTTTCCATGACCGACTTTCTACAACTCTTCTTCAGTGGCTTGGCCACGGGCAGCATTTACGCTTTGGTGGCACTGGGCTTTACCTTGCTGTGGCAAGCGTCGGGCACCATCAATTTTGCGCAAGGCGAATTTGTGATGCTGCCCGCCTTCATGATGGTGATGCTGCTGGGCTCTGGTCTGTCGCTGTACGTCGCCTTCGCGCTGTCCATCGTGATGTCGGTCGTGGTCCTGGGCTGGCTGTTCAAGCGCGGCTTGGTCGACCCTTTGTTCAAGTTCGGCATGATGCCGATCGTTGTGGCCACCATTGGTTTGTCGATTGCGATGCGCAATGGTGTGCGCGCGGGCTACAGCGCTGAGCCGCATCCCTTTCCACAGGTCTTCCCCGACGTGATTTTCAACGTGCTCGGCGTGACTTTTTCTGCCAGCGATGTGGGCACCTTTGTTTTTGCCATGGTGTTGGTGCTGGTGACGCAAGCCTTCCTGAACAAGACGGTCACCGGACGCGCCATGCAGGCTGTGGCGCAAAACACCGAAAGCGCGTCGGTGCTGGGCATCGATGTGCCGCGCATGATTTTTTACACCTTCGCCATCAACGCAATCTTGGCCGCTGCTGCAGCCCTGCTGGTGACGCCGACCTACCTGGCGAAATTCGACATGGGTGAGGGCCTGGGCAACAAAGCGTTCTTTGCGGCCATCATTGGCGGCTTCAATAATTCGCGTGGTGCGCTGTTGGGCGGCTTGCTGGTGGGGGTGTGCGAAAACTTGGCTGCGGCCTATATCTCGCCGGCCTACAAAGATGCGGTTGCCTTGGTGATTTTCATGATCGTGATTCTGTTCAAGCCCCAGGGCTTGCTCGGCACCAAAGAGGAGCGCAAAGTATGAAAAAACTCAATCTGTTTGTGGCGCTTGTCGTTCTGGCCGCGCTGGTGATCGTGCCCGGATTTTTAAAGAACTACGGCATCCACATGTTCACCACTTGGTTGGTGTTCATCATCGCCACCATGGGCCTGAACCTCACGGTGGGTTACGCCGGTCAAAAGTCCTTGGGCCATGCCGCTTTCTTTGGTATCGGTGCTTACACGGTGGCCATCATGCTCAAAGCGGGTTTCAGCTTTTGGCTGGGCTTGCCGGTGGCCGCCATGATCTGTTTCGTCACGGGCCTCGCCTTGGGTTTTCCGGCGCTGCGGGTGCAAACGATTTACCTGGCCTTTGCCACCTTGGGTTTCAACACCGCTTTGTGGTTGGTGATGCGCAACGAAGAGTGGCTGACGGGCGGCACCTTCGGCATCAACAACATCGCAAGGCCAGCGCTGGGCGGCATCAGCTTTGATGGCAACCTGGCTTACTACTACCTGGTACTGGGCTTCACGATCGTGTTGGCGCTTTTGCTGTGGGGCTTGCTGCGCTCGCCTTGGGGTAAGGCGTTTACGGCTTTGCGTGACAACGCGATTCGCGCTGAGAGTCTGGGCATTGACACCCGCAGCTACACGCTGCTGAGCTTTGCCATTGGCGCGGTGTATGCCGGTGTGGCGGGTGGCTTGTACGCCTCGCAGGTGCAATTTATTGACCCGGCCTTGTTCACCGTGGGTGCGTCCATCATGATGTATTTGATGGTGGTGGTGGGCGGCCCTGGTTATTTTCTCGGCCCCGTGCTGGGCGCTGCTGTGGGTGTGGTTTTGCCCGAGTGGCTGCGCTTTGCACAAGCTTGGTATTTGTTTGTTTTCGGCACCGCTGTGGTGATGCTGATGATCTGGCTGCCGGACGGCTTGCTCAGCATCCCCGACCGCATCAAGGCCCGTCGCCAATCACGTGAGGCCTCGGCGGCCCGCGCTGCAGCAGGAGTCAAAGCATGACGCATTCTCATCACCCTGAACGGCCTGACGATGCGCCGATCCTCAAAGTCAGCAACATGAAGAAGGCCTATGGCGCGATTCAAGCTGTCGGCGGTGTGTCCTTCGAAGTGCGACCTGGCGAAATCTTTGGCGTGATCGGGCCCAACGGCTCGGGCAAGACCACCTTGTTCAACAGCATGTTGGGTCAGATCACGCCGGACGAAGGCCAGATCGAGCTGAACGGCGAAGACGTGACGAAACTCGGCCCCTTGGAACTGAATCGGCGCGGCGTGGGCCGCACCTTCCAGACGCTGCAAGTGTTTGGCAAGATGACGGTGCGAGACAACTTGATCGTGGCCGCACAAGAACACCGGGGCAGCATGTTCAGCCGCATGTTTGCGCCCACCGACTCCGGTCTGGGTGCCAAGGCCGATGCCATGATCGACCAATTCCATATTCGCCATGTGGCCGACAAGAAAGCCGGTGAGTTGAGCTACGGTCAGCAAAAACTGGTGGACATCGCCATGGCTTTCATGAGCGAGCCTGATTTGGTGTTGCTCGATGAGCCTTGCGCCGGCGTGAACCCGTCGCTGGTGGGGGGTATCAGCACCTTGCTCAAAGAGTTGAACCAAACCCGCAGAGCCGATGGTAAAGCCAGCAGCTTTGTGGTGATTGAGCACAACATGGACTTTGTCATGGACCTGTGCCACCGCATCATGGTGATGGTGGAAGGTCAGGTTTTGGCGATTGGCACACCCGAAGAAATTCGCGCCAATAAGCAGGTACTTGACGCCTATTTGGGGAACTGAAATGAGCACACACACCACAGACACCTGCATTGAATTTGACGACGTGGTCGCAGGCTACAAGGATTTCATGATCCTGAACAACCTGTCGTTCAAAGTGCCCAAGGGCTCGATCACCTTGTTGATCGGCCCCAACGGTGCGGGCAAGTCCACCGTGCTGAAAACCTTGTTTGGCTTGCTCAAGCCGCGCCAGGGCAGGGTCTTGCTCAACGGCAAGGACATTACCGGCGCCACACAAAAAGCCTTGCTGGCCGATGGCATTGCTTTTGTGCCGCAAGGGCGTAATCTGTTTGGCCAACTCAGCGTTTATGAAAACCTGGAGCTGGGCGGCATCACGCTGGGCATGAAGACCACGCATGAACGCATTCCGGAAGTGTTGGAGTTTTTTCCACGTGTCAAAGAGCGCATGAATTCGCGTGCCTCCGCCCTGTCCGGCGGTGAGCAAAAGCAATTGGAGATTGGCCGCGCCTTGCTGCTGCGCCCCAAGGTGCTGTTGATCGACGAGCCCTCGATCGGTTTGTCGCCTTTGGTCGTATTGGATGTATTTCGCTTGCTGCGCAAACTGGCTGATCAGGGCACCACGGTGCTGATGGTGGAGCAAAACGTCAAAAGCGCACTCAAGTTCTCCGACAACGCGATCGCCTTGGAATCGGGCCGCATGGTGCTGTACAAATCAGCGGCCGAGATTTTGGCTGACCCACAAATGGAACGTTTGTTCTTGGGCGGTGCGCACACCACCGCGACCACCCCGGCCACTTGATCCGGTGTTTTACAAGAGCGGGCGCAGACTTTGCGCCGCTTCTTGCAGCACCGGCAAGACGCGGTTCAAGGCGTGGTCGGTTTCTTCGCGGTTGATCGGCATGGTGATGCTGATCGCACCGAGCACCGTGTTTTGTCGGTCAAGCAAGGGCACCGCGATGCCGCGAAAATTCAACTCCAGTTGCTGCTCAGACAGCGCCCAGCCTTGCCGTTTGAAATCCATGAGTGTCTTGTGCAACTCCGATTTGCTGGAGAGCGTGAACGAGGTGAAGGCACGCAGGTCGTGCGACTGCAACCATTCATCGACAAAGGCCTCGTCGCTGTTGGCCAGCATGACCATGCCCGCCGCCGTCACTTGGGTGGGCACGCGCGTGCCCGGCATATAACCGCTGGCCATGTGGCGCTGCAGCCCGCTGCGGGCAATGAAAATCGTGTCGCCGCCGTCCAACACACCCAGGTAGGCAATTTCTTCGGTGCCTGAGGTGATGCGTTGCAAAAAAGGCTGAACCAGGCGCGGCAAGCGGGCCGACTCCAGGTAGGCGTGGCCCAGTCGCAAGATGCGCGGCATCAACCAATACAGCTTGCCGTCGGTGCCGACATAGCCCAAATGCACCAAAGTTTTGAGGTAACGCCTGGCGGCTGTGCGCGTCATGCCGCAGCGCGCACCTGTCTCGGTGGCCGTCAAGCGCGGGTGCGCGGCGTCAAAGGCTTCAATGATGTGCAGGCCTTTTTCCAGACCGGCAATCCAGTCGCGAGGGTCGAGCGCGTCTTGGGGAGCGGTCATGGGCGTTCAGGCCGCTTGGCGCTTGACCAGCAAGCTGATCAGCTCGGGCACCAAGGCTTGCGGATCGCCTTCTTGGCATGCCGCCTCCAGCGTGTTTTTCACAGCCTGGGCCACCGTATGGTCCGCGTGGGTGTCGATGGCCATCTGGTTGTAATAACTCAGGTCTTTCAGCGCATTGACCATGGAAAAGCGCAGGCCCGAGGTGTCTCCATTGGCCAGCGTGGGCTTGAGGCGCTCCAGCGCTGCCCCCCAGCCGCCGCCCATAGCCAGCACATCGACAAAGGTTTGTGCGTTCACGCCAGCCAGTTGCGCACAAGCCGCAGCCTCGGCCAGCAAGGTCACGGTGCCCAGCGACACGTAATTGTGCAAGAGCTTCATGCGGTGGCCCGAACCGATCGGGCCGGTGTTCACGATGTTTTCGGCAAAGCACGACAAGATGGGTTTGCAGCTTTCAAATAAAGCCGCATCACCGCCGACCAGTAAATTCAGGCGCCCCTCGGCGGCCTCTTTAGGCGTGCGTGTCATGGGCGAGTCCAGAAACTGCCCGCCTTGCGCGATCACCAGCGCCGCGACTTTTTCGGTGGAGGTGGGCACCGCCGTAGAGCAGTCGATGACTATGGTGCCGGGGCGCAGGCCTTTCAGCACCCCGTCGTCGCCCAAGAGCACGGCCTCGACCTGAGGCGTGCCGGTGACGCACAGGATGATCACATCAGATTGCTGTGCCAAGGCTTGCGGCGTGGTGCAGGTGCGTGCGCCCGCGGCCAGCAAGGCGTCCAGTGGCTGGTTGCCGGGGTGTTCGAGCACCGACAGGCTATGCCCGTGCTTGAGCAAATTGCTTGCGATGCCGTGGCCCATCATGCCGATGCCGATCATGCCGATTGTTTTCATAGGTGCTTTCGAAAATTGAAACTTCTCTGCGGCCAATATAACCAATGTGCTAAACCTATCAGGGCAAGCCCTGATAAGACGGCATTGCAACGCCGTCTATACTCGCGAAATGAACCAGTTGGTACATTCCAAAAAATCCAAACTTGCTGACCCCCCGGTGGTCAAAGAAGCAGGGCGCACCAACGATCCGGCGCGCACCATGGCCGAGATCTTGGCCGTAGCCACGCACGAGTTCGCGGACAAAGGCTTGACGGGCGCACGCATCGATGAGATTGCGGCGGCCACGCGCACCAGTAAGCGCATGATTTATTACTACTTCGGCAGCAAGGATGGCCTGTATCTGGCAGTGCTTGAAGAGGCTTACCGGCGCATGCGGGCTATCGAAGCGGACTTGCACCTGGACGATCTGGCACCAATGGATGCGTTACGCAAGTTGGTGGAGTTCACCTACGACCACCACCGGGACAATGAAGATTTCATTCGACTGGTCATGAACGAGAACATCCAGCGCGGCGACTATTTGCGCCAGAGTAAGAACATCCAGACGCTCAACAGCAACGCCATCCAGTCGGTGCGCGCCGTGTACGAGCGGGGTGTGAAGCAAAAGGTCTTCAGGCCCGGTCTCGATCCGGTGGACATTCATTCGGCCATTTCTGCCTTCACTTTTTTCAACGTCTCGAACCGGCACACTTTTGGCGTGATTTTTCAAAGCAAGGCCAGCAAGGGCAAGGCCAAGACGCTGCAGCGCGAGCATGTGGTGGAGTTGATTCAGCGTTTTGTGGGTCATTCAATTTCGGCATAACAGATAGCGCCTCAGTCATTTTGCTGACTAGGGAAACTACTTAGAAGAAAAAACTAACCAGTTCGTACATTAGTTCAAGTCCATATTGAGGAGAAACAAGTGATTCAAAAATTCATAGCTGGGTATTGCCGCGTCATCGGCTACTTGATCGCCGCCGCAATGGCGGTGATGGTGGCACTGGTGTTTGGCAACGTGGTGATGCGCTACGGCTTCAATTCAGGCTTTACCGTTTCTGAAGAGCTATCGCGCTGGTTGTTCGTTTGGCTGACCTTCTTGGGCGCCGTGGTGGCTTTGCGCGAGAACGCGCACTTGGGCACCGACATGCTGGTGGGCAAGCTTGGCCCTACTGGCAAAAGAATTTGCATGGGCTTGTCGCTGTTGTTGATGTTGTACTGCCTATGGCTGTTGTTCAGTGGCGCTTACGAGCAATTCAAGGTCAACGTGGACTCGGTCAGTCCGGTGATGGAAGTTTCCATGGGGTGGTTTTTCGCCAGTGCCATGGCGTTCTCGTTACTGGGCTTTCCTATTTTGCTGATGGACTTGTTCCGCCTGGTCACCGGCCAGATTGACGATGAACATTTGCTGTTGATTCAAGAGTCGGAAGAGTCGCCCCATGGCGAAACCGACGCATCTCCTTCCAAACACTGATCGCGAGGTTCAACATGACCGTTATCGTTTTCCTCGGCTCTTTGATGGCTGCCATGGCTTTGGGCGTGCCCATTGCCTTTTCGTTGTTGCTCTGCGGTGTGGCCTTGATGGTGCACATGGGCAACTTTGACGCGCAAATTTTGGCGCAAAACCTGCTCGAAGGTGCCAACAGTTTCTCGTTGCTGGCCGTGCCTTTTTTCATGTTGGCAGGTGAGATCATGAACGCGGGCGGCTTGTCGCGCCGCATCGTGCATTTCGCCATGGCGCTGGTGGGGCACGTCAAGGGCGGCCTGGGTTATGTGACCATTGTGGCCGCCGTCATCATGGCGTCCTTGTCTGGCTCGGCCGTGGCCGACGCTGCCGCGTTGACCGCCTTGCTCTTGCCCATGATGGTGGCTGCAGGCCACGACAAATCGCGCTCCGCCGGCTTGATCGCTGCGGGCGGCATCATTGCGCCCATTATTCCGCCGAGCATTGGCTTTGTTGTGTTTGGTGTGGCCGGTGGTGTGTCGATCTCCAAGTTGTTCATGGCCGGTATTTTTCCGGGCGTGTGGCTGGCAGCAGCGCTGGTGGTGACCTGGTGGTGGTTGGTGCGCAGCGAGCAAATTACGCCGCCACCGCGCAAAACCTTCAAAGAGGTTTTGGTGGCATTGCGCCTGGCGGCCTGGGCCTTGGTGTTGCCCTTCATCATTGTTTTTGGCCTGAAATTTGGCATCTTTACGCCCACGGAGGCGGCGGTGGTTGCTGCGGTGTACTCGCTGTTTGTGTCGACCGTGATTTACCGCGAGCTGAACTTCAAGAAATTGGTGCCCTTGTTCATTGCCGCTTCCAAAACCAGCGCCGTGGTGATGTTTTTGGTGGCTGCCGCCATGGTGTCGGCTTGGTTGATCACGGTGGCCAACTTGCCGGGTCAAATTGTCGAGCTGCTCAACCCGGTGCTGGACAGCCCGCGTTTGCTCATGTTGTGCATCATGGTTTTAACCATGGTGGTGGGCACGGCGCTGGACATGACGCCCACGATTTTGCTGCTCACCCCGGTGCTCATGCCAGTGGTCAAGGCCGCAGGCATAGACCCGGTCTATTTTGGCGTTCTCTTCATCATCAACAACGCGATCGGCCTGATCACGCCGCCCGTGGGCACCGTGCTCAATGCGGTGGCTGGCGCTGGCAAAATCAGCATGGACGAAGTGACAAAAGGCGTGGTGCCTTTCATGATTGCGCAGTTCCTCATCATGTTCTTGATGGTGGCATTCCCCGATTTGGTGATGGTGCCGGCGCGCTGGTTCTATTGATTTTGGGCGAGGGGGTCTGACCCGGGTACGCCAGACCACTTGCCACTTGATGCAAAGCGTACGTCCGATTTACTTAATTTTTGGAGACAACTCATGAAACGTGTATTCATCAAGTCCTTGATCGCAACCGTTGCTTTGGCGACTTTAGGTTGGGCATCGGCACAAGAAAAAACCATCAAGTTTGCCAATCAAAACACGGCGGGTCACCCCATCGTTTTGGGCATGGAAAAATTCAAAGAGATCGTTGAGAAAAACTCCAGCGGCAAGATCAAAGTCAATCTGTACCCCGGTGGCACTTTGGGCAGCGACCAGGCCAACGTGTCGGCGATCCAGGGCGGCACCTTGGAGATGGCCTCGATGAACTCGGGCATCTTTGCTTCGCAGGTCAAAGAATTCGCCATCTTCGATTTCCCTTTCATGTTCGCTTCCGGCAAAGAAGCAGACGCCGCTGTGGACGGCGCTTTCGGCAAAAAACTGCACGCCAAGTTGGAAGAAAAAGGCATCGTCGGACTGGGCTACTACGAATTGGGTTTTCGTAACATCACCAACAGCAAGCGAGCCATCAACAAAGTGGAAGATCTGGAAGGTCTGAAGCTGCGCGTCATTCCCAACCCCATCAACGTAGACTGGGTTAAGGCCTTGGGTGCCAACCCCACACCCTTGCCCTTCACCGAGTTGTATGCTGCTTTGGAGCAAAAGGCCGTGGACGGCCAAGAAAACCCCGTGGCCACCATCAACAGCGCCAAGTTGTATGAAGTGCAAAAGTACCTGGCTTTGACGGGTCACCAGTACAACCCCCAATCGGTCATCATCAGCAAGAAATTCTGGGACAAGCTGTTGCCTGCCGAGAAGAAAATTGTGGGCGATGCCGTAACCGAGTCGGCCAAGTTTCAGCGTGAAAAAGCCCGAGCTCTCGAAGCCAGTATTTTGGACAACTTGAAGAAAAACGGCATGCAAGTGTCGCAGTTGTCTGAAGCCGAAATGGCCAAGCTGCGCGACAAGATGCGCCCTGTGACGGCCAAGTATGGCGTGACTGTGGGTCAAGATCTGGTCAAGGAATTGCAAGCTGAAATTGAAAAAGTGCGCATTGCTGCGGCTGCCCCTGCGAAGAAATCGGGCAAGTAATTTCCCGTCTTAGGGCTTTGCTGCGTGTGCGGCGGAGCCTTGTTTGTTTTATTAAAGGATGAATCATGAAAGTCTTGATGCTGCACGGCGTGAACCACAATATGTTTGGCAAACGCGACCCCAAGCAATACGGCACGATCACCTTGGATGAGATCAACGCCAACTTGCAAGCGTTGGGCAAAGAACTTGGCGCCGAAGTTGAGTGCTACCAAACCAACCACGAAGGCGCAATGTGCGAGCGTATTCACCAAGGCTATTTCGACAAGGTCGATGCCGTGCTCATCAATGCCGGTGCCTGGACTCATTACAGCTACGCCATTCGCGATGCATTGGCCGTGCTGACCTGCCCGATCGTGGAGCTGCACATGTCCAACATCCACGCGCGTGAAGAGTTCCGCCACAAATCGGTGTTCGCCGAGATCGTCAAAGGCCAGATTTGCGGCTTTGGTGCTGACAGCTATCTGCTGGCATTGCGTGCGGGTGTTTCTGCGGCACAAGCCGCTTAAATCACCAGTTCTCACCACACGTTTCAAGCCAAGGCATAACCTGAGTCTTTAAGTTTTTCATGATCAACGGCAACACAGAACTGATCGCGCACATCGGCTACCCGACGCACACCTTCAAATCCCCCATGATTTACAACCCGTACTTTGCTGAGGCGGGGATCAATGCGGTGGTGGTGCCCATGGGTTGCCAAGTTGAACATTACCCCGCGTTTTTGAAATCGGTCTTTCACTTGACCAACATCCGTGGCGCCTTGATCACCATGCCGCACAAGGTCACCACCGTGGGCTTTCTCGACGAGGTGACCGCCACCGTGCGCGTGGCCGGGGCGTGCAATGCGGTCAAGCGCTTGGCTGATGGCCGCTTGGTGGGTGATATGTTTGATGGCGCCGGTTTTGTGCGCGGCTTGCAGCGCAAGGGTTTTGATCTGACCGGCAAACGCGTGCTGGTGGTCGGCAGCGGCGGCGTGGGCTGCGCGATTGCAGCCTCGCTCGCGGGGGCGCAGATTTCAGCGATTAGCCTGTTCGATGTGAACACTGCTTCGGCCGAAGCGCTGGCCAAGCGCTTGAAAGACAACTACCCGCAGATCGATGTGCGTACCGGCTCCAATGACCCGGCGGAGCATAACTTGGTGGTCAACGCCACGCCCATGGGCATGAATGAGGGCGACCCTTTGCCCATGGACATCAGCCGCATTTCCCCTGACGCCTTTGTGGGCGAGGTGGTGATGAAGACCGAGATGACAGCCTTTTTACAAGCCGCGCAAAACCGGGGCTGCCGCGTGCAGGTGGGCTCTGACATGCTGTTTGAACAAATTCCTGCGTACTTGGAATATTTTGGCCTGCCCAGCACCACGCCCGACGTGCTGCGCCGTGTCGCCCAATTGAGTTATTAGACGGCTTTGACCGCACAGGAGTTCTCTATGACCTTGCACCCCACCCACCGCGAAGCGGTTCCTGAAATGCCCAACCGCTTGGGCATTGCCGGCATTGAATTCATCGAGTACGCCACCAGCCGCCCACAGGCCCTGGGCCAGGTGCTGGAGGCCATGGGTTTTCGGCCTGTGGCGAGGCACCGCTCGCGCGAAATCACGCTGTACCGGCAAGGCGCGATGAACCTGGTGGTCAACGCCAACCCTGACGACGCACGCGTGAGTGCGACCGTGGACGGTCAGCCCGTGATCTCGGCTGTGGCGTTTCGCGTGCGCGATGCGCTCAAGGCGCACAGCCGCTGCATCGAGCTGGGGGCCTGGTCGGTGGCCAGCCATGCGCAGGCCATGGAGCTGCACATTCCGGCCATCCATGGCCCGGGCGGCAGTCGATTTTATTTTGTCGACCGTTGGGACGAGTTTTCGATTTACGACATCGACTTCAAACCCATTCCCACCGTCGATCCGCATCCGCCGGCGCTGGACGATATGAGTTACTTTGGTGTGGTGCAGTACATCGGCGCGGCACGCAGCGCCGACTGGCTGGCCTATTACGAACACATGTTCGACTTTGCACCGATTCCTGACGAAGAGCGCTTTGGTATCTTGCCCAAAGGCAAGCTGATGAAAAGCCCTTGCGGTCAATTCTTGTGGCAATTGATCGAGCCCGATCCGTGGATGGACGACGCCGACGCAAGCCCTGAATGCCTGCAACGTGTGGGCTTTGGCGTGTCTGACGTGGCCAGCGCTGTGGCCACCTTGAGGGCGCGGGGCGTGGAGTTTGTCGAGTCCACCGCCTTGCACCCCGAAGACCGTGGCGCGCTCACCCGCAGCGTGCTGGGCTCGGTGTCGTTCGAGCTGGTGCACAAAGCCGCAAGCCCTTCACAAGATTGAAAGCGGTGCGCATGAACCCCCAACTGATTGCCGGTTACGGCATGGACACCATCACCATGGCCGGCTCTTTGGAGGCCAAGCTGGCGGCCATGAAGGGCGCCGGTTTCTCGCAAGTCATGCTGATGGCGCGCGATTTGGTCACGCACCCCGGCGGTGTGGCGGGTGCCGTGGCGGCAGTCAAAGCCAGCGGCCTGCGGCCCACGGGCTTTCAGGTGCTGCGCGATTTTGAAGGTCTGTCAGGCCATTTGCACGACTACAAAATCGACATCGCCAAATCCATGCTGGAGATGTGCGCAGCCACCGGCAGCAAGGTGCTGCTGGTGTGTTCGTCCACCTCGCGACATGCGACTGACGACTTGGACGAGCTGGCAGCCGACTTGAAGAAGCTGGCCATGCTGGCCATTCCACTGGGCATCAAGATCGCTTACGAAGGCTTGTCTTGGGGCCGCACGGTGAACGAGTTCACCACCAGCTGGGACGTGGTGTGCCGCGCCGACTGCCCCAATCTGGGCATCGGCCTGGACTCCTTCCATATCTTCGCCGCCAAGACGGAGTTGGACGCGATTGAAGAACTCGACCCGGACAAGATCTTCTTGGTGCAGTTGTCCGACTTCATGTGGCAAGAGACCGCGACGTTTGAAGAGCGCATGAGCACTGCCCGCACCTTCCGCGTGTTTCCGGGCGAGGGCGTGCACAGCGAGCAGCTGGCCGACCTGGTGCTGCGCCTGGACCGCATTGGCTACCGGGGTGATTACAGCTTTGAAGTCTTTAACGAAGACTATCAACAGCTGCCGCTGGAGACCGTGGCCGAGCGCGCGCGCAAAAGCGCCACCTGGCTGCACCAGGATGTGCTGCACAAATCGGCCCCACTGCCGGCCTGGACACGGACCCTAAAATAACCCCATGAAACAACGACAACTCGGCCCCTTCACCGTCTCCGCCATGGGCCTTGGCTGCATGAACCTGAGCCATGCCTATGGCGCCCCGGTCTCGGCCGAGCAGGGTGAGAAAGTGCTGCTCGCCGCGCTGGACGCCGGTGTGACCATGTTTGACACCGCAGCCCTGTATGGCTTTGGCGCCAACGAAACCCTGGTAGGTAAGGTGCTTAAATCGCATCGCCACGCGTTCACCCTGGCCAGCAAATGCGGCATGCAAGGCGTGGACTTGAATGGCGACGGCAAACCCGTGCGCGTGATCGACGGTCGCCCCGCGACGATCAAACAAACCTGTGAAGATGCGCTGCGTCGTTTGCAAACCGATGTCATCGATTTGTACTATTTGCACCGCTGGGACAAACAAGTGCCGATCGAAGAGAGCGTGGGCGCCATGGCCGACTTGGTGCGCCAAGGCAAGATCCGTGCGATTGGCTTGTCTGAAGTCTCAGCCAGCACCTTGCGCAAAGCCCATGCCGAGCACCCGATTGCGGCGGTGCAAACTGAATATTCATTGTGGACCCGCAACCCCGAAATCGCGGTGCTCAAAGCCTGCCAAGACCTGGGCGCGGCCTTTGTGGCCTTCAGCCCGGTGGCTCGTGGCTTTTTGTGCGGTTCGCCGATTGATGCTGCGCAGCTGGACGCCAAAGACATTCGCCGCAGCATGCCGCGCTTTGCCGCCGAGCACGCGGCGCGCAACCACAAACTGCTGGCCCCTTACCAAGCCTTGGCCGATCAGGTCGGCTGCACGCCGGCGCAACTGGCCCTGGCCTGGCTGCTGCACAAAGCGGCGCACATCATTCCGATCCCAGGCACCACCAGCGTGGCGCACTTGCGCGACGATCTGGCCGCCGACCAAATCAAACTGAGCCAAGAGACCCTAGCCGCCTTGGAAGACCTGATCAACGAGCGCAGCGTCAGCGGCAACCGCTACAACGCGCAGGCCAACAGCGAAGTGGATACCGAGGTCTTTGCCTGATTCGGTGGCGCTTGGAGTGGAAGGACGAGCAGGGCCGGTCATTCAGGGCTTTGCAGGAGGACGAGCAGGTACAAAGACAAGCGTAATTTTCTATTTGCGGTGAAAGCCCGCTGACTGAATTCGCTGTTAGCGAATAGCGAATGCGCCCACCATACCGCCAGATTTCAATTGCGGTTATCTCTGGATTTGCGCCAAAGTAATGATTCCTTACTTTGGGATAAAAGCATGCTTGCCAAAATTACCGCCAAAAACCAGCTCAGCCTGCCCAAGAGCCTGAACCAGGCCGTCGGGGCGACTGAATACTTTGATGTGGATGCACGTGGCGGGCAGCTCATCCTGACGCCCGTACGCATTCAGCGTGGCGATGCGGTGCGCGCTAAGTTGGCCGAGTTGAATCTGACAGACGATGACAAGGCAGCAGCGGTGGCTTGGGCCAGAGCGCCTGCGCCAACATCTGAATCACCACTCGTCATGGTCAACGAGCCTGCTGCGACTTATGACGTGCCGCCTACAAAGCCATCATGCAATGTGCCATGTTGGGTTTGATGGTCCATGGTTACAGGCCGTCCACCACCACCCCAGGGCATCACCAAACCATGATCCAGACGCTAGGCCTGACTTTGGGGGTCGAGCAAGCCGTTTGGGTGGTTCTGGATTGGCTGCGAAAAAAATGAAGTCTCAACGATTATTCTGGCTATTTGATCGAAGCGGCTGCTGTGCGCACCTGCGTGAAACATGCGCAGCAATTGCTCAGCCAAACCCGCCAGTGGCTTCATGCGAACCGCCAAGACCTTCTCAAACCTTAAGTATGAACACCACGATCCACACCCTCGACCAAAAGCTCTGGAACTATGGCCGCCAGCTTTGGAACATTACAAATTGATTGCGGGCGACTAGACTGTCGCGTCCGATACTGTGGAAAGACTTAGAAAGGGAAAAGCCTCTGTTCGAGGCGCTTGACTTTGTGTTTAATTGAGCGGTTTTGAATCGCCCACTTTGAACCCGGAGTATCCATGTACAAACTGAATGTGAACGGCAAAGTCCATGCCGTGGATGCCGAAGCCGAGATGCCCTTGTTGTGGGTCTTGCGCGAAGTGCTCGGCATGACCGGCACCAAATACGGTTGCGGCATTGCCCAGTGCGGGGCCTGCACGGTGCACCTGAATGGTACGGCGGTGCGTTCATGCTCTGTACCCGGCTCTGCAGTGGCAGGGCAAAAAATCACCACCATTGAGGGCTTGTCGGCCAACAGCTCGCACCCGATTCAAAAAGCCTGGGCCGATGTGGATGTGCCGCAATGCGGCTACTGCCAGTCGGGTCAGATCATGGCCGCTTCGGCCTTGCTCAAACGCAAACCCAAGCCGACTGACAAGGACATTGACGAAGCCATGTCCAACATTTGCCGCTGCGGCACCTACCAGCGCATTCGCATCGCCATCCATGTGGCGGCGGGCACGCAGGTGGCGGACGCAGGCGATGTGAGCGCCTTGGTTCAACACATCACGGCTTAAGGAGATGCCCATGAACAACAGCAAAACCATGGACTTGTCTTTGCAGGCTTTGTCGCGTCGCAGTTTCATTGTCGGTACCTCGGCACTGGCCGGTGGCGGCTTGGCGCTGGGCATCAACATGCTCACACCCACCACCGTTGAGGCCCAAACCGTGGCCGCAGGCGATGCCGAAGTGGGCGTGTGGGTCGTCATCAAACCCGACGACACCTGCGTGATTCGCATCGTCCGCTCCGAGATGGGGCAGGGCACGCGCACCGGCTTGGCTCAGTTGGTGGCCGAAGAGCTGGAATGCGACTGGAACAAGGTCACCACCGAATCGCCCACTGCCGGCCAGAACCTGAAGCGCAAGCGTGCCTGGGGCGAGATGGGCACGGGCGGCAGTCGCGGCATTCGCACTTCGCACGACTATGTGCGCAGGGGCGGAGCGGTGGCCCGCATCATGCTCATGCAGGCGGCGGCCAACGAGTGGCAGGTGCCGGTGGCCGAGTTGACGGTGTCTGACAGCATCATCACCCACGCCGCATCGGGCCGCAAAACCAGTTACGGCAAAGTGGCTGCCGCAGCGGCCAAGCTGCCCGTGCCAGACGCGAAAAGCATTCAACTCAAAGACCCGCGAACCTGGAAGGTGGCGGGCAAACCGCTCAAGCGCCTGGACACAGCCCCCAAGCTCAACGGCTCCAAGGTCTATGGCGTGGATGTGAAGCTGGACGGCATGCTGTGCGCCGCCCTCATGGACTGCCCGGTGTTTGGCGGCAAGATGGTGAGCTTTGACGACAGCAAGGTCAAAAGCCTGCGCGGCGTCAAACGCGTGGTGCGTGTGGATGCGTCCACGGTGGCCGTGGTGGCCGACACCTGGTGGCGCGCCAAAAATGCCTTGTCGCAATTGCCCATCGTCTGGGACGAAGGCCCTCATGCTAAAGCCAGCAGCGCCACGATTGCGGCGCACCTGAAAGAAGGATTGACTGCCCCCGGTGACTACGCCGGACGCAAAGAAGGTGACGCCGTGAAAGCGATTGCGGGTGCTGCTAAAAAAGTGGAAGCGCTGTACAGCACGCCGTTTCTCGCCCACTCGCCGCTGGAGCCGAACAACTGCACCGCCTTGATCACGGCTGACAAAGCCGAGGTTTGGGTGCCCAGCCAAAATGCCGAGGCCTCTTTG
Source organism: Comamonadaceae bacterium (assembly GCA_947452785.1). Classification (GTDB taxonomy): domain Bacteria; phylum Pseudomonadota; class Gammaproteobacteria; order Burkholderiales; family Burkholderiaceae_C; genus Limnohabitans_A. Next base: position 8,312 of record CANGDZ010000026.1, on the reverse strand, counting down.
GCAGTGTTGTCCGAGTCGTCGGGTTTGCCGCTGGAAAAGTGCGAGGTCTACATCACCGACCTGGGCGGTGCCTTTGGCCGCCGCGGGGGGCAGCAAGACTATGTGTCCCAGGCGGTGGCGATTGCCAAGCAGTTTCCGGGTACGCCCATCAAGCTGATCTGGAGCCGCGAAGAAGACCAGACGCACGACTTTTACCGTCCACTGTCGCAGTGCCAAATGGCCGCCGGTTTGGACGAGAAGGGCCAGCTCACTGGTTTGCACATTCGGGTCTCGGGCCAGTCGATCAACGCCTGGGTGAACCCTTCGGCCATCAAAGACGGCAAGGACGAGCGCCAGTTGCAGGGTTTTTGGAAAGATCCGGGCGACGCCCAAATGGGCTACACCATTCCCAACCTGTTGACCGAATATGCGATTCGCAACTCGCATGTGCCGGTCGGGCCTTGGCGCGGTGTCAACACCAACCAAAACGCGATCTACCTGGAATGCTTCATGGAAGAGGTGGCGCGGGCTGCGGGTAAAGATTCTTTGGAGTTTCGCCGCGCTTTGATGCAAAACCACCCCAAGCACTTGGAGGTCTTGAACACAGCGGCTGAGAAGGGCCAATGGGGCCAGCCTTTGCCTGCAGGCAGGCACCGGGGCATCGCCCATTTCATGGGTTACGCGGGCTACTCTGCGGCGGTGGCCGAGGTGTCGGTGGGCAAGAACAAAGAACTCAAAGTGCATCGCATGGTTTTGGTGACCAACTGTGGTCACGCGGTCAACCCGGGGCAAATCGCAGCGCAAATTGAGGGCTCTGTGGCCTTTGGCTTGAGTGCGGTGTTCTATGGCGAGTGCACGGTGGAGAACGGCCGGATTGCGCAAAAGAACTTTGACACTTACCAACTCATGCGCTTGCCGCAAATGCCCAAGGTCGAATCGGTGGTGGTACCGACCTATGACTTCTGGGGCGGGGTGGGCGAGCCGACCATCAGCGTGGTCGCGCCCGCAGTGATGAACGCTATTTATGCGGCCACCGGTCAGCCGGTGCGCCACTTGCCGCTGAAGAACCACGGCTTTACTTTTGTCTAAGAGCGCGGGCTAAGGTGCCGGCGGGTTACAGCGCCTGATCCTTTAGCGCCGGATCGATGGTCCGTCCAGCGGCATGCCGCTGGCGCGGACTTTCAAATACAGCTCCAGGTCGCGCAGCACCGGGTCGCCGGGTGGCGGCATCTGCGCTTGCACGCCAGAAAAGCAAGCACGCAGGCGCCGCTCGACCGAGCCCAGGCCTTGCCAGCTCAGGCGGTATACCGGAAAGCCGGTGGGGTGGCCGGGGCTGATGACGTCGGCGCGCAGTTGGCGACCGATATTCTGGTCGTGGCAGTGCTGACAAGACAGGTTCATGCGGCCCACGCGCTGCGCAAACAAGCTGGCACCCTGGTTCAGGTGCGCCTGCCAAGCGGCGTGTTCAGCCGCTTTGGCTGCGGGCGCTTTCACTTCCCAGGTCAGGCCCTTCGCGGTCTGGTGCAACAAAGCGCTCAAGGCCAACACCTCTTCGTTTTCTACGCTGCCTGTCTGCGCGGCTTTGCCGCTGCGCGTGCGACAGGCTTGGATTTGGTCTTCAAGATTGAGCAAGCGTTTGCCATCCGCCGCCAAGCGGGGGTAGGTGACCACGGCCTGTCGCAGCGTTTCCACTTTGCCGTGGCAGCTGGCGCAGCTGGAGCCACTTGCAGTATCCGTCCAGGCCAGCGCACCCCGGTCCAGCCACAGGCTGATGGGGTTGCTGCCCGGGTCGTTGTTCAGGGCTTTGAGGCCTGGCGGTAAAAAAGCCAGGCCACTCAGATTGGCGGTGGTCGGCCAAGGTGCTGTGGTTTGGTTTTGTACTGGGGTTTGCGGTTGCACTGGTGATTTTTCATGCGCTGGCACCAGCAGCGGCAGCACCAATGCGCACAGCACCACCCAAAAGCGCCAGGGCTTCATGGCAACAGCACCAAGCGTTTTCCCACCTGGCCTTGCGTGCCTTGGTCGTCCAGCCAACTCACCACGACCGTACCGCCTTGTTCAGGCACGACCAGCGAGAAAGCCAGGTAAGCGGGGGAAGACCAGCCTGTGCCGGGCGTGGCTTGCAAGATCAACTGGCCGTTGAGTCGACATTGGACCAGGGTGATGATGTGGCGGGCAATGCGCTGGCCCGCGTCGTCCACGCGAAAGCCAGTCTCCATCGGGTGGTTGCAAATCCAGCGCGCCTCAATCGTGCGGCCAGCTCGCACCTCGCCGCTGAAACTCAGGCGCGATAAAATAGGAGGAGCCATGCGTTAGGTCCCGTCCAAACAGGCGGTGGAAGTGATGACCGTGGCTGCACTGCGCGCACGCTGGCTGGCGTCGCTGTAAGTGACGACGACCCAGATCGATTGCGAAGCCGCCAGCCGCAGCCGGGTGCTGAAGACAAAGCGCTCGGTGGGCTGCGGTAACTGCAGTTCCAGCGCGATGGGGTTCGGGTTTTCCGGCAGGATGATTTCCAACTTGGATAACGTTAAACCCTGCGGCGCTTGGATGCGTGTTTCTAAAGGCACGGCATTGCCGGTGTCGGCCAGGGCGGGAAACTCCAAGGCAATCCCTTCACTTGACCAGTTTTTTTGCCTGAGCGATTGGGCCAAGGCGCTTTCTGGCGCGGCGCCGTCTTGGGCCCACGCGGGGGCGCTGAGCAGCGAAGAGGCGGCCAGTCGCAAGCAATCGCGCCGTCCCAGTGTGGATGAAATTAAAAACTCTGAGCTCATGCGATTGTTCATGCTCATGACCATTGTCAACGCCACTGCGCCAGCATGGCGAGCACTTGCGTGATCTGCTCAGGCGTCAGCAAGGCTTGCGCGTTGGCGACGCGGTTCAGCCCCTGGGCAGTACCAAAAGGAGGCATCAAGGTTTGCGCATGGATCTGCCTGGCGTCCACCACCCATTGCTGCAATTGCGCTGCGGTGTAGCGCGCGCCGACGCCTTGCAACGAGGGGCCAAAGCTGCTGAGCACGCCGGTTTGACCCGGCAGGGCATGGCAGGCGATGCAATTGCCCAAGCTGCGCTCGGTCATGATGCGCCAGCCTTCTTGGGGTGCGGTCTCAGAAGCTACGGCGCTCAGGCCGCTAAATACCATGGCGGCCAGCGCCAGCCCTGCGTGCGCACAAGGAAGGGAATATCGGCGGGTACTTTGTCGCCGTGTGGCAAGCTGAAGAGGGCGGGTCAGGGCATTCATGCAGCAGTGATTGTGGCACTTTGGCGCCGAGTCTGCAGGCGGGGAATTTGTTGAGGTCCCTGCCTGCTTCAAGTGGCCGAGGGCGGTTGGACTACCGCAAAAAGTTGCTGGCGCAGCCAGCGGTGCAGGGGGTCTTGCTGGTGGCGTAAATGCCAAATCGCATACATCGGCATGGGCGGGGTTTTGACCGGAACTGGCGCATCGGCCAAACCGCGCAGCAGGCCTTGGCGCAACAAGCCGGGCAAAGTGGCCAGCCGCGTCGAGCCATTGATGAAGGCGGCAATGCCGGCAAAGCTGGTCACTGTCACGGCAAAGCGGCGCTGCACGCCTTGCTCGCTCAATGTCTGGTCAATGTCCAGACCGCGCTCGGCGCTGTAAATCACGGTCACATGCTCGCTGGCCAAATAGGCTTTGGCCGTGTCTGGGACTGGGCGTTGGGTTGGGTCGTAAAACACACGGTAGCGGTCGGTGAACAAACGTTTGTGCACGATGTCGCTGCCCTCGGGTGGGCGGGGGCTGAGCAGCAATTGGCATTGCCCTGAGCGCAGCATCTCGGCGCTGGGTATGTCTGAGGGGATCACGCGCAAGCTCACGCCGGGGGCCTGGTTTTGGATCCGCTGCAGCAGCGCTGGCAGCAACAAGTCCCGCTGCAAATCATTGGCGGCAATGGTGATGCACTGGTTCAGTGTGGCCGGCTCAAACGTCCCCGTTTGCACAAAACCGTGCAGTTGGTCCAGTAAGCCCTTGGCCTGCTCAGCCAGCGCCAAAGCGCGCGCGGTGGCGACGATGCCGCGCCCAGATTTCACAAACAAAGGATCAGCGGTGATGGCGCGCAATTTTTCTAGCAGGTGGCTGACGGCCGATTGCGTCACCCCCAGCTGTTGCGCGGCCCGCGTGATGGAGCCGGTCTGCACCACCGTGACCAGTAGCCTCAAGAGCTTCACATCCAAGTCTAACCAATCTAATTTACTCATGATTTATATGAAGAAACATCAGTTTATTTTATGCAATAGTTTGCCCATACTGCAAGAAATTCCCGTCTCTGTCAGGACTGACCATGCGCAACCCTCCCATTCCCGGTACCACGCCGTTTGACGGCGAGCAGGCCCAAAAGGGCTACGCCTTGAACAAAATGTGTTTCTCGTTCAATTCGGCGGCGAATCGCGTCGCCTTCCAAAGCGACGAAGAGGCCTATATGCGCGAATACGGTTTGACCCCGCCGCAAGCCGCCGCCATTCGCTCGCGCCAGGTGTTGGAACTGATTGCTGCCGGGGGCAACGCGTATTACCTGGCCAAGTTTGCTGGTATTTTTGGCTTCGACATGCAAGACATCGGCGCGCAGCAAACCGGCATGAGCAAAGCAGATTTTCAAGCCAAGCTCCGCGCAGCCGCTAAAGACTCCAAGGACTGATCCATGGCCAAACTCATTGGTGGCTTGGCCACATCGCACATTCCCGCCATTGGCGGTGCCATCCACAAAGGCGTGCAACAAGAGCCTTACTGGAAACCATTTTTTGACGGCTTTCCGCCCATTCACCAATGGCTATCCGAGGTCAAGCCTGATGTGGTGGTCATGTTCTACAACGACCACGGGTTGAATTTTTTTCTCGACAAAATGCCCACTTTTGCGGTGGGCGCGGCGCCGCAGTACAACAATGCCGACGAAGGCTGGGGCATCCCGACGCTGCCACCCTTCAAGGGCGAAACCGATCTGTCATGGCATCTGATTAACACCTTGATGGAACAAGACTTTGATGTGACCACTTGCCAAGAAATGCTGGTGGACCATGCCTGCACCTTGCCGCTCAAGCTGTTTTGGCCCGAAGGTGAATGCCCGGTCACCGTGGTGCCCGTCTGCATCAACACGGTGCAGTTTCCGCTGCCATCGGCCAAGCGTACCTATGCCTTGGGCAAAGCGGTGGGCGAGGCGATTGCGTCCTGGTCCAGTGACAAAAAAGTCGCCGTGATCGCCTCGGGCGGTTTGAGCCATCAGCTTGACGGTGAGCGAGCCGGTCACATCAACAAGGCGTTTGATTTGCAGTTCATGGACAGTTTGCTGACCAACCCGGAATGGGCCACGCAGTTCAGCGTGCATGAACTGGTGGATAAAACCGGCACCCAAGGTGTGGAGTTGCTGATGTGGCTGGCCATGCGCGCGGCCTTGACGGTGGGCTCGCCCACCGTGCGCAAGGTGCACAGCAATTATCACATCCCGATTTCCAATACGGCGACAGGTTTGCTGGCTTTGGCTTGCGATTGAGCGCATCTCATGAGGTTGATTGCAAGCGCTGATGCCCTTCGATAGCAAGGGGTCATAAACACTTATAAAAAAATCTCCTGCAGTGAATTTTTGCCTATTCAAAGAAGTGCAGGGTGATCGCAAGACAGATGAGCCTCAATCGGGCGCAAATAACGCGACTGAAAAAGACAAATCACCACATTGAATTTGTTAAAAGTGCAGCATCGAATTTATTTGATGATGACCACTAAGACACTGCAAGGCGCGTGCTCAATCAAGGCCTTAGGAATAGAGCCACTCCACCAACGCTCTAGCCAATTTTCACGATGCTTGTGGCCCAGCATGATCAGGTCGGCGCTAACGCTGTGCGCGTATTCAACGAGTTGATCCACTGCATCACCTTTGAGCAACTCGCCAGTGGCATCAATGCCGGCCTTGTTCAATTGCTCAACACCTTCACCCAGTATTTCTAAGTAGCGACTTTCGTCAATTTTTTCTTGTTGCTCGTTGTAGTAGGAAGTTTCATAACCCATGGCAATTGAATCGTACGGAACCACGGAGAGCAAATGAACCTTGGCATGCTCCCATTGAGACAGGTCTTTGCAATTGAGTAGAGCTTGCTGGCTTTCAATTGATCCGTCGTAGGCCAGAATGATTTTTTGATACATCTCATATCCCCCTGATCAATTTACGCAATTTTGAATGTCTCAACTTGAAGTCGACAGGAGCCATTCTCTTGTTAAATTTTTAGCCAGCGATATAACTCTGTAATTGTTCGATCATGGTTTTTTGATACGCAATCATTTCGCGAACCACATCGCCAATTGAAATTAAACCCAGCACGATGTGGCCGTTGACGATAGGCAAGTGCCTGATGTGGTTGTCCGTCATGATTTGCATGCACTGATCAATAGTGTGGCGCGTATCGATAGTGATGACCTTCGTGGTCATGATGTCTTTGACCAAGGCATCGCTGCTGCTCTTGCCTTTGAGGGCTACTTTACGGGCATAGTCACGCTCTGAAAATATGCCCGCCAATGACTGGCCATCCAAAACCAATAGCGCACCTATGTTGTGCTGCGCCATGATCTCCAGGGCTTCTCTTACAGTGGCATCCGGGCCGACAGAATAAATGGGCCCTTTGCTTTGGTCTAAGAATTGGCTGATGGTCTTCATGGCGAAATCCTTTGCATGTGGTTGACCTCAATTCAATGTATAGAGATTTTGAAGTTATTCAAGCATGGGCATTCCCTTAGTTAGATTGCAACATTGACATGGATCAAGCCGCCAACTCAAAGCAATGTTGGCGATGCCCGCACAGCGATAGTCCTAGGGTAAACCTTACTTATTTCTTAGCTTGACCCATATCAATTATAAAAATTTTGGCATCCAATTAACGACCCTACTTCATTTGAAGTCCGGTAAAACTAACCAAGGATGACTCTATGACGCAAATGATTTCACAAGCCGTATTCAAGCCGAATCCTGGCGCAGACATGGCGCAAATGTTGGCGATTGTGACGGAGGCTGCCGTCATATGGCGCAAGCACGGGGCCGATGTTTCTGTGTGGTCTGTTTCTGCCGGTGAAATTGGCAACATGGTGTTTGCGACGCGTTTCGACAACTATGAAGCGTACGGCAAGTGTACGGATGCCATCTATGCCGACCCAGCCTTTCAAGCATGGACGATGAAGGCCACGGCCAGCGGCTATAGCACTTGGGTTCGCAGCAATCTGGCTCGCCAATTGCCGATCTAACGGTTTCAGAAATAAATTTTCTGGAAATTCAGAATGGCAAATCTGTAAAAACTTTAACCCACAGCGGCTCCTTAAGCCGCTTTTTTTTGCGTGAATTATCCAAACCGGCAACGATTTTGCTGCAGCAAAAACGGAGTTCCAATTTGCAGGAAACCCGCGAAATGGCCTGCAAAGTCAAACTTGGATCCGAAGGAAGGAACGAAGGCTGGCGGATTGTTGCTGCGCATGTGAGTTGGCGTGCAGACTTAAATTAACCAAGGCCTCCAGATGGGGGTTTTTTGAACTTTTGGCTTGGACTCACGGATCGACGATCCACGCGCGCAAAAGGCAACTCAGAACAAAGGGTAAACCCTTTATTCTGGATGAAACAGGTCTGATTGCGCATGAAAACATGGGCAATCCAGTCTGAAACATGCATAATATTTCCAGTCTGCTCGGTCGGTTAATTATTCCGAGTACGTTCTTGTTCTATTTGTACAGCCCAACTCATCATGACCCAAGTACTTCAAAGTTTCATCGGCGGCCGCTGGATCGGCAGCCAAGCCGCAGCGCCTTTGCACAGCGCCATCAACGGTTCTGTGGTGGCCCATGCCCATGCGGACAGCCTAGACTTTGCCGAGGCCCTGCACTTTGCCCGCGCCACAGGCTTGACCGGCATGCTGGCCCTGGATTTTCAGCAGCGTGCCAACGCCCTCAAGGCCCTGGCCAAATACCTGGGAGAGCGCAAAGAAGAGTTGTATGCCATCTCGGCCCATACGGGCGCAACCCGCGTGGACAGTTGGGTCGACATCGAAGGCGGCACCGGCACCTTGTTTGCCTACGCCGGCATGGGCAACAGCGAGCTGCCCAGCGGCAACTTGATCCACGAAGGCCCGGTCACGCAACTGGGCAAGAAAAACACCTTTGCCGGCACGCACATTTTGGTGCCACGCCGCGGTGTGGCGGTGCACATCAATGCCTTCAACTTCCCGGTTTGGGGCCTGCTCGAAAAATTCGCGCCGACCTTCTTAGCCGGTATGCCTTGCATCGGCAAGCCCGCCACCTCGACCAGCTACCTGACCGAAGCGCTGGTGCGCATGATCGACGAGTCGGGCAT
>CANGDZ010000025.1 GCA_947452785.1 Comamonadaceae bacterium | reverse complement strand
GATCTGTACGGCATGATCGAGAATTTCCCGCTGCAGCGTGTGATCCCCTTGGTGTTCAAGGGCAGTGGTGATTGCGTCAAAGTGGACTGGACCTTTCTCGGTGGCTCGATCGCCAATTGGTCGTTCGTCTGCTTTGTGGGTTTTGGGCTGATCGCCGTGGTGATCAGCTTCAAAACTTGGCGCCAGCGCTGATCTGTAGCCAGGGTGCTGTATTTGTAAAGGCCGTTTAAAACGGCCTTTTTTAGACTTATTAAATTGTACGCAATCGAATTGTGTACAATTTAAATGGATGAAATATTTCAAAGCAATGTGCTTTCAAAAGCCCTCTGGCATTTCAAGGATGAGCTGACCATGAAAAGAAAAGTATTGGCCTTGGCCAACTTACAACGACTGGATCACCAGTTGTGTTTTGCCCTGTATTCCACGTCACTGGCCATGACCAAGCTGTACAAGCCCATGCTTGGCGAATTGGGCTTGACCTACCCGCAATACCTGGTGATGTTGGCCTTGTGGGAAACCGATCAGCAAGCCGTATCGGATTTGGGCGCCAAGCTGGCGCTGGACTCCGGCACGCTCACCCCCTTGCTTAAGCGCTTGGAAGGCGCTGCGCTGGTGACTCGCCAGCGAGATGCACAAGACGAGCGCCGTGTGTTGGTGAGCTTGACCTCCGATGGAAAAAAACTCAAACAACCTGCGGCTCGCATACCCGCTTGCCTGATCGAGTCTGTGGCCTGTGATGTGTCCGAAATTTCAGAATTGACGCAGCGCATTCAGCGACTGCGAGACCAATTGCGCGCACCCCTTTCCTCCACTCCCATGAAAGATGATCATGACCACCACGCTTGAAAAAGTTCTCTATACCGCCCGAGTTCACACCACCGGAGGGCGCGACGGCGAATCGCGTTCGGACGATGGCCGCCTGAGCGTGCGCCACACGCCACCCGGCTCAGCGGGCGATGGCACCAACCCCGAGCAGTTGTTTGCCGCAGGCTATTCGGCTTGCTTCATCGGCGCACTCAAAGCGGTGGCGGCGCGCACCAAAGTCAGTTTGCCGGCCGAAGTGGCGGTGGATGCCCAAGTCGATCTGGGTCCTACTCCAGGTGCTTACGGCATTGCCGCGCGTTTGACTGTTCACTTGCCAGGCATGCCCACTGAGCAAGCGCAGGCTTTGGTGGACGCTGCGCATCTGGTCTGCCCTTATTCCAATGCCACACGGGGCAACATCCCTGTCGAAATCAAGCTCGCTTGAATGATGAACTGAGACCCGCGTTCGCTGCGGGTCTCACGTCCGGGTGCTTTGCGCCAGGGCGCATCAGAGTTTTTTGACCAGCACCAGACTCTTGCGGTCCCAGTTGTATTTGCGCTTACGCGCTTCGGGCAGCCAGTCCGGTTCCATCTGCACAAAGCCGCGTTTGATGAACCAATGCATGGTGCGCGTGGTCAGCACAAAGATGCTTTTCAGGCCCATGGCGCGGGCGCGTTGCTCCACACGCTTCAAAATTTTCTCGCCATCGCCTTGGCCTTGTGACTGGGGCGACACGGTCAGCGCCGCCATCTCGGCCGTTTTGGCTTCGGGGTAGGGGTAGAGCGCTGCGCAGGCAAAGATCACGCCGTCGTGGTCGATGATGGTGTAGTGGTCCACATCGCGCTCAATCTCGGTGCGGTCACGTTTGACCAAGGAGCCGTCTTTTTCAAACGGCTCAATCAGCTGCAAGATGCCGCCCACGTCGTCAGCCGTGGCTTCGCGCAACTCTTCGAGTTTTTCGTCGACCACCATGGTGCCAATGCCGTCGTGCACATAAATCTCCAGCAGCAAAGCGCCATCGACGCTGAACGACAGAATGTGTGAGCGCTCCACACCTTCTTCGCAGGCTTTGACGCAATGCTGCAAATAAAACGCCGTGTCCGTCGGTTGGGTCGGACTGGGCAGCGAGGCCAGCAACTGCTTGGCCGCTGCGAGTGGCAGCTCGGTGTCAATTGGGTTGTCTTCGCCTTCAGGCTCATGCGGTTTGATGCGGATACCCGGCGTCTCGGTCAAAAAGATCAGCTTGTCGGCCTGTAACTCGGCGGCCACGCTGGTGGCCACTTCTTCCATGGTCAGATTAAAGGCCTCGCCGGTGGGCGAGAAGCCAAATGGCGAGAGCAGCACCATCGCGCCCATGTCGAGCGTGCGCATGATGCCGTCCACGTCCACCTTGCGCACCAGCCCGGAGTGCTGAAAGTCTACGCCGTCCACTATGCCGACCGGTCGCGCGGTGATGAAGTTGCCTGAAATCACCCGTACCGTGGAGCCGGCCATGGGGGTGTTGGGCAGGCCCTGGCTGAACGCGGCTTCGATCTCGTAGCGCAGTTGGCCCGCAGCCTCTTGGGCACAGTCCAGCGCCACGCTGTCGGTCACGCGGATGCCGTGGGAGTATTGCGGCGCATGGCCTTTGGCGGCCAGCTGCTCGTTCACCTGCGGTCGAAAGCCGTGCACCAGGACGATCTTTACGCCCATGCTTTGGATCAGCGCCAAGTCTTGCGCCAGGTTTTGCAACTTGCCTGCGGCAATGGCTTCGCCCGCAATGCCCACCACAAAGGTCTTGCCCCGGTGCATGTGGATGTAGGGCGCGACCGAGCGGAACCAGGGCACGAAGGTGAAATTGAAAACAGTGGACATGGGCTAGCGACTTAACAAATAGAGGTTGTCGGAGGGGAGGAGTTTTTTGAAGTCACGGTCAAACGAGTGAACAACCTCGCCCAACTGCAAAGCAGAGGCAGCGATCCACGCATTGAAAACCAAATTGGGCGTGACAGCGGCTTGAAGACATAAATCTCTGAAGCCAGGCCACTGGCTGCCTGCAGCCTGAAAAACCACACCAGGTGATGTGAGTAGCGCATCTACAAAATCCATGGCCTGCAGCAAAGAGCTGGGTAGGACGAAAATTTGCGCGTTCGTTACGATACGAATAAAGCCGGAGACGACGGGCCCCAATAAGACGATGGCTGGCGTCGTAGGACGTTTTGACGCAATTTGCAATTGCACTTGCAAATGGGTAAAGGCGAGGGCGTGGTGCGGGTGATCCACCCGCATGGCGGCGACCAACAGATTGACGTCGGGAGTCATGCCCGAAATTTGTATTCAGCAGCGTCCATGGCATCGAACATAGAACGGTTGCTGTAGGGGTCGATGCCAGGCTGTAAACCGCCGCTGCCGCCGGTGGGCAATTTGGGGATCACGACAGGCGCTGTCGGCATGTCTTGCCGGACATAAAGCGACAGCAATTCACGTACCTTAGCACTCAACGAAGTTCCTTCTTGGATCGCTTTGATCCGGGCCTGTTTTACGAGATTTTCGTCGAGTGCAATGGTCAAATTGGTCATGATGCATCTCCGGGTAGAAAGTTCACATGAATAAGTGTAGCACGTGAATACGTGCCGTGGGATAATAGCCTCGTGACTTCGCCCCATCCCTCCCATCCCTCTCAGACCTTGGTTATTGAATTCCCTGAAAGCCTTCCTGTCTCTGGCAAACGCCAGGAGATCATGGATGCGCTGACCCAGAACCAGGTCATCATTGTCTGCGGCGAGACCGGTTCGGGCAAGACCACGCAGCTGCCCAAGATCGCCCTGGCGCTGGGGCGCGGCAAGATCAACGCCAAGCCTGGCGAAAAAGGCCGATTGATTGGACACACCCAGCCGCGGCGCATTGCCGCCAGCTCTGTGGCCAAGCGTATCGCCGAAGAGCTCAAGACCACACTGGGTGATGTGGTGGGTTTTAAGGTGCGGTTCCAGGACCGTTTGAGCAAGGACACCTCGGTCAAGCTGATGACCGACGGCATTTTGCTGGCCGAGACGCAGAACGACCCGCTGCTGCAGGCCTATGACACCATCATCATCGACGAGGCGCACGAACGCAGCCTGAACATTGACTTTTTGCTGGGTTACCTGCGCCAGATCTTGCCGCGCAGGCCTGACCTAAAGATCGTCGTCACCTCGGCCACCATCGACGCCGACCGCTTTGCACGGCACTTTGCTTCCAAAAATGGCCCGGCCCCGGTGATCATGGTCTCTGGCCGGACCTTTCCGGTCGAGATGCGTTGGCGCCCGTTTGAAGAGTCCCGTGACTACGACTTGAACGCTGCCATTGCAGACGGGGTGGATGAACTCTGGGCAGGAGGGGCAGGGGGCGATATTTTGGTGTTCTTACCCGGCGAGCGCGAAATCCGCGAAGCCGCTGACCACTTGCGCAAACACCTATCGCACAACGCTTGGACCCGCAACGCCGAAGTGCTGCCGCTGTTTGCCCGCCTGTCGCAAGCCGAGCAAGACCGCATTTTTGACGGCCACACCGGTCGGCGCATTGTGCTGGCCACCAACGTGGCCGAAACCTCGCTTACTGTGCCTGGCATCCGCTACGTGATAGACGCCGGAACCGCACGCGTCAAGCGCTACAGCCTGCGTAGCAAGGTCGAGCAGCTGATGGTCGAGCCCATCAGCCAAGCTGCGGCCAACCAGCGGGCGGGCCGCTGCGGCCGGGTGGCTGACGGCATTTGCATACGCCTGTATGACGAAAAAGACTTTACCGGTCGCCCGCGCTTTACCGACCCGGAAATTTTGCGTTCGTCATTGGCGGGCGTGATCTTGCGTATGAAGTCGCTGCACCTGGGTGTAGTCGAAGACTTTCCGTTCATTGAAGAACCGTCGAGTCGCGCCATCACAGACGGCTACCAGCTGCTGGCCGAGCTGGGCGCGGTGGACGAGGCCAACGAGCTGACGCAAATTGGCCAAGAGCTGTCGCGATTGCCTCTGGACCCGCGTGTGGGTCGCATGATTTTGGAAGCGCGCCACCGCAACGCGCTGGACGAAGTGCTGATCATCGCCAGCGCCATGTCGGTGCAAGACGTGCGCGACCGCCCCATGGAGGCGCAAGCCCAGGCCGACCAGCAGCACGCCAAGTTTGACGACGACAAAAGCGAATTCAGCGGCTACCTCAGGCTTTGGAAATGGATTAATGACGCTCGTGGCGGCCATGACGCAACGCACAAGCTGAGTAACCGCCAATACGAGCAACTGCTGCGGCAAAACTTCATCAACATTCGCCGCGTGCGCGAATGGCGCGACACCCACACCCAGCTGCTCACGGTGGTGACCGAGCACCGCTGGCGCATCAATACGCAGCCCGCCACTTATGAGCAGTTGCACCTGTCCATGCTGTCTGGATTGTTGGGCAACGTGGGCTACAAACTGGAGGACGAAGAAGCCTATTTGGGCGCGCGCGGCATCAAGTTTCACAAACACCCCGGTGCGCACCTGAGTAAAAAACCGGGCCGCTGGATCGTGGTAGCTGAGCTGGTGGAAACCACGCGCCTGTTTGGCCGGGGCATTGCCGCCATTGAGCCGACTTGGCTGGAACAGGTGGGCGCGCACCTGTTAAAGAAACAGCTGCTCGACCCGCATTGGGAAAAGAAATCGGCCGAAGTCGTCGCCCTGGAGCGCGCCACGCTGTATGGCCTGGTGGTCTACAACGGCCGGCGCACGCCCTACAGCCGGGTGGACTTGCACGGCGCGCGCGACATTTTCATTCGCGAAGCGCTGGTGGGCAATCAGTGGGAAACCAAGTTGCCGTTTTTGGCTGGCAACCACAAGATGATCGCCAAGGTCGAAGAGCTTGAGCACAAGTCGCGTCGGCAAGACGTGCTGGTGGACGACGAGCTGATTTACGCCTTTTACGACCAACAAATCCCCGCTGATGTGTGCAGCGGCCGTTTGCTGGAGAACTGGTACCGTGCCGAGAGCGTCCGGCAGCCGCACCTGCTGATGCTCAGTCGCGAAGAGCTGATGCGCCACGAGGCCGCAGGCATCACCACGCAAGCCTTCCCCAAACAGATTCGACTGGGTGGCACCGATTGCAGCGCCATCTACTTGCACGAACCGGGCGACGCGCGCGACGGTGTGACCGTGACCGTGCCGCTGTTTGTGCTGAACCAAGTGAGCGAAGACCGCTGTGAATGGCTGGTACCCGGCCTGCTCAAAGACAAAATTCAGGCCCTGCTGAAAAGCCTGCCGCAGCGCCCGCGCACACGCTTTGTGCCGTTGCCCGAATCGGCCGCGCGCATCGCCGCTGAGTTGTCGGTGCCTGAGTTGTTTGGCAGCGGCTCATTGACCGATGTGCTGCTAAAAAAAGCCCGCGACGAAACCAGCCTGGACATCAAGCGCACTGATTTCAAACACGAAATGCTCAGCCCGCATTTGTTCATGAACCTGTGCGTGGTCGACGAACACGGCCGCCAAATGGGCATGGGCCGCAACCTCGGCGCCTTGAAAGGCGACCTGGGGGCCAAAGCCCGTGGTGCGTTTCAGGCGCTGGCGCAGCTGAGAGTGGCTAAGACTGAATCGGTGGAGAATCCCAAATCAAATGGGGTAATCGCCAAAAAATTTGGGTCAGATCCCGATTTTTCGCAACGAAACTCGGGCTCTGACCTCAATTTCCCCCGAGTACAGAATTCTTCAAAAATCGAAGCCAAACCCACCGCGATCACCCCCCAGAAATACACCACCTGGACCTTCGGTGAACTCCCCGAGCTGATGGAAATCAGCAAAGGCGGCCAGACCCTGATCGGCTTCCCCGCGGTGGTGGACATGGGCGACGCCGTCACGATAGAGGTGTTTGACGAACCCGAAGTGGCCGCCACCAAAAACCGCGCCGGCCTGCGCCGTCTGTTTGCGTTGCAGATCAAAGACGCGCTCAAATACCTTGAGAAAAACATCCCTGACCTGCAAAAAATGGCGGTGGCCTACATGCCGCTGGGCACGGCCGATGAGCTGAAAACCCAGATCATCGACGTGGCGCTGGACCGAGCCTTCTTGCTCGACCCGTTGCCCAACGACGAGATCACTTTCAAGCGCCGGATCGACGAGGGCCGGGGGCGCCTGACCCTGATTGCCAACGAAGTTGCCCGTCTGGCAGGCACCATCTTGCTTGAGTTTGGCGCCGCCACTCGCAAGATCAAGGACACCAAAAACGCGCCAGACGTCACCGCAGACTGCAGCCAGCAACTGCAACGCCTGGTGCTAAAAAACTTCATGCCTGCCACCCCTTGGCCGCAGTTGCAGCATTACGCCCGCTACCTCAAAGCCATCACCCTGCGGCTGGACAAATACCGCGCCGACCCCGCCCGCGACGCCTTGCGACTGGCAGAACTCAAGCCACAAGAGCAACGCTACTGGCGTCTGGTGGCCGAGCGCAAAGGCGCGCAAGACGCCCGCATGCTGGAGTTTCGCTGGCTACTGGAAGAACTGCGCGTGAGCTTTTTCGCGCAAGAATTGCGCACCCCGCAGCCCGTCAGCATCAAAAGGCTGGAGAAGGCTTGGGGGCAGTTGAATTATTGACGGCGAATGATGCACTGCGAAGGAGTACAGTTTCTGTTTCTATGCGAACCATTCACATTCGACAATCTCTTGCGTTGCTTCGCACGCGGCGGTTTGGTACGTTTTGGTTTGCCAGCCTGCTGGCCAACATTGGCACTTGGGCGCAGCAGATGGCGCAGCCGTGGTTGTTGCTCAGTTTAGGCGCATCTCCATTTCTGCTGGGGTTGGATGCGTTTGCCCTTGGTGCGCCAGTGCTGCTACTCACCTTAGTCGGGGGTGCTCTGGCAGATCGATCAGATCGAAGGCGCGTCATTGCTTTTTTTCAATCAATCCAGATGCTTTGCCCCATGGTGTTGGTGGTGCTGTTGCTGAACGGCTCCGCCCAGCCTTGGGTGGTGATTGTGTTGTCCTTGGTGGTGGGTGTGACTGATGCACTTTCGATGCCATCGTTTCAGTCGATCGTGCCAAGTATTGTCGAGCGTGACCAAATTGCCACGGGGATTGCGCTGAACTCCACGCAGTTCAATTTGTCGCGCATTCTGGGGCCTGCACTGGCTGGGGTGTTGATGGCCGGTGTGGGTATTGTGGGCGCGTTTGCGGTCAGCGCTTTGTCTTATGTGCCCTTCATTTTGGTGGCCGTGTGGATCTTGCCGCGAAAGATGAGTGCGGTCGCCGAGTCCGAGTCGAGCCGTTGGGATGGCGCCGCTCTTTGGGCCAGTGTGCGTGAGGTGATTCACGAGCCCCAATTACGCGGTGCCTTGCAAACCGTGTTTGTGACCGCTTCGCTGTGCGCCCCACTCATCACCTTTTGTCCTTTGCTGGTGAAAGATGTTTTTCATGGCGGTGCAGGGCAGTTCAGTACGGCGCTGGGGGCGTTTGGTGTGGGGGGACTGATTGGCGGTTCAGGCTTGCTCGCGGTGGATCCCAACAGTGACCGACGCTTCATCAGTGCCGGTTTTGCCATCAGTTACGGTGTCATCGTCATGCTTGCCGCTCTCAACCCTTGGGCTTGGGGTTTGCCGGCCTTGCTGGTGTTGGCCGGTGTGGCCATGACGGCCAGCAATGCCTCGGCCAATGGTCTTTTGCAAACCCATGCGCCCGAGCGTATTCGCGGTCAGAGTGTCAGCATGTTCATGCTCGCCATGCGCGGCGGGATGGCTTTGGGCAGTTTGGT
The DNA here is from genome assembly GCA_947452785.1 of Comamonadaceae bacterium. Lineage (GTDB taxonomy): Bacteria > Pseudomonadota > Gammaproteobacteria > Burkholderiales > Burkholderiaceae_C > Limnohabitans_A. The sequence goes on along the minus strand of CANGDZ010000025.1, from coordinate 35,806 downwards.
TACAGGGCTTGCCGTGCACCTGCTTGGCGTGAGCGAGGCGTTGTTGCTCAATGGCGTTGTCGCCGTAATGGTGCAGTTTTTCATTCGACGCAGTTGGTTGAAAGCCCTGTGAGCTTCAAAGCTGAAAGGCCAACCACCGCACCATGCCTTCCCCCAATTCCCTCATCACGCCGGGGGGCTGAGCGTTATACAGTTGCGCACCTTGGCGATGGCGCTCAATCCATTGTGCAAATTGTTCAATGTCCCTGGGGTTGTAAAAGCCCACCATCACTTCGTAATTCAAAAAAAGACTGCGTTCATCCAAGTTGGCTGATCCTGCCAAGGCGATTTCGTCGTCAATGACCACCGCCTTGGCATGGATCATGTGAGGCAGTAACCACACACGAGCCCCTGCTGCCGACAGTTCTCTGAGTGCAGCGTAACGCGCCATGTCGGCCAAGTGGTGATTGGACTTGCGGGGCAGTAACAAATCAACAGTGACGCCGCGCCTAGCCGCCAAGGTCAGCGCCATTTGCAGTGTGGCGTCGGGCACAAAATACGGCGAGACGGCCAAGATGCGGGTGTACGCAGCAAAACAGCGGGAGACCAACAAGGTATAAAGCGTGTCTTCGGCCTGATCCGGGCCACTGGGCAACCATTGCACCGTTGCGGGAACTTCGGTCCCGTGCGCCTGATGTGTGGGCGCTGTTTCGATAGGATGCGTTTGGGTGGCAAAGGTCCAATCTTGATTGAACTGGTCTTGTGATTGGCGAGCAATGGCGCCGCTTAAATCAAAGCTCAAATCGATCCAAGGTGCGTTTTTTTCTCGAGTAGTGCTTTCGCCTTCGAAATATTCAGCGGCTAAGTTGCGGCCGCCCATCCAGACCCTTTCACTGTCAGCAATCACCATCTTGCGGTGATTGCGAAGGTTGGTTCTTCCGGGCAGGGCGGATTGAAAGGGCGAGACGAATTTGGTCACTTGGACCCCTGCAGCCTTGAGAGATCGAAAAATCATATGTCCGCCCAGCCAAGCCCCAACACCGTCAATCAGCAACCTGACCCGAACACCTTGTTGTGCTTTTTGTTGTAAGTGCCACGCGACTTCTTGACCCAGTACGTCATGTCTGAGTAAAAAAATGCAAAGGTCCAAAGAGACTGATGCACTTTCGATCACGGCGATCAGAGATTGCCTAGCTTGGCTGCCGTCCTTGTGAAGCGTAAAGCGATCGTAGGTCGATGAAGGGGGTAGACCCAGCGCACGGGTCAAGCTTTGAATTCGTGAAGGGACTTGATGGACTTTTGGGTGATCCGCCCCCGCGCTTGGAGCGTGTAGCCCTGAAAGTTGGCGTGGTACTTTTCTGTTGCCAAATAAAAAGTACAGCGGTAGCGCCACGTAGGGAATGAGGGCCAGAGACAGGAACCATGCGATGGCCGCCGAGGGGTGTCTGCGCTGTCGCAGGGAGTGGGATGCAGCCAGGTAAATGCCCAAAGCCAAGGCCGTCACCATTCCGTGAAGTGAAATCCATGGGAAAGAAAAAAAATCACTCAACATGGTTCGGCATGGCTGTGAATTCGGTCAAGTCAACCTCGTCCAGTCTCACAAAGACGAGTCCACGTCGCAAAATTTCGATCAATCCTGTGGACAGGCCTTCGGCCGTATCGGAGCGGGGTTTGTTCATGTGCGCAATGATGACGTCGCCGCTGCGCACATGGCGAAGTTGCTCGACAATTTGCGATCGCTTCAAGGTGGCCCCTGCATCGGCATTCACCGAAAACCCTGCAATTTTGTAGCCCATGCGGCGAATTTCGTCTGAGGCTTGTTGGTCGTATTCGGCTGTGGCGCCCCTATACCAATGTGGTGGCACGCCAGTGGCGCGCCCAACGACTTGCGCCCCTGCGAGCACCTCTTGCCGCAGATGCAGGATGTCGGGCTCCCCCGGGATGCCATAGACCTTGCGGCCCACGCCAATGACTGCGGGAATGTGGTTCTCGCCATGGTCTTCGATATCGAATAAATCCAGATTCGCTTTCAGCATCGCCAGGCCTTGCGGATTTTTCATCAGCCATTTTTGAGTGGCAAAGATCGTTGCCGGAATCCGGTTGCGACGCAAGAAGAGGATCAAGTCTTCGTCAAATTCTCCAGAGCATGCATCCAGCGTCAGCGCCACGCGGTTGCTGGCGATATTGGACGACGAGCTAATGCGGTCGTGGATTTCTATCGGCGCGGTTTGGGCCCAACAGCCCAGGCTCGTGCTCGCGGTCATAAGACAGATTAAGAGTTTGAAGCACATGCCAATCTTCGATCGCAACTGACCAGGTGGTCGTTGACCATGCCTGAGGCTTGCATGAAGGCATAACAGATGGTGGAGCCCACAAACTTGAATCCGACTTTTTTCAGGGCCTTGCTCATGGCGTCGGATTCAGGGGTTTGTGCGGGCACCTCGCTCATGCTGAGGCGTCGGTGTTGCAGGGGTTGGTCACCCACAAATTGCCACACGAACCGGCTCAAGCTTTGTCCGCTGGCTTGCAGCGCCAAATATGCTTGGGCGTTGCTGATGGTGGCGGCCACTTTCAATCGGTTACGCACGATGCCCGGATTGGCCAGGAGTTCTGCCACTTTGTTCGAGTCATAGCCGGCTATTTTTTCGGGGTCAAACTGGTCAAAAGCCAGTCGGTAAGACTCGCGTTTTTTTAAAACGGTGGACCATGACAGCCCGGCCTGTGCGCCTTCCAGGTTGATCAGTTCAAACAAGGCGCGGTCGTCCCGCAAAGGTACGCCCCATTCGGTGTCGTGGTAGTGGCGGTAAAGCTCAAAGCCTTCACACCAGGGGCAGCGTTGCATGGCGTTATTCAAAGGGTCAACGCGAAGTCGATAAACCCGCGCTCCACTGAAGTTGAAATCAACCGGACCTTGACGGTTTGGCCGATTCGCAATCGATCAAAAACGCCGCTGAGCCTACCTTCTGCTGGCGGATGAAAAATCCTCACCCAGGTTCCTTTCTCGCCTGCGCCGGTAATGACTCCGTCAAATTGCTGGCCGATGAAACCATGCAGCAGCAAGGCGGCTTCAGACTTGCGCACTTGCCGCTCGACTTTTTGCGCAGCATCTTCTTGCGTGGTGCAGTGGGCAGCCAAGTCGGCTAACTCGGTGATGGAATAGGGCGCTTCATTGCCAGCCAATACCGATTTGATCAAGCGCAAGGTTATCAGGTCTGGAAAGCGCCGATTAGGCGCGGTGGAGTGCATGTAGTCGCGCACCGCCAAGCCAAAGTGGCCGATTTGCGGATTGTGGCTTTGCTCCACCACATACTGGCCCGAGCCCATGAGTTTGACGATCACCAGCGACAGATCAGGAAAGCGCAGTGGGTCTCTTTTGTGCTGCTCGGCCAAGAACGCTTCCAGGGCTTTACCGTCGGGTTCGTGCGGCAAGCTGGTGCCGTATTCCAGCGCCACTTGCACAATGCGCATCCAGCGCTCGGGCGAATGCACCACCCGGCGCAACGAAGCTTGACCATGTGCGGCCAAAAAGCGTGCGGTGCAACCGTTGGTCACGATCATGAATTCTTCGATCAACTGGCGCGCGCGGTTTTGCACTTGCTGTCGGATGTCGGTGATGCGGTCGCCTTCAAACAAAGCCTTGGGCTGGAAGGTTTCAAACTCCAACGAGCCTTCGGCCCGGCGCAACACGCGCAGCTTTTGCGCCAGCTCGTCTTGCAGGCGCAATTGGGTGTTCATGCCTTTGACGCGCTGGGCAGGTTCCGGGAGTTCGCCTTCGCCTTCAATCCAGGCTGATACGGCGTCATAAGCCAGCTTGGCTTTGTTGCGCACCTTGGCGCGGTAGATGGACGAGGTCATCAAGATGCCATCGCCACTGAAGACCATGTCGTTGACCAAGGCCATGCGGTCTTCATCAGGATTGAGTGAGGTCAGGTCGGTACACAGTCGCTCGGGCAGCATCGGAAACACCAGTGCCGAGGTGTAGACCGAGGTGGTGTTGGTGCGAGCGTACTCGTCAATGGGCGAGCCTTTTTTCACCAAGGCGTCCACGTCGGCGATCGCCACATACACCCGCACCTGGCATTTTGTTAGCTGCTCGATGGCGGTCAGCTGGTCCAGGTCCCGCGAGTCGTCGTTGTCAATTGAACACCACAGCAAAGCAGTGAGGTCGCGAATGCTGTCCTGGGTTTCCAGCGCCGGCCCCTTGAGCGCCGCCACTTGCCGCTGCACCGATTGAGGAAACTCAGGCTCTAAGCCGCGGCTGAACATGGCCCATTTGGCGATGGTGCCGAGATCGGCCCGGTGGTTGGACAGGGAGTGACGCATGGTGGACCTCAGGGTGTCGTGTGCAAGGTGTATTCAACAATTAAGTCATCATGCGCCTTTGTGCGCTGCCCAACTCAATGGGCTCTTGTTTTTACCGCAGGTTGCAAAACCAGCATGCCTTCTGGCTTGGTCAATTGCCCGGCCTTTTGCAGGCTGGCGATCGTTCGGTACAGCGCCTCGTGCGTCACGCCCAGTTCGGCGGCCAATGTTTTCAAGCCAGAGGGCACGGCGTAGTGGCCGTCTTGCCCTTCGGTTTGAATCAGGTGCACCAAACGGTCTTGCACCGACTTCATACTCAGGCGCTCCAGGTGCAGGCGCAGGCGGCGCACTTCGGTGTTGAGCATGCCGATCCACCGCGCTGCAAACGCCGGGTCTTGATCCATGGCCTCGGCCAAAGCCAGCGCAGGAACTTTGATGATATGGGTGTCGGTGATGGCCACCGCGTCACAGTGGTAGCGCGACACTTTGAGGCTGGCCTCGCTGACAAAGCCCTGGCGGGTGCGCTGGATGATGACCGGCTCGCCTTGGAGACCCGCGCGTTCCAAAGTGACTTCGCCTTGCACAACAAAGAACATCCACTGCGGTTTTTGGCCGGTCAAGAACAAGGGCTCATGTTTTCGGACCAGCGCGCCGATACAGCTTGCGTGCAATGCCGCAGGCAGCAGCTTGGACAAGGCCGGAGGAAGGATTACGCTTTTCATATGATCTGGATCATATCTTCAGCGGCGCATTGGGCCGACATTTCAGACTATGCCGCGCCGAATTTCTCTGCGCGGCCCATTCTGAAAGTTGGAAAATATGACAAACACAATGCAAATTGAAATCGAGAACCTCAAGTGCGGCGGCTGCGAGCGATCGATCCTGAACGGCGTGGGCACCATCCCGGGCGTGTCCGGTGTGTCGGTGGACCGTGAACAAAACACCGTGCACGTGGTGGCAGACGCTGCTTTGCGCAGCGCCGTGGTCGACAAGCTGCGCGCCATGGGCTACCCCGAAAAGGGCAGCGTCAGTGGTCTGACCGCAGGCTTGGTCAATGCTAAATCCTTTGTCAGCTGCGCCATGGGCCGCATGGCCTGAGGCGCAGCACCCCCCTCAGCGCAAGACGGCGCTTTTGTCAGCGGCAGTGATCAGCACCTGGGCATCTTCTGCTAACAGAAAACCAGCCTGCAAGGCACGGTCCGCTGCCTTTTGAACGGCCTGAACATAGCCCTCATGCGAGCCATAGCGCTCTTGCAGCGAGGGCCGCGTGTCGCCGTTGGCCTGCCTTTGTGCTGCGGTTTTGGCAAACGGCACCATGCCCCCAACGTAATTACAGATTTCATTTTTGTGGAAAGGCATGACGCCATCAGCTGTGACGTTCCAGCCCAAGTAGGTGCCTAGCGGCGCGTCGAGCAGCACCACCGGTACGCCGCCAAGTTCGTTGCCGTCGGCGTCCACCTTGGGCGCAAACATGGTCAGCGTCTGTTTGATGCGGGGCGGCGCCATGCTGGGCACGCCCGAGCCATCGACCGCTTTGAATTCAGGACCCCAGTCGTAGTCATGCACTGGCATGATGAAGTCACGCTCAGGCACAGTGCTGCGCAAGCCGGGTAGGGCGGGGTATCCCAGCGAGGTTTTCTCGGCCACAGCCAACTGGTTTTGTGCCAGCGTGGGATAGCGGCTGGCCGGTGGTTCAATTCCCTTAGTCACCCAGTTGCGAAAATGCACCCGCAGTGCGTTGACGGTTTGGGTGTGCGGCACCGGGTTCGCAGGTAATACCCCTTGGCCAAAATTGTTGCCCGGGCACATGGGACCAGCCTTCGGCAGCGAGGCTTCGGGCAAGCTGGTGTCAAAGCCGCCCGCGCCGCCTCCGTGATTGCTGCTGGCAATGTAGTAGCGTTTGACGTTCGTGGGCAGCGGCAGGTCTTGTTTGGCGTCCGTGCCAATCCATTCCGGTGTGAGCTTCAAGGCCCAGACTTCGGCCGAGCCAAAGTGCTCCATGATTTTGGGGCAGGTTTTTGTGGCGGTGCAGCGGTCCAAAATACCTGCGGCGGGCGTGCCGCGCACGGGGTCAGGGTGCGGCAACCACCATTGCGGCCCTTCGCTGCCCGCCTGGTACAGCTCCAGCACGCCGTCGGGCTGAGCCCACCTGAAGTTCAATGCGATACGCCGACCGGCAATGATGGGCCACAGCCCGTCGTGCACCTGTTGGCCACGTTCGTCTTGGTTAAAGCCCAGGTGCAGCCAGCCGCGCAAATAGTTGCCGGACTGGGACACGCCCCGCGCGATGCTGTACTTGGCCGTGTTGGCGATCGGGTTGGGTGTGCCTGCATCGTCAGCACGGGCTTGTTTGAAGAACACCGCCACATCGCGCCAGGCGGCAAAACCAATGCCCAGCACATAGGGGTCTTGGGCTTCAAACACCACTTGATATAGCCGCTTGGCGTCAAAGCCGCTTTTCAGGCAAATCTGGGTGGCATCTGGCGTGCCGGGGAAGGGGTTTTGTGCATCGCACTTGGCCCAGGCCCAATCGGTGTGTGCGATGGTCTGTTCGTTAAAGACTTCACCGCTCATGTTCTCGCGGCCCCGCGAAATAAACTTGGCTTGGCGCGTGTCCAACGATGCGGGTTTGTAGGGCACCGGGTTGGTCTGCACCATCAGGGGCTGTGACGCGGGGCCTGAGCGGTTGACGATGCGTGCCAAGACCTGGCCTTTGACGGGGCTGCCATCGACATTGCGCGCCACGGGCACTTGCAAGAACTGCATGCCGTCGATGCTGGCCTGGGGCTTGACCGCTGTCGCGCCTGCGTTGTCACCTTGCCAGGCACTGGCCAGGCCGATGTCGCCCATGGCAAACTCTTGTTCGGCATACGGAAATACCCGACCTCGATTCGGCACGTCATGCCACATCAGGCCGCTGGCCTGCTGCAGGCTCACTGGTTTGTAGATCACAAAGGACGTCACGTAACGCACTTTGCCGTCAGTGTCTTTGGCCAGTTCAATGTCTTGGATGATCGCGTTTTGCGCCAGCTTGGGATCCAGTTCACCAAAGGCCCGGCCTGCGATTTGTTCGTAGGCGATGCCCGCTGGCTTGCCAGATGCTGCAGCCACCGGTCGCGTGTCGTCGATCACGATGCGCGTGATGCGCGCCTCGGCCATACCAGCGCCCAACAAAGCCCCTGTGGTGACGATCACACTCAGTTTGAACTTCCAATGCATCTTGATTTTCCTCGTTGGATACCCGCCCCGCGGCAGAACAACTCTGATTCAAAGTCATTCGTATCATGACTTCAAGCGGAGATACCCCAAGCCTCGCCTTGAAATGGCCCATTGAGCCACTTTGGCGACAAGGAGGCCGCCCAGCCCCCACCAAAATGAGACGATCTGACCTTGTCTAGCCTTGCCTTGTCCGAGCCCTAATCACTTCTGATCGTCATTGATGTTGTCACTTTCCTTTCGCCGTTTGGCTTGGTCTAATTTGCTGGCGCAGTCGGCCGAGCAATTGAGCTTGGCGGCGGTGCCCATCGTGGCGGTACTGCTGCTGCACGCTGGGCCGGGCGAAATCGGGTTTTTAGCCTCGATCCAGTCGTTGCCTTTTTTGCTGCTGTCCATGCCGCTGGGTTTGTTGGCCGATCGCACCTCGCGCAAGCGTTTGATGGCCTTGGCCGAGACCTTGCGTGCGCTGGCCTTGTTGCTGTTGTTTTCCCTGGTGGTGAGTGAGCAGGTCTCGATTGCCGCTTTGGCGGTCATTGGCTTTATGGCTGCGGTGGGCACGGTTGCGTTCAGCGTGGCCGCGCCATCGCTGGTGCCTTCGCTGGTGCAGGTTGAGGGTTTGGCCCGCGCCAACGGGCGTTTGGAGTTGGCACGTAGCACCGCTTTTGCCGCCGGGCCTGCGCTGGCCGGCGCATTGATTGCATGGACCGGAGCCTCGGCCGCGTTTGTGCTGTCGGGCATCTTGTCGGTGGCGGCAGTGTTCTTTTTGCGCGGTATTCAAGAGCCCGAGCGGGCACCCTTGCCGCCGCGCCACCCCTTGCTGGAGCTGAAAGACGGCGCCCAGTGGGTGTGGCGCAGCGACTTGCTTCGGCCGATTGTGTTCACCTCCATCGCTTGGAATATTTCTTGGTTCATGCTGCAAGCGGCCTATGTGCCCTATGCGATTCGTGTGTTGGGTTTGGACGCCAGTGGTGTTGGCGTGACCCTGGCCTGCTATGGCTTGGGCATGATTTTGGGTGCGCTGCTGGCGCCGCGTGTGGTCGGCGCTCTGCGTTTTGGGCACGCGATTTTGTTAGGACCCTTCTTTTCTGTGCTGGCTGCGATGACCATGGCGTTGTCTTTGTATTGGCCGCAAGGGTGGGTGGCTGCGCTTTCGTATTTCTTCTTTGGGGTGGGACCTATCATTTGGACGATTACGTCCACCACGCTCAGGCAAACTGTGACACCGCGCGCCATGATTGGTCGTGTCACCTCCATCAACATTGTGGTCAGCACCGGCGCGCGGCCTCTGGGCGCGGCCCTGGGCGGCTTTGTCGGCGTCACATGGCCGGTGTCGGTCAGCTTATGGATGGTGGTGGCGGGCTTTACTGTGCAGGCCATCATCATCACCGCGTCCAAGGTGCGCACCTTAAAGCGCTTGCCTGACCCGTTGCCCGATTAACGATCAAAAAGGAGATGCAACGATGACACAAACCGAATTTGAAGAATTGCTACAACGGTTCAGTGAAGCGGCTGAACGTGGGGATGGACAAGCCTTTGCCGAATGCTTCACACCAGACGGGGTGTACCACGACTACATCTACGGCGACCACACGGGTCGTGCTGACATTGCCCACATGATGGCGGAGTTATTCCACCGCGACGCAGGGCCGGACTATCGCTGGGAAATGTTCGAGCCGGTGTGCAATGGCCGTATTGCTTACGCGCGTTCCTTGTCGAGTTTCACCTCCAAGGTGCCTGATTTTGCTGGGCGTCAGGTGGTGATTGACGGTATCAGCCGGTTCGAACTGCGTGACGGGTTGATCTGCGATTACAGCGAGTCCGTCAACGGCGGCGTGGCCATGGTGCAGTTGGGTGTAGCCGCACCGCGCATCGAAAAAGTGCTGCAGCGCTGGAGCAGCCAACTGCTGGCGCAGCCCGCGACCCAGGCCTTTTTGACCCGCGCCAAGGGTTCAGTTTGACTTCTTCATTCATTGATAGAAAGAACGCACATGACCTACCAGCACATCCTCTACAACGTTGAACACCGGATCGCCACCATCACCTTGAACCGGCCTGAAAAGTTGAACGCCTGGACCGCGATCATGGAGCGGGAAGTGCGCCAAACCATGAACGCAGCCGCCGCAGACGATGGTGTGCGCGCCATTGTGCTCACCGGTGCAGGGCGTGGGTTTTGTGCGGGCGCTGACATGGACTTGCTCAAAGGCCTGGACCCAAGTGACATCACCGCCAACACCTGGACGCAACCCTTTGATGTGAACCAACGGCTGGACTACCAAACCCGCTATGGCTTTTACCCGGCCATTGCCAAGCCCGTCATCGGAATGCTGAACGGGGCCACAGCGGGCATTGGCATGGTGCACGCGCTGTATTGCGACATCCGCTTTGCGGCCGACAACGCGGTGTTCACCACCTCGTTTGCCCGGCGCGGCCTGATTGCCGAGCACGGCCTGAGCTGGATGCTGCCCATGATCGTGGGCCATGCCAACGCCATGGACCTGCTGTTGTCGGCGCGTAAAGTGCTGGCACCTGAGGCACAAGCCATGGGCTTGGTGAACAAAGTGTTTGCGGCTGACCAATTGGCCGAGGCCACCTATGCGTATGTGCGCGACTTGGTCGACAACGTCTCCCCGCGCTCGATGGCCGTGATCAAACGCCAGCAGTACGATGCACCGTTCCAGAGCCTGGCAGAGAACACCCGCCAAGCCAATGCGGAAATGCTGCAAAGCTTTGCCAGCGAAGACTTTCGCGAAGGCGTGGCGCACTTCATGGAAAAGCGCACCGCGCAATTTACTGGAAAATGAAGTCGATCATGAGTTTGCGCCTGCGGAAGGCGCAACTTCAGCTGCTGGGGCTTGCTGTTTGTGCGGGGCTTCATTTTCACTGAAGCTTTGCACGGCCTTTCCAGTCATCAGAATACCGATCATGGTCAGGATGCTGTTGTCAATCGCTGGCATCCCTTTATCGTCGATCGAGCGAACGATCCACACACCTAAAACCCCCAAAACCCACGCAAGAAAGCCGAGACGGGTTGCCGAAAAAACTGTCTGTTCCATCTTTAAAAAACTGCAAAAAAGACTTGTTCATGAATTTGCTCCCGATTGATGATTGCCAAGGGAAACTCAGTTTTCATTTTCAAACTGAGCTTTCATCCTAGTGACAGCGGACAAGTGCGTATGTTGTGCAGCGAACGCACGCATATACCTCACGAGATAACTTCCTAACTCAGCAATGGTTTGGGTGTCTCACGAATGCTTAGTGCACTCAGGGCCTAACCAAACGGGGAGATTTACAGCGCTCACTATTACGCTTACAACAATCGTTGTCAATGCTGATCTTCAAAGCAAGACCTATGTGCAGGACAAAATTCCAACCGCTTGGATGCAGATGACTGGCAGGTTTAAAGCCATCACCCATTTCCTGTGGCGATGCAATGTGCTTTGCAACACAGACAGTTGGTGTTCATTTTTTTAAGGTGAATACAGGGTTGGTATGAAGGCTGACCCGTCGGCTTTGTATCAAACAAAACGCCGATAAAACCGTGCAGTGTCAACGCTGTATTTTTTGAAAACTGAATGGAGAACATCATGAGTAATCTTGCACGATTCAACCCCTTTGGCGAACTGAGGGACCCGTTTAGCGACGACTTTTTCAAAGGCTTTGCACTGCGTCCGGTGCACCGTTTGTTGGACGGCGAGCCGCAGATGCGGCTTGACTTAACAGAGGACGACAAGAACTTCTTTGTCAAAGCCGAAATTCCGGGAGTGGCCAAAGAAGACATCAAAGTGTCAGTCGATGGCAATCTGGTCTCTTTGCGTGCAGAAATCAAAAAAGAGACTGAAGAGAAAGAGGGGGCGAAAGTGATCCGCAGTGAACGCTATTTCGGCAGCGTGGCGCGCAGTTTCACTTTGGATGAAAGCGTGGACTCGGCCGCTGCAGTGGCCAAATATGAAAACGGAGTTTTGAATCTAACCTTGCCCAAAAAAGCAAACGGACAAGCGCATCAATTGAAAATCAACTGATCAATGAGTGAGCCCAACGCCCCAATCAGCGCGGCAAGCTCATCATCGGGATGTCTTTGGCCGCAGCCAGCTTGTCGACTTGCATACGGGTGCAGCCCGCCAAAAAGCTGGCAATCGCTAGGCGAGTCGACTTTTTAAACAAGTCGTTGATCGGATGCGTCAGCGTCACGCCTGCGGCCGCACACAAGCTCGCCGCAAAGTGGGGCTCCAGCGCGGCCACGGCCACGCGGCCGTTTTTGCAGGCATACATTTGGTAGCCCGCGTGCGCACCGCCCACGGCACCCTCCGGCGTGGCCATGCGCAGTTGGCGGGGCAGGGCCAGCCAGGCAGCGGCGTCTGACAAAGCCACTTCGTAACGGCTGCCTTTGCCGCTGGTTTTGAGGCACAGCACGGCTTTGAGTGTGGCCTCGCTGGCCATGAGCGCGCCGCCCATGTCGGCAAACAAGCTGGGCGGCAGGTCCATGCCGTTGACCAAGCCGACTTCGGCTTGGTAGGTTAAATCGTGGCCGGGGATTTCCGCCAGTGGGCCAGGCGCGCCCACCACTTCAATCAAGCTCAGCGCGGGGTAATCCTTGTGCAGCGCCTTCCAGCTCAAACCCAGTTTGGTCAGGGCCGAGGGGCGAAATGAGGTGAGCAACACGTCGATATTGGGCAGCAGCTTGTGCAGCGTGGCCTGGCCTTCGGGCGTTTTTAGGTCCAGTGTTTTGCTCTTCATCCCCTTGTGTAGCAAGGCATAGCCATCGGGGGTGTAGTGATGCATCGGGTCGCCGGAGGGCGGATTGACTTTGGTGCATTGCGCCCCCATGTTCACCAATCGCATAACGGCTGCTGGGCCGGGCAGGTTCAGGGCCAAAGTGAGTACGCGAACGCCGCGCAGTGGTTTTGCAAATGTTGTCATGTCAGAACTTTGTAGATCAAGGTTCGTATTATGAAGACGGCCGCAAGAGCGGCCGTGTCATTTGGGAGGCAGTGTGACTTAATCACCAAAGTTCAGAGGCAAACCCACGTAGTTCTCGGCGATGGTGCGAGAGCCGGATTCGCTGTGGATCAAATAATCCAACTCAGCATCCTGGAACTTTTGGCCGATCTCACCATTCTCTGGGAAATGGTGCATCAAGCTGGTGAACCACCAACTGAAGCGCTCAGCACGCCAGATGCGGCGCAGGCATTTTTCTGAATAGTGGTCAATGCCTGCATCGGTATTGTCTTGGTAGTACTCAATGAATGCGTTGGACAAATACTTTACGTCGGTGGCGGCCAGGTTCAAGCCTTTGGCGCCAGTGGGCGGCACGATGTGTGCGGCGTCACCTGCCAAGAACATGCGGCCAAAGCGCATGGGCTCGGTGACGAAGCTACGCAGCGGGGCAATGCTTTTCTCGATGCTCCGGCCGGTGACCAGATGCTCGCGCGCCTCAGGGTCCAGGCGGTTACGCAGCTCGGCCCAAAAGGCATCGTCAGACCACTGCTCGACTTTGTCGGTCAGTGGCACTTGCAGGTAGTAACGGCTGCGGGTGGCGCTGCGCTGTGAGCAAAGGGCAAAGCCGCGGGTGCTGTTGGCGTAAATCAGTTCGTGGTGCACGGGCGGTGTGTCTGACAACACGCCCAGCCAGCCGAAGGGGTAGATTTTTTCAAACTCTTTGATCGAGCCCTTAGGCACACTGGCACGGCACACGCCGTGAAAGCCGTCGCAACCCGCAATGAAGTCGCATTCAATGGTGTGCAGATGGCCGTTTTTTTCGTAAGTCACGCGCGGTTTTTGGCTGTCGAACTCGTGCACTTGCACATTTTCGGCTTCGTACACCGTGGGCAGGCCGGCAGCCTGGCGGGCGTCCATCAGGTCGCGGGTGACTTCGGTCTGTCCATAGACCATGACGTTTTTGCCTCCGGTCAGCTTGTTCATGTCGATGCGGTGCCGCGCGCCGTTGAACAACAGGTCAAAGCCGCCATGGACCAAGCCTTCTTGGTGCATGCGCTGGCCCACGCCGGCTTCGTCCAAAAGGTCCATGCTGACTTGTTCCAAGACACCCGCTCGGATGCGTGAGAGCACATAGTCGCCGCTTTGGCGCTCGACGATGATGGCGTCGATACCTGCTTTGTAGAGCAATTGGCCCAGCAGCAAGCCCGAAGGGCCTGCGCCGACGATGGCCACTTGGGTGCGGGTGGTGTGGGGGATGCTCATGAACGGACTCCGAAGATATTTAAAGGAAATATTTTTAGCTTAATGAAAAACTTTGAGTTCCATGGACGAGCACTGTGGACTTTGTGCGTTCATCAATAAAATTGTGCGATGATCGCGCAAATTGGATGGATTCAACATTGCCATGACCATTGCTAAAGCAGACTACATCGAAGGCCTGGCCAAGGGCTTGTCCGTGCTCGAAGCCTTTGATACCGACCGCCAACGCCTGAATGCCACCTTGGCCGCGCAGCGCACCGGGCTGACCCGGGCTGCGGCACGACGGCATTTGCTCACTCTGGCTGAGTTGGGTTACTTGGAAACCGATGGCAGCCATTACTGGCTCTCGGCCCGTGTGCTGCGTTTTGCCGGCAGTTATATGGCAACCTCGCGCTTGCCACGCACCTTGCAACCCACGCTGAACCGTTTGGCGCAACAAACCCAGGCCGCATTTTCGGCGGTTGTATTGGACGGTGGGGAGGGCGTGATCGTGGCGCGCAGCGCGGGCGTGGCCGAGCCGGTGCGGCATGGGGCTTATGGCCTGCATCTGGGCGCACGCCTGCCTGCGCATGCCACGTCCACAGGCCGGGTGCTGTTGGCCAGTTTGCCCAAGGCCGAATTCAGCGCTTGGCTGCAAGGCCGTGAACTGGCACGCACCACACCGCAAACTGAAGTGGGCTTGAGCAAGTTCAAAGCATTGATTGCCCAGGTGCGAAAGGATGATTACGGCCTGGCCCGCGAAGCGCATGAGTTGGGCATTCACGCTCTGGCGGTGCCGCTGCGCAATATGCAAGGCCAAACCCTGGCGGCGCTCAATGTGGTGGGTACCGCGGAGCAGTTGACGGATATCGCCGTGCAGCGCAAATGGCTGCCGCTGCTGCTGGAGGCGGCTCGGGAACTGAGGGTTTTACTGTGATGGCATAACAGAGGTATCCACTTATCATGACCCTTTCGGACCCTCCATCTCACCTGAAAGACAAGACCATGACCATCTTCTTTTCTCGCGCTGCACTGGTGTTTGCATTACTCTTTGCGCACATCAGTTTGGTGAAGGCCGCTGAAATCAAGGTTTTCAGCACCATCGGCGTGCAAGCCGCTTTGGAGGAATTAACGCCTCAATTTGAGAAGCTCAGTGGACATCGACTCAGTATCACTTGGGCTACGGCGGCCGTTTTGGTCAAACGCATACAGGCTGGCGAAACGGCGGACCTGTTGGTTTTGACCCAGCAAAGTCTGGACGCCATGATCAAAGAAGGGAAAGCATTAGCCGGTTCCAACAGCAACTTTTCCAGTTCCGGCATGGCTGTCGTGGTCAAACAGGGCTCCCCCAAGGTCGATATTTCCACACCAGAGGCCTACAAGCAAACCTTGCTCAATGCAAAGACGATCGCTTATTCGAATCCCGCCTTCGGTGGAGCGAGCGGTGTTTTTTTCGCTAAATCATTGGAACAAATGGGGATTGCAGAATCCATTAAAGCCAAGGCCAAATATCCTCCCGCGAGCGGCAATGCGGCTCAATTGGTGGTGGATGGTGAAGCGGATCTGGCCGTCCAGCAAGAGCCCGAGGTTATGGCGGTGCAAGGCGTGGCATTGATTGGCGCGCCGCCCGGTGTTTTCAACAACATCACCACCTATACCGCAGGTATTGGGGCCACATCCTCCGTTGCGGGCGCGGCCAAGTCGCTGATCGATTTTTTGCAATCACCCCAAGCGGGTGCTGTGTATCTGAAGCGCGGTCTCAAGCCTGAAAAGAAATAAAGTTGAAAGGCAATAGGATGGCTCCCGTTTGGTGGCGTCGATTTTGGATGTGATGATGTGCTGAACCGCAATGGGCGCGCACGCACAAGCCCCCGCTCATGAGGGCATGGTGTAGTTGGATGTAGGCCGCTGCGAGGCTCGCTTGTCGGTGTACGTCATGCCTCACCACAACGCCACGGCCTCGCTGATCTTGCTGCCTTGCAGTGATGCGGGGACAGGAAAGATCGTTGACGGGCAGCCCCAAAGGGGCAATTTTTTGTCACGCTAGAGGACTGAATTTTTTTAATGCGAATTTCAACGTCTTGTTCGCGAATCGCGCTTCTGATTTGAATCGCTTGGAATATGGCTACCGTGTGAGCAAAGACCATGTGGCTGAGTTGGCCAAAGTGATTGCCTATGTCCACGAAAAATTTGGCAAGCTTGAAAATCCCTGCGTTGGTGGTGTATCACAAAAATGATGATTGTTAGGTCTGCGTGCCCTACGAGGCGGAGCGAATCATTGGCATATTGAAGTCCGCCCGGTGAAAAAATTCATCTTGATCGAGGGCGACTCAGATCCGCAGGGCGACCCTTGCGAAGCCAAGCACTGGCATGGTTTTATCCATTACGAAAAAGAAACGGTCAAGCGCATCACCGATTGGATTCAAAATCCGCAAAGCTGAGACAGAGCGTCCGACAAGTTCACACCCCGAGGTGTTGCTCCAGCACCGCGGGGTTATCGCGCAGATGTGCAGAGCTGCCTTCAAAGGCGACTTCGCCTTTCACCAAAATCACATTGCGGTCGGTGATTTGGGTGACATGCTTCCAGTTTTTGTCCACGATGATGGAACTGATGCCGCTGTCTTTGATAACGCTGCAAATGCGCCAGATGTCGCGGGCAATCAGTGGGGCCAGGCCTTCGGTGGCTTCGTCCAAGATCAGCAGGTCAGGGTTGGTCATCAGCGCGCGGCCGATAGTCAGCATTTGCTGCTCGCCACCTGAGAGTTGTTGGCCTCCGTTGTTCAAGCGCTCTTGCAGGCGCGGAAAGGTTTCCAGCACCCGTTCGTAAGTCCAATCGCGTTGACCTTGCGTTCCGGCGCGGGCCGCCATTTTCAGATTTTCGACCACGCTCAGATTGCCAAAAATACCGCGCCCTTCAGGCACGTAGGCGATGCCCAGTTGGGCGACTTCAAAGGTCGGACGGCCGTTCATGACTTGCCCTTTGATGAGCACCTCGCCAGAGCGCGGCGGCACGATGCCCATCAGGGTTTTGAGCAGGGTGCTCTTGCCCATGCCGTTGCGCCCCATCAGCCCCACGGTTTCGCCTCGGGCGATGGAGAAATCGAGGTCGCGCAAGATGTGGCTGGCCCCATAAAACGTGTTCAGGCCTTGGCCTTGGATCAACAGGTCGGCCATCAGTGTTCTTCACCTAAATCTTCACCCAAATACGCGGCTTGCACATTGCGGTCAGCCCGCACATCGGCCGGCAAACCGCTGGCAATGACTTGGCCATTGACCATCACGGTGAGTTGGTCGGACAGCGTGAAAATTGCTTCAATATCATGCTCGACCAGCATGATGGCGTGGTCTTTTTTCAGTCGCAGCAAGAGCTGCACCATGCTTTCAGCCTCTGCCACACCCATACCGGCCAAGGGCTCGTCGAGCAACAGCACCGAGGGTTCGGTGGCCAAGGTCATGGCAATTTCAAGTTGCCGTTGTTCGCCGTGGCTGGCGGCGCCCGCCATATGCTGCCTGCGGTTGTGCAGGCCGGCCAGTTCAATGGCACGTTCGGCGCGTTCGTTCACCTCTCGCATGCGGGCTGCTGATTGGAGCCAGCGCAAAGGGTTGAAGGCGCCCGGTTGGCTGCGCGACTGTGCGGCCAGGCGTACGTTTTCCCAAATGCTGAAGCTGCGGAAAATATTGGTTTTTTGGTAGCTTCGGCCCAAGCCGTTACTGGATATTTTTTCAGGCGTCCAGCCCGAGATGTCCTGCCCGCGAAGCATGACGGTGCCTGAGGTGGAAGGCAAATCACCCGACAGCAAATTGGTGAGGGTGGACTTGCCGGCGCCGTTGGGGCCGATCACTGCGTGAATCTGGCCCAGCCATAAATCCACCGAAACTTGCTGCACCGCCGCCAAGCCGCCAAAGCGTTTGGTCAGATCGCGGGCGCTCAGTAAAGGATCAGTTTTCAAAGGCGCTGTGTTCAAAGGCTTAGTGCTCATGCTGCACCCCCTTTGCGCTTAAACAGTTTGGCCAACAGGCCGAGGATGCCGCGCGGCGCAAACACCACCAGGGCCACAATGAAGCAGCCCATCCACAACTGCCAATGCTTGCCCAAGTTGAAGCCTGCGACTTCGGGCAGGTCTTTGAAGACGTGCAGCAAATATTCAAACGAAAACGCACCGATGATGGCGCCGGCAAAATTGCCCATGCCGCCCAAAATCACCATCATGATGGCGTGCGCGCTCATGTGAAATCCCATGAGCTCGGGATTCACGTAACCGGTTTGCGCACCCCACAAAAAACCCGCCAATCCGGCCAATGCGCCCGCCAAGGTGAAGGCCGCCAGCTTGTGCGAGAACGTGGCAAAACCCAAAGCGCGCATGCGGTGCTCGTTCACCCGGATACCGGCCAGTGCGCGGCCGAACGGGCTCCACAGCAAGCGGCGCAAAAAGGCATAGACGGCGATCATGCAGGCGAGGGTGAAGTAATAAAAAACCTGTTTGTTTTCCAGGTCGAACAGGCGCGCATCGGGTTTGAAGTTGATGTAAATCCCGTCTGAGCCGCCCAAGGCTTTGTTGTCAAAGAAGACATAGAACACCATCTGCGCAAACGCCATCGTCACCATGATGAAGTAAATGCCGTGCGTGCGCACGACCAGGAAACCGATCACCAAAGCCAGCAGCGCCGAGGCGGCCACCGCAATCGGCAGCGAGGTGTACAGGCTGACCGGTTCGCCCGCTGGCGTGAGAAACGCCAAGGCGTAACCGGCTACACCAAAGTAGGCCGCATGGCCCAGCGACACCAAGCCGGTGACGCCTTGCAGCAGATCCAGGCTCATGGCGAAGATGGCCAGGATCATCATGCGCGAGACCATTTGCACATAAAAATCGGTGCCCACAAACGGAAAGGCCAACAGCGCCAGCAGGCACAAAGCGAGCAGTACGTTCAGGCTGCGCGGCAGGGTCTCGAGATGGGATTGCAAAGGTGATGTGGAATGGCTCATGGGGTGTTGCGCTTCATTGCCTAAACAAGCCTTCGGGTTTCCACAGCAGCACCGCCGCCATCAGCACATATACCAGCATGCCCGCCACTTGCGGCAGCAGCACTTTGCCAAAGGTGTCAACCAAGCCGACCAGCAGGGCGGCAATCAAGGCGCCGCGCACCGAGCCGATGCCGCCAATCACCACCACCACAAAGCACATGATGAGCACTTGCGATCCCATGTTGGGGTAGACGCTGGAAATCGGGGCAGCGACCATGCCCGCGATGGTCGCCAAGCCCACGCCCAGCGCAAACACCACGGCATGAATCAGCTTGATGTTGATGCCCAAGGCCTCAGTCATTTCATGGTTAAACGCGCCGGCGCGGATTTTCATCCCTAAGCGGGTTTTGGAAATCAACAGGTACAAGCCCAGCGCGAGCGCCAAGCAAACGCCCGACATGAACAGGCGGTACACCGGGTAAGACAAGGTGTCGGTCAGCGGGATAGAGGCGCTCAGCAGATCCGGAATGGCCACGCCGTGCACATCATCGCCCCAGAAAATCGAACGCATTTCTTCGAAAACATAGATCAGACCGAATGTCAACAGCACTTGGTCCAGGTGATCGCGGTGGTAAAAATGCCGGAACAGCAGCCACTCCAGTAGCAGGCCAAACAGCACCGACAAGGTGGTACCCAACAAAATGGCGAGCGTGAAACTACCGGTCAAGCTGGCCAGTGACCAGGCCAGGTAAGCGCCCAGCATGTAGAAACTGCCATGCGCCAAATTGACCACGCCCATGATGCCAAAGATCAGCGTGAGACCTGCGGCCAGCATGAACAGCAGCAAGCCGTACTGCACGCTGTTGAGCAGCTGAATCAGAAAATTTACAACATCCACACCAGACCTTCAAAACCGAACACCGAGGCATGAAAAATGGCGGAGGAGATTCGCCATTTTCGAACTCGTCACCCGAGGGGGTTAACTCATGCGGCAGCCGGTACCCGGATCGGCCAATGCTTTGGCGGCCACGCCAATCACCTTGTTCTCGCCTTTTTCAACGACGCGCAAATAAATGTCTTGTACCGGGTTGTGCGATTTGCTCATGGTCCACTTGCCGCGAGGGCTGTCGATCACAGCCGCTTCCAGGGCTTTGTACAGGGCGGGCTTGGCGTTCACGTCACCGCCGACCGCCTTCATGCCTTGGGCCAGCAACAAGCCGGTGTCATAGCCTTGAACAGCGTACACATCGGGCTGTGCGCGAAAGGTCTTGGCGTACGACAAGCGGAAGGCCTTGTTGCGCGGTGTGTCCAGCGAGTCACTGTAGTGCAGGGTGGTCATCACGCCGTCGGCGGCGGGGCCTGCGGCTTCGAGCACGCCTTCGGTCAAAAAGCCCGAGCCGTATAAAGCAATCTTGCCTTTGAGGCCGGCCGCTGCAAAATCTTTCATGAACTTGGCGCCCGAGGGCCCAGCAAAGAAGCAGGCCACGGCGTCGGGCTTGAGCGCAGCGATCTCGGTCAGCAAGGCTTGGAACTCCACGTTCGGGAACGGCAGGCCCAGTTCTTTGACGATGGTGCCACCAGCCTTGGTGTAGCTTTCTTTGAAGCCCTCAAAAGCCTCGTCGCCAGCGGCGTACTTCCAAGTGATCCAAACGGCTTTTTTGTGACCGCGTTTGACCATGGCCTCGCCCAGCGCCAAGGTGGGCTGGCTGTTAGAGAAACTGGTGCGGAACACATTGGGCGCGCACAAGGAGCGGGTGGCGGCGTGCACACCGGCGTTGGGGATCAGCGTCAGCACGCCAGAGTCGCGCGCCACTTTTTGGATGCCCATTTGCACACCCGAGTGCACGGTGCCGATCAGCACATCCACTTTGTCGCGCTGCACCAGTTTGCTGGCGTTCTCCACACCTTTGGACGGGTCTGACTCGTCGTCGACCTTGAACCATTCGATCTCGCGTCCACCCAGCTTGCCACCTTGTTCATTGATGGCCATGCGCACCCCGTTTTCGATGGCCACGCCCAGGGGGGCGAAAGCGCCAGAGTAGGGCAGCATGAGGCCGACGCGGATTTTGCCGGTTTGTGCCAAAGCCCATTCAGGCAAGAGCAAAGTAGAAGAGGCAGCACCCGCCAAGGCAGCGCCTTTGAGAACTGCACGGCGGGATGTTGGGCTTGGGTTCATGATCAATACTCCTGAATGAACATGCATTATGTTGCATATTGACAATGCATCATCCTAGGGAAATCACCCATGCAACTGCATTTTTCTGGCATGGGTGGTGGTAAGGTCAGGGCTAGTTAAGACCTGTTGATATGATTTTTTCTGACCCTGCCCACTCTCCTGCTAGCCCACTCACCTTGGCGTTGAATACCTTGATGGCGCGGCATGTGGACATCATTTTTCCCTCTTGCGCCCTGGCGGTGTTGCATCGCGGCCAGCCTGTGGTGCACAGCGCTTGGGGAGAAATTCAAGGGCAGGCCGCCTCCACCGAAACCTTGTTCGACATCGCGTCCATTTCCAAGTTGTTCACCACGACAGTGTTTTTGGACTTGGTCAGCAGCGGCAGAGTGCGGCTTGACGATCCCCTGTGCGCCGTGTTGCCTGAATTCGCGCGCTCGGGGCCGCGCCCGATTGAGGGAGGACAAGACCCGCACACTTTGCAGCGGCAACCGGTCGCGCCTGAACTCGCCGGACAGACGGTAGACCCCCGACGCGTGACATTTCGGCATTTGCTCACCCACACCTCGGGCCTGCCCGCCTGGCGTGATGTGTTTGCCATCGCCGGACCGGTGCCTTTCCCGCCCCAGGCGCTCCAAGCGTTGGAGCGCGATGCCCGCTGGGCCCAGGCTTTGCCGGTGATCTGCAACTACCCGTTCATGGATCAGCCCGGCCAGCGCGTGGTGTACAGCGACATCGGCCTCATGTTGCTCGGCCAGGCCGTGCAGGTTATGTGCGGCCAGCCGCTGGACCAGGTGATTTATGCGCAGGTACTCGGCCCCTTGGGACTGCAGCACACGATGTTCAACCCGGTGCAGAGTGGACGTGCCACTTTGGCCCAAACCGCACCGACGGAAATGGACCTGCGTTGGCGGCAGCGCCGGGTCTGGGGCGAGGTGCACGACGAAAACGCCTGTGGATTGGGCGGCGTGGCCGGACACGCGGGTTTGTTTGCCACCGCCATGGACGTGGCCCGCTTTGGCCACGCTTGGTTGGCAGAACCTGAGCGATTGGGCATAGACGCGGAGCTGGCGGCACAGGCCAAAACCGCGCAAGCGGTAACCGATGATGTGCGTCGGGGCCTGGGCTTTGTCATCAAGTCGCGGTACAACGCCTCTGCGGGGGACCGCTTCAGTGAAGATACCTTCGGCCACACCGGCTTCACGGGCACCACGCTATGGGTGGACCCGCAGCGCGAGTTGGTGGTTTCGTGTTTGAGCAACGGGGTTTACCTTGGACGGGCGGCGCACGCCCCACATGCTTTCAGGCGTGAGTTGCACGACTTGCTGGCTCAGTCTTTGTAACTCCAGCTGCAGAGGATCTTGGAAGTCTTGATACAAATGGTATCAATTTATCAATATTTATACTTGTTTTAATGATGTTGTTTTGAATATGATGACACTGTTGAATTCAAAAGTTGCTGTATTTGTCTATTGAGAACTATTCAGAACGCATAACGGGGCTTTGAATTCACAAAAAGGACAGTCAATCATCTTTTTGGAGTTTCGTATGGCCCAAGCAACGCTGCAATCCACTTCGCATCACAACGTGCATTACCTGCATTCACCGCACATTGAGCGTGAAAAGATCCAAGCCTTTGCCGTGGCACAAAACGCGCTGGTCACGGCCTTGCACCATGTTCGCGCCAACGATGGCAATTTAGTGCGTGCCATGGCCAACACACGCCGCGCCCTGGACGCGATTCAGGACATGCGTCAATTGATCAAGTGAGGGACCCGCATGACCGACGATATTTTGGAACATGCCATCTTGTTCGTCCTGACCGCGCTCACTTTACTCAGCGCTGCAGGTCTGATGCACGTGTGTTTGGGTTAAACGCCACAGGGTGAAGGCGTGCCAGGCCGGTCACATCGGGGCTTGGTAGACCAATACTTTGAGCGAGCGATCAAGCGACACATCGGCAAAAACTGTGGGATTGGGCAGTCGCTGCACGAAGCTCAACTCTGGCGCGGCTTCCCGCATCTGATCCTGTAAGAATGCAAGCCCCAATTCCGGCGCGTTCAGGCACAGCAGGGCCTGGCCACCGGGCATCAGTAACTCTGGCAGGCGACGCATCAGCCTTGCGTAATCCTTGGTGGCAATGAAGCTGCCTTTTTGGTAGCTGGGGGGGTCGACCACGATCAGGTCATAAGGCCCGCTGCGACTGATCTTGCCCCAGGTTTTGAAAATATCGTGCGCTAAAAAACTGGCCCCGGTACTCAGGCCGTTGAGCTGGTGGTTTTGCTGGCCAATGGCCATGGCGCCGTGGCTCATGTCCACATTGACGACCTGCTTGGCACCGCCCTGCAAGGCCAACACTGAAAAGGCGCAGGTGTAGGCAAACAAGTTCAGCACCTTGAGTTGCGGCTGTGCTTTCGCTAATTCGCGCACCCAATGGCGACCTTCTGCCATGTCCAAAAACAGGCCGTGGTTTTGGCCTTTGAGCACATGCACTCGAAAGCGGGCGCCTTGCTCCGTCACGACATGCGGTTCAGGCACGCTGCCGGACATCAATCGGGTTTCAGGTTCTCCGGCGTGGCGACTTTGAAACACCCAGTTGAGGGTTTGACCAGGACACAGTTGCTGCCAACGCCCCTCCAGTGCCGCACCCACAGTGGCCAGTTCATCATCTTGCACCGATTGGAAACTGGTCAGCACCAGAACAGGGGGGAAAGCGTCCAGCACCCAATGCTCACAGCCCGGGTACAAACCACCGCGACCGTGGAAAATGCGTTGGGCATCGGTAGGCATGTCCATGGCGGCAATGGCGTCGAGCAGTGCTTGCATGGTGGTGGCGAAAAAGAGGGAAGAAAAAATGGTCTGCCCGGAGGGGCTCGAACCCCCGACCTGTTGCTTAGAAGGCAACTGCTCTATCCAGTTGAGCTACGGGCAGATAGAAGTAAGACGTACCGAAAATACCAAGAAAAAAAGCCCAACAAGTGGGCTTTTTTAAGGGTGGTCGGAGCGGCGGGATTCGAACTCGCGACCCTCTGCTCCCAAAGCAGATGCGCTACCAGGCTGCGCTACGCTCCGACAAGCAGTTATTGTAACGCGTGAATGGAGCGTTCTCAGAGATGGTGCTAATTTTTTTCGCTTGCGCGACGTCTGGAAGCACCATTCTCTTCAAGCGATCAGCTGCCGCGGGTCACTGGCATTTCGACATTGCCAGGCATCAGCAAGTGCTTGGCCAACTCCAGCTTGGCCAGCGAGTTGCGGTGCACCTCGTCCGGACCATCAGCCAAGCGCAGCGTGCGCTGGTGAGCGTAGGCATAAGCCAGTGGGAAGTCTTGCGACACACCGCCACCGCCGTGGGCTTGAATCGCCCAGTCAATGATTTGGCAAGCCATGTTGGGCGCGACAATTTTGATCATGGCGATTTCAGCCTTGGCCACTTTGTTGCCCACGGTGTCCATCATGTAGGCTGCTTTGAGCGTCAGCAAGCGCGCTTGCTCGATCATGCAACGTGATTCGGCCACGCGTTCTTGCCAAACGGTTTGTTTGGACACTTCGCGACCAAAGGCCACACGGGTGTTCAGGCGTTTGCACATCAACTCCAATGCGCGCTCAGCAATGCCGATGCTGCGCATGCAGTGGTGAATACGTCCAGGGCCAAGGCGTCCTTGGGCAATTTCAAAACCACGGCCTTCGCCGAGCAGCAAATTGCCCACGGGCACGCGCACGTTTTCGAGCAAGACTTCCATGTGGCCGTGGGGTGCATCGTCATAGCCAAACACGCTCAAGGCGCGCAGCACGGTGATGCCTTTAGCGTTCGCTGGAACCACAATCATCGATTGCTGTTCATGGCGGCCGGCTTCGGGGTTGGTCTTGCCCATGACGATGTACACCGCGCAGCGTGGGTCACCGGCACCGGACGACCACCATTTACGGCCATTGATTACATACTCGTCGCCATCGCGGCGAATCTCGCACTGGATGTTGGTGGCGTCAGAGGATGCGACTTCAGGCTCCGTCATCAAGAAGGCGGAACGAATTTCGCCTTTCAGCAGCGGTTCGAGCCATTCGTCTTTGATGGCTTCGCTGGCGTAGCGCTCCAGGGTTTCCATATTGCCGGTGTCAGGTGCGGAGCAGTTGAACACTTCGGAGGCGAAGGGCACACGGCCCATGATTTCGCACATCGGCGCGTATTCTGCATTCGACAGACCTTGGGGCGCACGGCTGGATTTAGGCAGGAACAAGTTCCACAAGCCTGCGGCCAGGGCTTTGGGCTTGAGTTCTTCGACGATCTTGGTGGGAACCCATGCATTGCCCTTGGCGCGGTTCTCAGCAATCTCGGCAAAGAAGCGGGCTTCGTTGGGGTAAATGTGCTCATCCATAAACGCCAGCAAGCGTGCCTGCATGTCTTTTATTTTTGGGGTGTATTCGAAGTCCATGGAGTCTCTCCTGTTGAGTAACTGGGGGTGATAAAAAGTCAGGCTTTGCTGGCAAATTGCCATGCCAATTCGGCCATAGGTTTTGCGCCCGCACCCGATGTGCGGGCTTGGTCGCTGGAGGCTGTGCCGTCTTCGACACGCTTGGCAATGCCTTGCAAAATGGCCGCGATGCGGAACATGTTGTACGCCAGGTAAAAGTTCCAGTCCTTGGCCAGTACCTCAGGGGTGGTGAACCCCGTGCGTTCGCAGTAGCGCCGGATGTATTCAGCTTCATCTGGAATACCCAGCGCTTTGTGGTCCAGCCCGCCAATGCCTCTGAAGGAACCTGGGGAAATATGCCAGGCCATGCAGTGGTAGCTGAAGTCGGCCAGCGGGTGACCGAGTGTAGAAAGTTCCCAGTCAAGCACCGCAATCACGCGGGGCTCGGTGGCATGAAACATCAGGTTGTCTAAGCGGTAGTCGCCGTGGACTACGCTGACCAGACCGCTGTCTTTGGCGCTGGCCGGAATATGCTCCGGCAGCCAGGCCATGAGCTTGTCCATCTCGGGAATCTGTTGTGTGACGGAGGCCACGTACTGCTTGCTCCAGCGGCTGATTTGGCGCTCGATGTAGTTGCCGGGTTTGCCGTAACTGGACAGGCCTTGCGCCTCGACGTTGACGGAGTGCAGCGCTGCAATCACGCGGTTCATTTCGTCATAAATCTCGCCGCGCTGAACAGTGGTCATGCCGGGCAATGACTGGTCCCACAAGACTCGGCCTTCCATGCACTCCATGACATAAAAGGCGCGACCGATCACCGACTCGTCTTCGCACAGCACATGCATGTGCGGCACGGGCACGTCGGTGCCTGCCAAACCCTTCATCACGGTGAACTCGCGTTCCACCGCATGAGCCGAAGGCAAGAGCTTGGCGACGGGACCCGGCTTGGCCCGCATCACGTAGTGCTGACTCGGAGTGAGAAGTTTGTAAGTGGGGTTGGATTGACCGCCTTTGAACATCTCTACGGTCAAAGGACCTGCAAAGCCTGGCAGATGTTGGGTCAACCAGGCTTGCAAAGTGGGCACGTCAAAGACATGCTGCCCGGACACAGGGCGGGTGCCCACGAAATGATCAAACTGGCTCATGGGTGGGTACCGCCGTGAAAAGGAAATGAAGGGACTAGTGGTCGGCGTCCACAATTTTCAAGAGTTCGGCGCGATCCAGAATCAGCAAGCCACCGGGCTCGATTTTGATCACCTGTTCGCGCTCCATTTGCTTGAGCTCTTGGTTCACGCGTTGACGTGATGCACCCAGCAACTGCGCCAACTCTTCTTGCGCCAATTGCAAACTGATGCGAATCGCTTTGGCGTCCGACAAACTGGGCACACCATAGCTGCGCAGTAAATGGTTGAGTTGTTTGGCCAATCGAGCGCGCAGGGGCAATGTGTTCAGGTCCTCGACCAAGCCATAGAGTTGGCGAATGCGCCGCGCATGCAAGCGCAGCATTGCTTCGTAAAACTCCACATGTTGTGCCAAGATTTTCTTGAAGTCGGCTTTGGCCACATTCAAGGTGGTGGTCTCGCCGTGCGCGTAGGCATCGTGCGTGCGCCGATCCCCGTCGAAAATCGACACGTCGCCAAACCAAATGCCTGGCTCCACGTAGGTCAGGGTGATCAGCTTGCCCGACACCGAAGTCGAGCTCACACGCACCGCGCCTTTGGCGCAGGCGATCCACTGCTCGGGCGGTTCGCCCCGGGCACAGATCAGTTCTCCGTCTTTGTATCGTTTGACGTAAGCGCATCGAAGTATGTCGTGTCGCAGTGAAGGTGAAAGGGTAGAAAACCAGCGACCTTGATTGATCGCTTCTCTTTCTTCCATTGTCAGAATGGGTTCGTCCATAGTCTGTCTTTTGAGTGACTGTCGAAGGGGAATTTGTCGCCTGGGGGACCAGTCAGCTTATTCGTATGTGGGTTTTTGCTTGTTCAAAAAAGCACCGATGCCGATGCCGGCATTACTGTGGTGCAGGTTTTTCACAAAATGATCTCGCTCACGAGCGAGTTGTTGGTTCAGGTTGCTGCCGTCGGCATCGCTCAGCAACTCTTTGATGCTGGCGATGGCGTTAGGTGCGCGAGCGTTGATGTTATCAGCCATTGCCAAGGCCACGGTCATGGCTTGTCCGGATTCGCTCAAACGGTTCACCACGCCCAGCGTGTGCAGCCGCTCGGCGCTCATACGTTCACCGCACATTAACAACTCACTGGCCAATTGACGCGGCAGTGCACGCGACAAGCTCCAAGTGGCGCCGCCATCTGGGGACAGTGCGATGTTGCTGTAGGCCATGACGAACACGCTGTCGCGGGCCGCGACGATCAGGTCGCAGGCCAAGGCCAAAGAAAAACCGGCACCGGCCGCCGCGCCTTCCACCGCCGCAATCACGGGTTTGGGAAAAGCGCGAATGGCTTCAATCCAGTTGTGCAAACCTTCAATGCTTTGGGCTTGGTGCTCCGGTGGTTGTTGCCGATTGGCCTGCAGGCGTTGCAAGTTGCCTCCTGCACTGAACAGCCCGCCCGCGCCGGTGATGATGACGCTGCGCACCTCAGGGCTGGACTCGGCTGCGTTCAAGGCCTCGACGCCTGCGGCGTACATCTCTGGACCCAAGGCATTGCGAAACTCGGGGTTGCTCAACGTGAGAATCAGCGTGGCGCCTTCAGAGGATCCGATCAGTTGCGCGGTCATGGCTCAGGCCTCTTCATGCATCAAAGACAAACCAATGGCGCCGCGGCGACGCAGCCAGGGACTGGGGCGGTAGCGGGTGTCGCCATAGACGGTTTGCATGTTGAACAGCACTTCCAGCACATTGGTTGGGCCCAGTTGGTTGCCCATGGCCAAGGGGCCAACCGGGTAGCCCAGACCCAGGGTGACGGCCGTCTCAAGATCCTGCGGGCTGCACACGCCTTGTTGGCACATGTCGGATGCGATGTTGACGATATTGCCCACCACGCGCTGGGTGACAAAACCGCCACTGTCGCGGATCACGCTCACGGCCTTTCCGTCGCGCGCAAACAGCGCGTGAGCAGCTTCGCGCATGTCGCTGCGTGTTGCAGGGTTGGTGGCCAGTACACGGCGCTTGGTGGCGGCATCGTCAAACAGCATGTCGATGCCCACGGTGCGAGCCGGGTCCAGGCGCTCCACCACGGCCACTGTGGTCACATCAAAGCCCAGCGGGGCGACCAGGGTCAACGCGATGGGTGAGGGCGAGGCACCGGTTTCAATCTGCGCGCCCAGGTCTTTGAGCAATTGCAGCAATTCCATGCGTCGGGTGGCGCGGGGCGAGACCCAAACCGGCGGCATGTCGTTCACTTGCGGCACAGTGGGCTCTGGCGGTATCTGGGCTTTGCCTTGCACATATTTGTAGAAACCTTCGCCCACTTTTTTACCCACCACACCACCGGCCAGTCGCTGCGCGGTGATCACGCTGGGGCGGTAGCGCGGCTCTTGGTAGTACTGGTTGTAGATGGACTCCATGACCGGGTGTGACACGTCCAGGGCGGTCAAGTCGAAGAGTTCAAAGGGGCCCAGTTTGAAGCCCACTTGGTCACGCAAGATACGGTCAATCGTGGCGAAATCAGCCACACCCTCGTTCACAATGCGCAGCGCCTCGGTGCCATAACCTCGGCCGGCGTGGTTGACGATGAAGCCCGGCGTGTCTTGCGCCTGCACGGGCGTGTGCCCCATGGCTTTGGCAAAAGCGGTGAGTTGCACGCAGACGGCGGCGTCGGTTTTCAGGCCCGCAATCACCTCGACCACCTTCATCAGTGGCACGGGGTTGAAGAAGTGGTAACCCGCAAATTGCGCTGGTCGCTTGAGTGCGGCGGCAATGGCGGTGACCGATAGCGATGAGGTGTTGGTCACCAAAACGCAGTCGGCTTGGATCACGGTTTCAAGTTCGGCGAACAGTTTTTGTTTGATGTCCAGGCGCTCCACGATGGCTTCAATCACCAAGTCGCAGGCGGCCAGATCTTGCAAGCTGCTGGCGGCCAAGAGACGACTTTTGTGGCTTGTCACGGCCTCGGCCGTCAGGCGACCTTTTTCTTGCATCTTGTCCCATTGCTCAAAGACGGCGTCACGCGCTTTTTGCACTGCTTCGGGTTGTGTGTCATACAGCCACACTAGGCTGCCGGCTTGGGTGGCAATTTGCGCGATGCCACGGCCCATGGCACCGGCACCGATGATGGCCACTTGTTTAAAAGCAAGGTTCATAACAACTCAATCAAAAAATAAAAAAGACAAATTCTTTGCACATTATCCGTGCACTCCGGCGCTCTGGTGCAAGGGGTGGCTCTTGGCGTAACGACTGGCTTGCCAGCTGACGGTCATGGCCAAAACCATTCCGAGCAAGGCATAGCCTGGCAAGACGGTCAACCCCTGATGCAAGATCAACCAGCCCCCCATCCCCGCGCCGATGGCTTGACCTGCGTAAATGGCCGAAGAATTCAGGGCAATCGAGGCCGAGGCCAAATCGGGGGCCAGTTGCACCAGCCGTGCTTGTTGCGCAGAGTTGGTCGAGAACAGCCCCAAGCCCCATGGTAAAAAAGCCAGTGCCAGCCATGCTGCGGATGTCACCAACGAGAAAAAGCCCAAGCCACACGCCATGCACGCCAATGAAATCATCACGCAGCGCGAAGGACTGATCTGGTCGATGTGGCGGGCCACGAAGGCATTGCCGACAAAACCTGCGCAGCCGAACATCAGCAGCAACAGGCTCAAGTTGGTGGTGCTGACACCCAAGATGGTTTTGAGATAAGGCGCCATGTAACTGAACAGCACAAATTGGCCAGCCGCAGAAGCCATGGTGACGCTGACCGTGAGCATCAGGGTGCGCGAGCCCAGGGTGGTTTGCCAAGCGGCGCGCGACAAAGGGGGCGGAACAATGCCTGCAGGCAAGGAGCGCCACAGCCACGCCGCACTGATCAGCGAGAGCATGCTGATCAAGCCGAAAGCATAGCGCCAGCCCCACGTGCCACCCAACCAAGCCCCGAAAGGCGTGCCGATCACCGAGGCCACGGACCAGCCTAAAAAGATGAAGGTGATTGCACGCCCCCGTTGTGCGGGAGGCACCAGTAGGCCGATGCAAGAGGCCGCTTGCGGCGTGAAAATGGCGGCGCCCGCCATGGCCAACGCTCTCCAAGTGAGCAGGGCCGAAAATTGATCTGACAATGCGGCCAGCGCATGCAAGAGGCTGTACCAAAGCAAACTGGCCGTGAGGAGTTTTTGGCGGTCCCATCCGGCCACCCAAGCTGCAAACAAGGGCGCACCAATGCAGGTGCATATGGCCGAGGTGGAAATCAATTGCCCAGCCGTGGCAATGGACACCTGCAGCGAACTACTGATCTCCGTCAAGATGCCCGTGACCATCATGACGCCGGTGCCGATCACAATGTTGCCAAACATCAGCGGCCATAGGACCCGAGGCAAGGAGGTTTTTAAGTGGGTGCCCAAGGGGTCATTCCTGGGCGCCGTTTCAGCGCCGGACTTGCAAAGCGCCAGGATTGACGATGTTGGTCGGCGTGCCCTTGATGAAGTTGACCACGTTGTCAAATGCAGCGCCAAAGTACAGCTCGTAATTGTCTTTTTCGACATAGCCGATGTGCGGCGTGCAGATGCAGTTTTCCAGGCGCAGCAGCGCATGGCCTTGCAAAATGGGTTCGACTTCAAACACATCCACAGCAGCCAAGCCTGGGCGGCCGCGGTTGAGTGCGCTGATCAAGGCGTCTTGCTCGATCAGTTCTGCGCGCGAGGTGTTGACGATCAAAGCGGTCTGCTTCATGCGCGACAGGTCTTCCAATTTAACGATGGCGCGGGTGGCGTCGCTCAAACGCAAATGTAATGAAAGGACATCGGATTCTTCAAAAAAAGCCTGTCGCGTTGCAGCTGGAATAAAGCCATCCTGTGCGGCGCGAGCACGCGACTCCGCACTGCCCCAAACCAACACGCGCATGCCAAAGGCCTTGCCGTAACCGGCGACCAGTTGCCCAATTTTGCCGTAGCCCCAGATGCCCAGGGTCTTACCGCGCAAGACGGTGCCCAGGCTGAAATTGACGGGCATGGAAGCGGCTTTGAGTCCCGATTGTTGCCAAACCCCATGTTTGAGGTTGCTGATGTATTGGGGCAATCGTTTAGCGGATGCCATGATCAGGGCCCAGGTCAATTCTGCAGGGGCGTAAGGTGAACCAGTGCCTTGCGCAACGGCAATACCGCGCTCGGTACAGGCAGCCAAATCGATGTGGCTACCCGCATGGCCTGTTTGTGAAATCAACTTCAAGCGGGGCAACTTTTCCAACAATTGCCGATTCAAAGGCGTGCGCTCTCGGATCAGCACGAGCACGTCAGCGTCTTTCAGTCGTACCGACAGTTGGCCAATACCTTTGACCGTGTTGGTGTAGACCTTTGCAGGAAACGCGTCAAGTTTGGATGCGCAGTCGAGTTTTCTCACCACGTCTTGGTAGTCATCAAGGATCACAATGTTCATACCCTCCATTGTGCCTTGACGACAGACCCTGACAGGGTCTGGGCCCTGTTAATGAGCCAAGTTTTGTGCCTCTTTGGCGACCAATCGATCCAGTTCAGCGCACACATCGGCCATTCGGCCTGAAATGCGCATGCGGCCTGCGCACTCCGGTTGAGCGCCCGCTTCGCTGAGACGAACTACCCGCAAAGGTGTGGATCGGCTTGTTGGCGTGCTCAGGCGCAAACCTGTTGATTTGCCATTGACCGTGTTGATGGCCCACTGCTGCGGTGTGATCCGAGTTTGTGCGCGCATTGCAGAGCCTGAAGGTCGCACCGTGGCGCGAGGCGGGTTGAGCCAGCGGCCCAGCATGTCAACGATAGAAGCGAAAATGGAGAAGAGAGCGATTCCCATGTGAAACCTTTCAAAGAACCAGGAGGTTGAACATAGGCAGGATTAAAAAAGGACGCACCTCTCCAGGGCTGACAGGGAAATTCCTTGTCAGCGCCCGCCACCCGAAGCAGCGCGTGATGAAAAAAGGGGGGCTGACTTACATCAGCAAGGTGTTGCGGATCAAACCGACCGCGAGGCCTTCAATGTCGAAGGGCTCTTCGGGGTTGACCACGATGATGTTGTAGTCGGGGTTTTCAGGCAGCAACTCGATCATGCCGGCACTGCGGCGCAAGCGCTTCACGGTGACTTCGTCACCCAAGCGGGCCACCACGATTTGACCGTTACGCACATCTTTGGTGGCTTTGACGGCGAGCAAGTCGCCGTCCATGATGCCGGCGTCGCGCATGGACATGCCGCGTACGCGCAGCAGGTAATCGGGACGTTCTTGAAAGAGGTTGTTTTCGACGTGGTAGGTGGTGTCCACATGCTCTTGCGCCAAGATGGGTGAGCCGGCAGCCACGCGGCCGACCAAGGGCAGCGCCCATTGCGTCAAGCTGGCAAGAAGGCCACTGCCTGAATCAGAGTCACTGCGCATACGGGACGCGCCTTTGAGCCGGATGCCACGCGAGGTGCCGCTGACCAAGTCGATCACGCCCTTGCGTGCCAGGGCTTGGAGATGTTCTTCAGCGGCGTTGGCGGACTTGAAACCCAAGGTGCGCGCGATCTCAGCCCGTGTCGGGGGGGCACCAGTTTCGGCTATGCTGTTCTGGATTAATTCCAGAATTTGTTGTTGCCTGGCCGTCAGCTTGGGATGGTCTGTCTGAGTCATGATCATCTGATGTTCCTCTTTGGCGTCAATCGCGTTCAGGGTTTGGGTGAAAACACTGTTTTCTTATCCAGTACCTGTATTTTTAACCAGTTCTTAAGGTTGTGCAAGTGGTTCATACACATTCATTGCAAAAAATTGTGATTTTGGGCACTGGCGGGACGATTGCAGGCCGATCTGCGTTGCGCAGCGACAACATTGGCTATGTGGCCGCTCAGGTGGGTGTGGAAGCTTTGTTGGCGGACATCCCTGATTTGGCCGCGCATCTGATGGGTTATGAGTTGGTCTTTGAGCAAGTGGCCCAAGTGGACAGCAAGGACATGAATGAGACCGTGTGGGCCCGGCTGGTGCAGCGCACCGCCCACGCCTTAGCCCAGCCGGATGTACAGAGCGTGGTGATCACGCATGGCACTGACACGATCGAAGAAACCGCTTTTTTCCTCCAGTCTGTATTGCCCCCTGGCAAGCCCGTGGTGTTGACCTGCGCCATGCGCCCAGCGTCGGCCTTGAGCCCGGATGGTCCGCAGAATTTACTGGACGCACTGTCGGTGGCCATGGATGCGAAGGCCTCAGGTGTGGTGGTGGTGTGCGCTGGGGTTGTGCATGCCGCTGAGCAGGTGCAAAAAATTCATCCTTACCGTTTGGATGCGTTCAGTTCCGGTGAAGCCGGCCCTTTGGGCTGGGTTGAAGAAGCCCGTGTGCGTTGGATCAGTTCCCCTGCGGCCCGGACTCGACCATTGTGGGATGGCTCTGCCTTGCCTGCGCCGAGCACGTGGCCGCAGGTCGAAATTGTGATGAACCATGCGGGTTCGACCGGAGTTGTAGTGCGAGCCCTGGTGCAAGCCGGTGTGCGAGGACTGGTGGCTGCGGGCACGGGTAATGGCACATTGTCACAGTCTTTGACCGAGGCTCTGCAACAAGCTATGGCCAATGGCGTGCAAGTGGTGCGTTCCACCCGTTGCCCTCTCGGTCAAGTGATTCCGGCACCTGAGTTCACAATTGCCGTTGCACAAGGCCTTAGCCCCGTCAAAGCCCGTGTGGCTTTGCAGTTAGCGTTGATGGGGCTGCCGCCGGCGTCCTGAGTCCGTGAGAGCCGCGATTTGGCGCAGCATCGGCATAGGGGGGCTGCAATTGTTGCAGCCGCCCCTGCCACACCACCGGGCATGCGGGTCCGCACCCGGCGGTTCGAGAGTTTGAGGTCACGACAGCCTTGGAACTCCCAACCCATCAAAGTACGCAATGGTCAGCACCGTTTTGAGCAACCGGTCACTGTTTCGCCACCAGCGTCGGCTGTTCGCCGCCACTTGCCTGGACACGTTCTCCTTCGCTCCCAATGCCTTCAGTCCCCTATAGATCGCCTGGGGCCGCTTCCAGTGCTTGAGCTGGATGGCTCTGAGCCGATGACGCAGCCACTCGTCCAGCTCGCGCCAGACCCTGGGCGTTTGCGCCATCCCAAAGTACGCCTTCCAGCCCAGCACGTAGGGCCTCAGCTTCTCCACCACTTGTGCCATGCTGCGCCCTCCCGAGCGGCGCGTGAGTTGCCGGATTCTGGCTTTGAAGTTTTGCAGCGGCTTGTCCGCCACCTTGCATTTGACCTCTTTGCCCTTGGCCACCCACAGCGCATACCCCAGAAACTTGCGTCCGAAGACACTGGCCACGGCGCTTTTGGCTTCGTTGATCTGAAGCTTCAAGCCCGTGTACAGTTTTCTGAGGTAGCCCATCACCCGCTCGCCCGCCTTGATGCTGCCAACATAGACGTTGCAATCGTCAGCGTAGCGCGCGAAGCTGTAGCCCCGCGCCTGCAGCGCCTTGTCCACCTCGTCCAGCAGCACGTTGGCCAGCAAGGGCGATAGTGGCCCGCCTTGCGGCGTGCCCAGATCTCGATCAACCACCACCCCGCCATCCATGATCCCAGCGTTCAGGTACGCCCGTATCAGCCGGATCACTCCAACGTCATCGATGCGTTTGCACAGCCTGTCGATCAGGATGTCGTGGTTGACCCGGTCAAAGAACTTGGCCAAGTCCACGTCCACCACCACGCGCTTGCCCGATTGGACGTACGCCCGCGCAGCTTTCACCGCATCGTGCGCACGCCTGCCCGGTCTAAACCCGTGGCTGTGGTCGCTGAATGTAGGGTCGATCAGCGGTTGCAGCACTTGCAAAAGAGCTTGCTGGATCAGCCGATCTGTAACCGTCGGGATGCCCAGCTCGCGCTGGCTGCCGTCCGGCTTGGGAATCATCACCTTGCGTACCGGACTGGGCCGGTAGCGTCCTGCCAGCAGCGCTTGGCGGATGTCGGGCCAGCTCGTGCGCAGCACCTGGGCGGTTTGCTCAATATTGAGCCCGTCCACCCCTGCCGCGCCCTTGTTGGCTTTGACCCGCTTCCACGCAGTTTGCAGGTTCTGTCTCGTCAGCGCCGCCTCCAGCAGGCCACCAGTGCCTGCCGTCTGCTTTGCCGACCCTGTTTGCGGGTGCTCAAGAGGCGGGCCGCAGGCTTCGTCGCTGGCAAGATCACACCGGGCTTCACCCCGCGCTACGCTTACCCGCCCGGATTGCTCCGGCATCTGACGCATGGCCTTTGACATCCTCTTGTCCTCGCTTACTCACTCTCGTTCGGCCCTTCGCTTTTGCCTTGTGGCCTCATCGGCCCCGGCTTGCAGCTACTACGACCTTTGCTGACTTCTCGCTCCGGCAGTGCCGTCTTCCTTTCAGAAACAAGGCGAGATCTCCCCTATAAAGACTTCCCCACATTGTCAAACGCTGAATTCCACCGCATTGGATCGCGCAAGCGATCCAATGCGGAATCTTGACTTTTCTATTCACCGATCCGTTTGTGCAAGTCAGTGGTTTGAGAAGGAGGTTGCGG
>CANGDZ010000024.1 GCA_947452785.1 Comamonadaceae bacterium | reverse complement strand
GCGGCGGTGGCGCACACCCACACGTTTCCAGCGCGGCGCGCGGAATATGGCCCGATGCTTGCGGGCTTGCTGGACCTGGGCAACCAACTCACAGCAACCGACTATCAGCGCATGCTTTTGCAGCGCGCCACGCACACTGGACAGTTGAACGCGGTTCTGATGCAAGTAGATTTGCTCTTGATGCCCGCCATGCCGTTTGCCGCACCAAGCACCGAACGCATTGCGAATCTGCGCCAGGAGCCGGGGTATCGCAGACGCTTGTCTCGCTTTACAGCACCTACCGATATGTCAGGGCACCCGACGCTGACGTTCCCAGCAGGTGTCACCGCCATAGGACAGCCCGTGGCGGCGCAGTTGGTGTCGGGGCATTTGAATGAAGGCTTATTGGTGCGCGCAGGTGGCGCTTTCCAAGCAACGACGCCCTGGCATCTACGTCGCCCACCGATTGATGAATTGGTCACCGGACGCTGAGTTCACCTGCAGTGTTCGCGCGTCTTAAAAGCTAAGCACCCGCACGGGCGTCAAAAACGCCTTTGAGCGCCTTTCAGGAAGCGCCGAAAGCATGAGTACCTTATTGGAGCAGATGTGAAGGTCGAATTTTTTACAGCAAAAACATCCGTTGCGTAGCATTGACGTCCGTTCCCAATGATTCAGAATGTTGTGATGATTTATCAAAAGCAGGCATTCAATGACGATTTCAATTGTTAATTCGGTGCGGTGCGGCTGAGTTCAGTTTTGCCAGGACGGCTATGCCGTCCGCGCTCTTGACCCTGCCCTAAACGGCAGGGTTTGCCGCACACCGGATCAACGACTAGTGACTGCATTGAGCAAAATCGTATGACCGCTCTATACGATTTGAGAGGACGCCTAGCTTTTTAGTAAAGGACCGCTTAGGGGGCCTGAATCCGAAAATAAACTTCGCAGTCCCACCGTCCGAGACTGGCCTATCTGGGCGCCACTGAAAACGGCATCTTTAAGACGCGCATTCGAAAAACTGCAATGTTCAGCGACGTTTCGCAGTCCCCTATTAGACTTCCAACCATTCCTTACGCACCATCTCATTGGCTTTGAGTTCTTGGGCACTTCCCTCAAAGACAATGTGGCCATGGCCCATGACGTACAGGCGCTTGGATATGCGCAGCGCGATCGTCAGTTTCTGCTCGACCAGCAAAATGGACACGCCTCGGCTGGCGATGCGTTCGAGCAGGTCGGCCACCAGTTCAACCATCTTGGGCGCTAAGCCTTCGGTAGGCTCGTCGATCATCATCAGTTCAGGGTCACCCATCAGCGTGCGGCAGATCGTCAGCATTTGCTGCTCCCCGCCCGACAGCACACCCGCAGCCGTTTCTGCGCGCTCTTCAAGCCGTGGAAACAGCGTGAACATGTCCTGCAAGGACCATCGACCACCTGGTTGGGTCGACTTCATGCCCATCAATAAATTCTCACGCACCGTCAGCGACGGAAAGATGTCCCGATTCTCTGGCACATAGCCCAATCCGCAACGCGCAACTTGGTGGGGCTTCAAGGCGCCAATCTCTTGCCCCCTGAATTTAACCGAACCGGTGCGCTCCACATCACCCATCACCGCCTTGATCGTCGTCGAACGGCCAACCCCATTTCGGCCCAATAAGGAGACGATTTCGCCTTCGCCGACATGGAAATTCACACCTTGAAGGATGTGGCTCTTGCCGTAATAAGCGTGTAAATCACGTACTTCAAGCATCATCTTGCTCCTGAGTCGCCGCACCCAGATACGCCTCTTGAACTGCGGCATTGGCGCGAATTTTCTCGGGCGTGTCGGTCGCAATCAACTGGCCGTAAACCAGCACTGAAATCCGATCGGCTAAATCGAACACCACGCTCATATCGTGCTCAACGATCAAAAGCGTCTTACCTTCGCTGATACGGCGGATCAATTCCACCGCGTGCTCGGTCTCCGACAAACTCATACCTGCTGTGGGCTCATCGAGCATGATCACATCCGCACCGCTGGCGATGGTGATACCAATCTCCAAGGCACGTTGCTCGGCATAAGACAAAACGCCAGCCAGAACGTCACGCCGTGACGCCAAGTTAATTTGCTCCATCACGGCTTCGGTCCGTTCGCGGGCATCGCGTGCTTTTTCAACCATGCGCCAAAAAGAATAGCGATAACCCAGAGACCACAGAATGCCGCAGCGAATGTTCTCGTAGACGCTCATTCGCGGGAAAATATTGGTCACCTGAAAGCTGCGAGACAAGCCACGCCGGTTGATCATGTAAGGGGGCAGCCCCGTGATGTCCTCGCCTTTCAGCATGACCTGACCCGTACTCACCGGAAACCGTCCGCTGATCAAGTGAAACAGGGTCGATTTTCCAGCCCCGTTCGGGCCAATCAAGGCATGTCTCTCACCTTGACGGACATCCAGATTGACGCCACGAATAATGGGGGTGACGCCAAAGCTCTTGTGCAGATCGACCAGTTGCAATGCGGATGCGTTCATTTGGAGCCCTTGCTCAGTGCGAGTTGCTGCGCATCGTGAAAGGCTTCAGCCACACGCGGGGAGACTTTGCGCAGGGCAAGCGCACCGAGCATCAACACCGAGAGAATACCGGTCCAAGCCCAAGGCGATTTGGCATCGTAATGCAACCACCACACATGCATGGCGGTTCCTTCAGAGGCTTTCACGAGGAGGTGATAACAAGTTTCGACCACCAACACACCTCCCACGCTCACCATCGACACCGGCAACACAGCCAGTCCGTAAGCAGGCAGCAATCGGCTCAAAGTCCCGCTTATCACCATGGGTTTGTGCATGAGCAAAAGCCCTGCCAGACCCCCGGGCGCAAACATCACCACCATCACAAACATCAGGCCGACGTACAACATCCATGCACCGGTGTAATCGGACAACGAAATTTGCAGTGCGGTCATCAATACCGCGCCAATGATGGGACCGATGAAAAAGCCCACGCCACCGATGTAACTCATCAACAGCACATAGCCTGAGGGGCCGGCACCGATCACACTGGACGTGACAATTTCATAATGAATCGCGGACAGCCCCCCCGCCACCCCGGCGAAAAAGCCTGAGGCGCAAAAGGCGATGAAACGCACCATTTGTGTGTTGTACCCCACGAATTCCGTACGCTCAGGATTGTCGCGAACAGCGTTGCACATCCGGCCCAACGGGGTTCGGGTAAACAAATACATAGCAGCAATACACAACAAACACCATGCGGCAATCAGGTAGTACACCTGAATCTGAGGGCCAAAGTTAATGCCGAAAAAATTCAAGG
Source organism: Comamonadaceae bacterium (assembly GCA_947452785.1). Taxonomy (GTDB): domain Bacteria; phylum Pseudomonadota; class Gammaproteobacteria; order Burkholderiales; family Burkholderiaceae_C; genus Limnohabitans_A. Next base: position 41,521 of record CANGDZ010000024.1, on the reverse strand, counting down.
TTGAGGTTCGACTGGTCGACACACCCCCTTCCCCCCCAAAGAAGCTGCGCAAAATCAGTGAGCACGCGGCAACCAACTCTCCGATGCCCAATGAAATCATGGAAAAGGCGGTGCCCGCCCTCTTGGTCGATACCCAACCGAAGATGAACGCAAAACTCAGCCCCGCCAGACCGCCCACCAAGGGCATCAAGGGAAGCGGAATGGGCAACTTACCGGCGCCCACCACATTCAAGGCATGCGCAGTCATAAAACCGCCCATGCCGTAATACACAGCATGGCCGAAAGACAAAATCCCAGTTTGTCCCAGCAGCATGTTGTAGGACAGTGCAAAGATGATGGCGAAACCCATCAAAGACATCATGGTCAAGGAAGCGCCACTGGAAAACACAAATGGCAAGGCCACCAATGCCAATCCGGCCAACACCCACTGAGCCCAGTACCCGTTTTTGTTGAGCATTTCTCTCATGATTCTCGAGACCCCATCAAGCCCTTAGGACGGAAGATCAACACCAGCACCAACAACAGGTAAGGGATGATGGGTGCCACTTGCGCCACCGTGACCATCCACAGGTCGCCGCCAATCGAATCGCGGGTCAACGTCATGCCCATAGGGGCCACAATATCGGCAATTGAAAAATTCAGCGCTACCGCAAAAGTTTGAATTAGGCCGATCAGCAGCGCCGCGATGAACGCGCCTTGCAATGAGCCCAACCCTCCGACCACCACGACCACGAACAAAATGGGTCCCAATGAAGCGGCCATGGCCGGTTGGGTCACCAGTGCAGGCCCGGCAATCACCCCCGCCAATGCGGCCAACCCACAGCCCACACCAAAAACCATCATGAAGACCAAGGGCACATTGTGGCCAAGCATGCCCACCATGTTCGGATGCGTGAGCGCGGCCCGAACTATCAAACCCACGCGGGTTTTGGTGAGTAACAACAACAACCCCAGAAACACCACCACCGAAGTCAACAACATGAACATGCGAAAAGCGGGATAGGTGGTCGAAAATAAGGTGAACGCAGAGAAGTTCAGTAAATCAGGAACCCGGTAGTCCACCGGCACCTTGCCCCAAACCATCTGAACCAACTCTTCAATCATGAAGGCCAGGCCGAAAGTGAACAGCAATTCAGCCACATGGCCGTGTTTGTGCACCGTCCGCAGACCGTAACGCTCAACCAAAGCACCGATGCCACCCACCAGCAAGGGGGCTAACACCAGCCCAGGCCAATACCCGACATACAGGCTGATCTGGAAGCCAAAGTAAGCCCCCAGCATGTAGAAACTGGCATGAGCGAAATTGAGCACGCCCATCATGCTGAAGATCAGCGTCAGCCCACTGGCCAGTAAAAACAGCAACAGACCATACAGCAGGCCGTTGAGCGTCGAAAAAATAATCAGTTCAAGCATGAAGTTGAATCGTCTGTATACAAAGTCGGCGACCAGCCTATGGCCAGTCGCCTACCCGTTCAGCTGGGCACATTCATCTTGCACGTTGTGGGGATCACGGTGTTTGCCGCTTTGACCACGGAGATGGTCTTCCAACCCCAGCCTGTCTTTTCTTCGTCATGCTTGGTACCCGAACCGAAGGAGGAGATGTACATATCTTGAAAGAACGAATGGTCGGTCGGACGCATGAAAGTATCCGCACCCAGAATGTTCTTGAACTTCATGTCAGCCAGCGCGGCCGCCACCTTTTTCGGCTCAGCTGATTTGGCCTTGTTCAGTGCTTCGACAAACATGTCCATCTGATTTTTCATACGCATGTACCACCAGCCTTGTCCGGCATCACCACCGTACTTTTTCAGAAATGCGTCGGTCATGGCTTCCATGGCGGGTGCTGGCACGTTGGTGTGCCACTCACTGATCTGGAATACCCGGTGGTCAAGTCCGGTCTGTTTGATCGCTGTCGGTCCACCGGAGCCGCCAGCGTAGTAGGTGTACCAATTAACCTGTAAACCCGAGTCGGCTGCAGCCTTGAGCAACAGCGAAATGTCATTACCCCAGTTGCCGGTGATCACCGAGTCGGCGCCAGAAGCTTTGATTTTGGCAACATAGGGCGCAAAGTCGGTAATTTTAAGAAGTGGGTGTAATTCATCGCCCACAATTTGGACATCAGGTCGTTTTTGCTTGAGCATGGTCGCCGATGCAACGCGAACGGCTTGCCCAAATGAGTAGTCCTGACCAATGATGTAGACCTTCTTGATTTCCTTACGTTCCTTCATGTAGTCGGTCAACGCAGCCATCTTGATGTCTGAATTAGCGTCCCAGCGAAAGTGCCAGTAGCTGCACTTTTCATTGGTCATCGCAGGATCCACCGCTGAGTAATTGAAGTACAGCACTTCTTTGCCAGGGTTGCGTTCGTTGTACTTGCTGATGAATTCGGAGATGGCAATGCCGGCCCCAGAGCCATTGCCCTGCGTGATGAAGCGAACGCCTGAATCGATCGCCTTTTGAACCTGAACCAAGCTTTCCTGCGGAGTGCCTTTGTTGTCATAGGCCACCGCTTCCATCTTCTGGCCATTGATTACGCCACCCTTGGCATTGATCGCGTCGACCAGGAACTGAAGGTGCTTCAAACCATGCTCACCCACGCTGGCTCCGCCACCCGACAGCGGGTCGATGTAGGCAATCTTGACATTTTGTGCATGGGCGCCAATCGCGCCGAAGACCAGCGCAGCAGCCAATGGCCAGCTATAAAAATTTTTGGCAAAATTCATGATGAGTACCTTATTCAGTCAGAACCAAGGAAATAGCCAGACGTTTGATTGAACGACCCACCCTCTTTATCAGGAACACAACGTCAAGCCACTGCGAACACCTCAATCCATCGAGATCGACATCTCTGCGGATTGAAATTCAGTGTCGCACCCTGATGGAAACATCACACAGCGGGGAAACCCTCGCCAAGGCAACCGACCGGGGCAAGTGGGTCTGAGGGGGTTGTTTGACTCGTAAACACCCCATTTCAATCGCCCCAACGCGGCACAGGCGAGTCGCCAAGATTACAGTGCTGACGACAAGGATCTTTGTTCGAATTTACAAAAAAAACATCAACAACCTACCGTCAGACGGATCTATTTAAGCCACTGAAAATGAAGCTTCTTGCTATTGCCGGGCGCGTCAGGTCTGCGCAGTATGGAGGACAGCGCAAGCCTGTGGAAGGTTTGCCAGTTGTTGATTGGACCCTCATGCACGCCCCCTTCCAAGGTATCAAAGTCGTCGATTTATCGGCCGTCGTCTCCGGCCCCATGGCCACGGGCATCTTGGCCGATCAGGGTGCAGAGGTCATCAAAGTGGAAGCGCAAGGTGGCGATTTGACGCGGGTCATTGGCCCTGCGGCAGGCGACTTGACGCCGCTGTTCATGGCCATCAACCGGGGCAAGCGGTGTATCGTGCTCGACTTGAAACAAGCACCAGGCCAGGCCATCTTGCGTGCGTTGATTGCCCAAGCCGATGTGCTGGTAGAGAACTTTCGCCCTGGCGCTTTGGACCGGTTGGGTTTTTCTTATGACGCCGTCAAAGCCTACAACCCGCGCTTGGTCTACCTGTCTATTTCGGGCTTCGGGCACAGCGGCCCGTTTGCCAACTACCGTGTGTATGACCCAGTGATCCAAGCTGTTTCTGGCTTTGCCGAAGCGCACCCTGACCAGGACACAGGGGAGCCCCAACTGCTGCAAACTTTGTTGTGCGACAAAATCACCGCCTTGACCGCCGCGCAAGCCCTGAGTGCCGCTCTGCTGGCGCGCCACCGCAGCGGTGAGGGGCAGAAAATTGAACTGTCCATGCTCGACGCGGCCGTCTCGTTTTTGTGGCCTGAGGCGCTGTACAACCACGCCTACATCGACTCACCCCGACCGGCCGTGCCCGAGTTCGGCGCGAGTCAACGTTTGTGGAAATGCCATGACGGCTGGTTTGCCATGATCACGCCGCAAAACGACGAGTTTGCCGCCATGTGCCGCGTCTTGGGTCAACCCGATCTGATGGCGCAATCCGAGTTCAGCACCATCTTGGCGCGACGCGACAACGCCAAGGCCTTGCGCGCCCTGCTCGACCCGATCGTGGCCCAGTGCTCGGTGCATGAACTGTTAGCCCAACTGGGCGCAGCCGGTGTGCCTGTGGGCAAGGTCAACAGCAAATCCGATTTAGCGGCAGACCCGCAAATCCAACACAACCGAACCTTGGTGGACACGGTCTACCCCACCCTGGGTCGTGTGCGTATGCCACGCGCGGCGGCCGTCTTCCCCTCGGTACCTACCCGCGAGCCCAAATTGGCCGCGCATCTGGGTGAGCACACGCGTGAAGTACTGACTGAATTGGGCAAGAGCCATCAAGAAATTGACGCGCTTTACGACAGCGGCGTGGTGCGCTGAACTGCGCGGTATGTGGCTTGGGCTTGCGCAATCACGGCACCATTGGGCTGTAGCAATTGGCCGTGGCAAAAACTCACGGTCCTGCCACCGCCCACCACCTGAGCGGAGGCTGCAAGCGGGCCGCTGGGCTCGCCCATGAATGCGATATGCAGGTCCACGGCCTCGATGTCTCGGTCTGCGCCCCAACGCGCGCGCACTGCCTCCAGCATGCAGTCGTCCAATAAGGCCATCAGTTCGCTGCGTGTCATGGGGTTCATACGGGTCGAGGTAGATAACGAAAAGAAGCTTGCGCTTGGGCCACCAACCTGCCCTGGGCATCGCGCACTTGCGCCTTGCACCAGGCCACATCTTGATCGTGTTGCACCACTTCGCCCTGTGCAATGAGTTTGCCGCGCCCCGGTTCTACAAACGAGGTGGTCAAGTTCAGCGTCACCACAGTTTTGGAAAAATCAATGATCGACACCGCTGCGCTGGCCATCACGACATCCAGCAAGGTGACCACCACACCGCCGTGCACAGCGCCAATCACATTACCCAAATCTGCGATCGGCTCCAGGGACATCTGGGCTTTACCGCCCGATGAGTAATCTCTTTGCATGCCCAGCAAACGCATGAAAGGAGTTTGCGCAAACACACTCAATGGGTCCGCAGACACCACAGCCTGCATGGTCATGGGAGTCATTCCAATTTAAAGCCAATGTCTTTAAGCATCTTGGCGTCTCGCTCAAAAGCCACTTTGGCATAGGCGCTATAGGCCTCGCCGCTGATCACATTGGCCTGCATATCGAAACTCTCGAGCATGTTCAGGTAAGCCGGATCGGTGGCCGCTTTGCGAAAAGCCGCACTCAACCGGGCCACGATCGCGGGGGGCATGTTTTTGGGTGCGACCAGGCCCATGGGGGAATCAATGGTCAAGTCATAACCTGCGGCTTTGATGGTGGGCACACCGGAATAGGACTTGAGGGGCTCGTTGGTGAAGGTCGCCAGCAAGCGCGCCTTGCCACCGCGAACTTGAGAACCAAACCCCGGGTCGCCATACACATCCAAATGCCGACCGATCAAGGCTTGAAAGGCTTCCGAGCCGCCTTTGAAGGGCACCATATTGAAAGAGGTACCAGCCATTTTAGCCAAGCGCTCCGCCACGATTCGGTTGATGCTGATCGCCCCCACCGTGCCCCAACTGATGGCGCCAGGCCTTTTCTTGGCATCGGCCATCAAGTCACCCAAGTTTTGCCAAGGCGAGTCGGCAGCCACACAAATGCCAGTGGTTAAATTAAACAAACCAATCAGGTAGGTGAAGTCTTTTAACGGATCGAACGTGACTTTTTGCACCAAGGGCGCACGAATCACCGAGTTGTGCATCACGGCCAGGGTATATCCGTCGGATTCGTTCATGGCCGCCAAGGCGGCCGTGCCCGTGATACCCCCCGCGCCAGGCTTGTGCATCAACAGCACCGGCTGGCCTAACTCTTTGCCAGCGGCCTCTGCCAAGGTCCTGAAAATGGGATCCAAAGACCCGCCAGGTGGAAACGGAAAAACCAACTGAATCGGTTTATTCGGAAAAGGCTCCGCAGCCCAAGTGCTCGTACCCGCGGTCAAACTCGCCAGCACGGTCATAACCTTTCGGCGGCTTAGTTGATTTTTCAGCATTGCCATCTCCATTGTTGGCATCACGGTTGAAGTGATTTGTAGGCACGAAGGTTAAAGGCTCTAGCCACAGTCTCAAATGGCTGAAAACAACAAAGGCTGTAGCAATACCTGACACCACGCGAATGTGGCGCCAATTAAGTCAAACCAAGAGTGGCCCCACTCGGGGCCAGCTGGCCACCTGCCACAGTGCATCCACCGCGCTGCGCATCGCAGTTGCACTGGCGCCGCCACTGAAAGCCGCCAAACGCAGGGCTTTGTCGGTGATCTCTGTGCGGCTCAAGGTGTTACCCGGGTCGCCCTTGGGTTCGTCTACGCGGCCATGCAGCTCGCGCCCATCGGTGGTGATGACGGTGACCTTGCCAATCCATCGCTGGGGGTAGGCGCCGTCGACCTCAGCGTCCAGCAGCATGCTGATGCGGTCACGCAGTTGCTGCGTGGTGTCTGACAAAAAATGCTGGTCAAACTCCACCAAACCGGCATGACCAAACTGCGCGACCAAGGCCAGGACCGTCCCCATGGAAAATTTGCTTTGGTGCACCGTGGTCGGCCGCACGACAGGACCGAGCACATCGATGGCGCCTTGGTGCACATGGGTGATCACTTGGGCCAGGTCGGCCACCTGCAGCCCATGGGTTTGCATCACATGCAGCAACGCATCGGCCGCCGGGTGCGTGTGGCGGCAACTGGCGTGGTATTTGAACGAAGTCTCCGCCGTGGCCCAGCGCGTGCCCAGGCCGTCTACCAGCTTGGCGGGCTGCGCATCACTGGACATACCGGCGGCCATGCCTTGCGGACCTTCCAAGATGTCTGCTGCGCCGGTGAAACCGTCTTGGGCCAAGTAGGCGGCCATCAAGCCTGCGCCCGCGGCATGCGCGGTGTGCAATTGTTTGCTGTCGGCTGCGGTTCGTAAAAATTCCCATAACCCAGCCGACTGCGTACCGGCAGAGCCGAAGGCGTGCAGCATTTGCTGTGCATTCAAACCCAGCAAATGCCCCACGGCTGCAGCCGCCGCCAAGGTTCCGGCGGTACCCGTGGTGTGAAAGATCCGGTAGTGCGAGCGACCTAAAAATTCGCCGACCCGAATGCCCACTTCATAACCCACCACCGCCGCGGTCAGCAGTTGCTGACCACTGGCGCCCATGGCTTGCGCCACAGCCAGTGCCGGGGGAAACACCACCGTGGCGGGATGGAACACCGAGCCGTTGTGCACATCGTCTTGCTCGGCCACATGCGAGGCGGCCGCATTGGCCATGGCCGCCAAATACGGTGAGCTGCGCGAACCGTCGATGATCACTTCGCAAGGACCCTCGGCGGGCCCCATGGCGAGGGCAAAGCGGGTCAGGCTTTCCACCGGCCTGGTTCCGTGACCGGCCACCGCCGAGCCGAACCAGTCGACCAGCAGGTCTTCGATCTTGCGCACCACCGGCGCAGGAATGTCTTCAAAGCGCAGCGCCGCAGCAAAGGCGGCGAGTTGGGCGGTGCGGGATGTGGGGGTCATAGCATCTCCTTGATTTTTTCAAATGGCTTGGGCTTGGCGCAAGGCCTGCACGGCCGCAGCGTCCAGCCCCAGTTCATGCAAGATCGCCTCGGTGTGTTGACCCACGGCGGGCACGGCGTCCATGCGGTAGTCGTAGCGGTTATTGCGCCCCGGCGGCAGCAAGGCGGAAATATCCCCCGCGGGCGAAGCCACGGTCTGCCAACGTTGGCGGGCTTGCAGTTGCGGGTGCGCCCACACGCCGGCCATGTCGTTCATGCGGGCGTTGGCGATCTGCGCTGTGTCCAGACGCGCCTCCACCTCGGCCGTCGTCAACTTCGCAAATACCGAATGAATCAACGCTTTGAGGTCGGCGCGGTGCTGGTTGCGCAAGGCGTTGGTGTGAAAGCGCGCATCACTGGCCAAGGCGGCATCGCCCAGCACGCCTTCGCAAAACACTTTCCACTCACGCTCATTTTGCAAGCCCAACATGACCGTGCCGCCATCGCCCGCAGCAAACGGGCCATAGGGGTAGATGCTGGCGTGCGAGGCGGCGCTGCGCGGCGGCGGCTCGGCGCCTTCAAAGGCGTAGTACAGCGGATAACCCATCCATTCGCCCAAGGCTTCGAGCATGGACACATCGATGTGACTGCCCTGCCCTGTTCGGCCGCGCAGCAGAATCGCCGACAAGATGTTGGTATAGGCATACATGCCCGCCGCAATGTCCGCCATGGAGTTGCCGGCCTTGGAGGGTTCTTCGGGCGTGCCAGTGATAGACAGCAAACCCGCCTCGCTTTGGATCAACAGGTCATAGGCTTTTTTGTCACGGTAAGGGCCGTCTTCGCCGTAGCCTGAGATGTCACACACAATCAACTTGGGGTGTGCGGGGCTGAGTGCCTCAAACGACAGACCCATGCGCGCCGCCGCGCCGGGAGCCAGGTTTTGCACCAGCACATCGGCGTCTTTGAGCAATAGATGCAACACCGCCATCGCGTCAGGATGTTTCAGATCCAAGGTCAGGCTTTCTTTGGAGCGATTGGTCCAGACAAAGTGCGAGGCCTGGCCGCGCACCCGCGTGTCATAAGCCCGGGCAAAGTCGCCCACGCCGGGGCGCTCGACCTTGATGACGCGCGCGCCCAGATCGGCCAGTTGCCGTGTACAAAACGGCGCGGCAATCGCGTGTTCGAGCGAGATGACGGTGATGCCGTCCAGCGGTCGGGTCATCGTGTTCACCTTAAAACGAACGAGGCAGGCCGAGGATGTGCTCGGCCACGTAGCTGAAGATCATATTGGTCGAAATCGGCGCCACCTGGTACAGACGCGTCTCGCGGAACTTACGCTCGATGTCGTACTCGCAGGCAAAGCCAAAGCCGCCATGCGTTTGCATACACACATTGGCTGCTTCCCAGCTGGCCTTGGCCGCCAGGTACTTGGCCATATTCGCTTCAGCACCGGCGTTTTGCAGCGCGTCGATTTTTTCGCAGGCCTTCCAGCGCATCAAATTCGCGGCTTCCAATTCAATGAACGCATCGGCGATCGGGAACTGTACGCCCTGGTTTTGCCCAATGGGGCGACCGAACACCACGCGTTCATTGGCGTATTTGCGAGCGCGGTCAATGAACCAGTAACCATCGCCGATACATTCGGCCGCAATCAGCGTGCGCTCAGCGTTCAGGCCGTCGAGCAAGGTCTTGAAGCCCTGGCCCTCTTGGCCCAGCAACGCGTCTTCGGGAATTTCAAGGTTGTCGAAAAACAGCTCATTGGTTTCGTGATTCACCATGTTCAAGATCGGACGGACGGTCAGGCCGTTGCCGATCGCGGTCTTAAGATCGATCAAGAAGCAAGACAGGCCTTCGGATTTTCGCTTGACTTGGTCTGCCGGTGTGGTGCGTGCCAACAAGATCATCAGGTCGCTGTGCTGGATGCGCGAGATCCAAACCTTTTGCCCGTTGATGACCCAGCGGCCGTCTTTCTTCACAGCGGTGGTTTTCAGCTTGGTGGTGTCTGAGCCGGTGGTGGGTTCGGTCACGCCCATGGACTGGATGCGCAACTCGCCTGTGGCAATCTTGGGCAGCAGCGTATTTTTCTGCGCATCCGAGCCGCTGCGCACGATGGAATTCATCACGTACATCTGGCCGTGGCAGGCACCCGAGTTGCCGCCTGAGCGGTTGATCTCTTCCATGATGACCGAGGCCTCGGCCATGGACAGGCCCGAGCCGCCATATTCCTGCGGAATCAGCGCCGCCATCCAGCCGGCCTTGGTGAGCGCATCCACAAACGCTTCGGGGTAGGCGCGGTTTTCGTCGACCTTGCGGTGGTACTCGTCAGGGAACTGAGCGCACAGGGCGCGCACGGCGTCTCGGATGTCTTGGTATTGGTCAGGTGTGTGGTGCATGGGTGGGTTCGTCTTCAGTGATCAGATTTCAGGCCAGTGAGACCTGCGCCTGCATGGTGAGCCAGCCTTCATGGTCGCTGGCCCAGAGGTCGATGGTTCGGCCATCGGCACAAGGTCTGCCGTTCAGGCACAAGGTATGAAGGTCAAAGGTGGGGCGCACGGCGCGAAATTGGAACGAGGCCACACGCGCCAGCGGCAACTGCCTGCGCAGCAGATCGACCAGCAAGGTGGCGATCAAAGGACCGTGCACCACCAGGCCGGGGTAGCCCTCTTCTTGCGTGACATAGCTGCGGTCGTAGTGGATGCGGTGGCCGTTGAAAGTCAGCGCCGAATAACGAAACAAGGCCACCGGGTCGGGCACAAATTCACGCTGCCAAGGGGCATCGGTTTCGGCCCTTGTGGGCGCCACTTCGGGTGCGCCGGCGATGGCGGGCACGGCCGCGGCGCGGTAGACGATGTCGTGGGTTTCCGTCAGGCACAGGCCCTGGGCGTTGTGGAAAGCATGTTCAACTTCGACAAACAGCAGATCGCCGGTGCGACCTGACTTGTGCTTGACAGAGGCAATGCGTGAATGTTTTTGCGCGGTATCGCCCACCCGCAGCGGGTTATCCAAGTTCCATCGGAACTGGCCACCGGCCCACATGCGCCTGGGCAGCGGCACAGGCGGTAAAAAGCCTCCACGCAAAGGATGACCGTCGGCGCCGATCTGACTTTGCCGCGCTTGCGGTAAAAAATACAGCCAATGCCACAAAGGGGGCAGCGCGGCTCCATGCACAGGCAAGGCATCGTCTCGGTCCAGCAAGGCCGTGAGGCCACGCAGGGGTGCCGCGCTCATTTCATCGTTCACGGTTTCTGTGCGGCCTTCCCAACTGCGCAGCTGCTCAACCAATTCAGCATCAAGGGTGGAATGAACTGCGGGCTGGGGTTTAGTCATATTCGGCTTTCGTGAATTGATCGATTAATTCACGTTTCAGAATTTTGCCACTCAGGGTCATGGGCATCACAGGGACTTGATGGATCACCGAGGGGCGCTTGTAGGGCGCCAGTTGCGCGTGGGCATGGGCGTGCAAGGCGGTCAGATCGATGGTTGCACCCGCCTGTGCTTCAACGAAGGCCATGATTTCTTCATTTCCATCGGCCAAGGTGCGCCCCACCACAGCCGCATTTTTAACGCCCGCAAAGCCCAGCAGCACTGCTTCCACTTCGCCCGGGTACACGTTAAACCCCGAGCGAATGATCATTTCTTTCAAGCGCCCCACAACCTGCAAGGCGCCGTCTTCGCTTTGCCGCCCCAAGTCGCCGCTGGCATACCAGCCGCCGGGTTGTATAACCTGGGCGGTGATCTCGGGATCGCGAAAATAGCCCGGCATCAGGCCCAAGCCGCGCATCCATATCTCACCGGTCTCGCCGCGCGGCAGGTCCTGGCCTTGGCTGTCCACAATGCGCAGTTGCGCGCCGTCCACCACATAGCCGGCGCTGGTGTCGTCCCGCCACTGACCCAGTGTGCACAGGGTGAGTGCGCCCGCATATTCAGACAGGCCATAGCCGTGATGCAGCGGCTGGCCAAAGCGCGCCTCGATCGCTCGCTTAAGGCTCAGGTCCAAGGGCGCGGCACCGGTGTACACATAGCGCAGATCGGGGGCGACGGGTTGGGTGATGCCTTGGCTGTCCAGCCAGGCAAGCAAGCGGGTGAACATGGCCGGTGGGCCTTGCAATTGCGTTACGCCTTGGTGGGCCAGTACATCAAAAACATCTTTCGGGTCAAATTGGCTGCGCATCACCAGGCCTGCTCCGGCATAGAGCGAAGCCATCAGTACCGTGCCCAAGCCAAAAATATGGGTCATGGGCAAATAGGCATATGAGCGATCTGCTGCCGTGAGTTGCCGCGAGGTGGCGGACACCTGCGCAAACTGCAGCAAGCCGGCATGCGTGAGCATCACCCCCTTGGGTTGACCGGTGGTGCCGGAGGTGAAAATGATCGCTGCCACGGCTTTGCCCAAGGCCCCTTCTTGCACGGTGGCCAAGGGATTCACCAGGCTGCGCAGCAGGCCGGGCAATACACTGGGCAGCGTGTTGTATGACGCCGCGTGGTCCCGTGCGGCAGAGGAAACGGAACAGGTGAAATACACCACCCGCGCATCGGCTTTGCGCACAAATCCGGCCATTTCAGTGCCCGTCATGCGGGCATTGACGCCGCAAGCCCAGGCCCCGACGCGGCTGCAGGCCAAGATCAACGCCACATGCTCAGGACAATTCTCGGCCGCCACCAGCACCCGATCGCCGGTGCGCACACCAGCGCCGCCCAACTCCGCCTCCAAGGCATCCACCATCCGCGCCAAAGCCCCCAAGGTGATGACGCCGTCCTGCAAAAGTAAAAAGGGATGGTCTGGAGTCTGCGCTGCGCGTTGGTCAAAAAGGTGATGGATAAGGTTCATAGACGGAAGTGTATGCAAGCCCTTCATCCCCGGGTGTCATTCAAAGGTCATGCCCTTGGTAACTTCGGCCCACAGTGCGTGTTCGCGCCGCATCCGCTCAGTCAGGTCGCTGACCTTGGCATTCCAGATCACATAGCCCTGGTCCACCCAGCGCTTGCGCAAGTCCGGGTCTTGCAAAGACCGCGCAGTGGCTGCGGCAATGCGTTGACTGAGCTCTGCGCTCATGCCCAAAGGCCCGTACAGGCCATACCAGCCGCCCACGTCATAGTCACGAACGCCCAGCTCCGACATGCTCGGCAGCTGCGGCAGCACCGGGTTGCGCTCTTTGGAGGTGACCGCCAAAGGTCGTACCTTGCCGCCATCGATATACGACTTGGCACCACCCACGATGTCAAACATCATTTGAATTTGCCCGCCCATCACATCGGTCATGGCCGGCGCATTGCCCTTGTAGGGCACGTGGGTCATGCTGATGCCCGCGCGGCGTGCAAACAACTCACCACTGAGGTGGTTGGACGCGCCCATGCCAGCTGAGCCATAAGCCAGCTGACCCGGATTGGCCTTGGCATAAGCCACCAGCTCTGGCAAGGTTTTAAAAGGCTGATTCTGGTTGATGACCAGCACATTGGCGTAGCTCAAGATAGGGGCCAGGGGCGCCAAGTCTTTGAGCGGATCGAAGGTCATGGCTTTGAGCACATGCGGGCTGATGGTCATGGTCGGACTGGCAGCAAAAAACAACTCCGCACTGGTGGGCGCAGATTTGACCACCGTTTGACCGGCCACCGCACCACCGGCACCGACCCGGTTTTCCACAATCACCGGCTGACCCAACTCACGACTGAACACCGGTGAAAACACCCGCGCTGCGGCATCCACGGGGCCACCAGCGGCATACCCCACGATCAGCTTCACAGGGGCAGAGGCGTTTTGGGCGAAAGCTCCAGTGCCGCAAACTGCGAGGGTCAAGCACCACGCCGATAAAGATCTGCGGCGCGAATGTGAAAGTGGGGATGCAAAAGTCATGGCATTTCTCCTGGATTCAGTTCAGCGTGATCTTGGCGTCGCGAATGATGTGCGCGTACACCTCCGCATCGGACTTGATGACCTTGGCAAACGTGTCTTGTGATTCTCCGCCCGGCACCAAGCCCATGGCCTCGATTTTTTCACGCACCTCGGGTAATTTCAAAATACGCTGAATTTCGACAGAGAATTTATCCACCACCGGTTTGGGCGTGGCCACAGGCAAGAACAAACCAAACCAACCCAAGGGTTCAAACGAACTCAGGCCCTGCTCTTTCAGAGTCGGTAACTGCGGCAGCCACGACAAGCGCTCGCTGCCCGTCACACCCAGCAACTTGAACTTGGGAAAGTGTTGACGCGAGGAACCTGCATCCAAAAAGGCGCTGGTGAGTTGACCCCCGAGCATGGCGGTAACCAAGGGCGCTGCGCCTTGGTAGGGCACATGCAACATGTCCATGCCGGTCTGCAGATTCAACAGCTCGCCCTGCAAGTGGGCCGATGTGCCAGGGCCGTAGGTGCCGAAGCTGTACTTGCCAGGATTGGCTTTAACCAACTTGATCCATTCGGCCAGGTTGTTGACGGGAATGCTCGCGTTGACCGCGAACACACTGGGGCTGATGGCCACACGGCTGATGGGCGCAAAGTCTTTGATCGGATCGTAGGGCAGCTTCATCAGCGACATTTGCTGCAACAGGGCCACGATGGTGAACAGCACGGAGTAGCCATCGGCCGGCCCTTTGGCCACCTGGTTGGCGCCGATGGTGCCGCCCGCGCCGGGCTTGTTTTCCACCACCACGGTTTGCTGCCAGCTGTCTTGCATCTTTTGCGCCACCATGCGGGCCAAGGCATCGGTCGCTCCACCCGCAGGGTAAGGCACGATCAATTTGATCGTTTGACTTGGAAATACGGGTTGTGCCAGGGCCGAGCCGGCGGTCAGGGTCATTCCCGCCCAACCGCCGAGCGATGCCAAAGCCTTGCGGCGGGTGATCATGCGCATAAAGTCTCCTTGTTGTTCTGAATCTAAAGCCGGGGCTCAACGCGCCGCCCGGGCCTCGCGCATCATGTTGCGGCCAATGATGAGTTGCTGGATTTGGGTCGTGCCTTCGTACAGCCTGAACAGACGCACGTCGCGGTAAAAGCGCTCAATGCCATAGTCGGCCACATAGCCGGCGCCGCCCAATATCTGCACCGCCCGATCGGCCACACGGCCACACATTTCGGAAGCGAACATCTTGCAGCATGAGGCTTCGGTGGCCACGGCACGACCTTCGTCACGCTTGCGCGCGGCATCGATCACCATGCACTCAGCAGCATAGAGTTCGGCTTGGCTGTCGGCCAGCATGGCTTGCACCAGTTGAAAGTCGCCAATCGACTGGCCAAACTGCTTTCGATCGACGGCATAACGCAGCGCGTCGTCCAAGATGCGCTGGGCCACGCCCACACACACAGCGGCCACGTGGATGCGACCTTTTTCCAGCACCTTCATCGCGGTTTTAAAACCCCGACCTTCTTGGCCACCAATCAGGTTGGCGGCCGGCACACGCACGTTGTCAAAAATCACATCGCAGGTGTGCGCGCCTTTTTGACCCATTTTTTTGTCGATCTTGCCCAGGCTGATGCCCGGCGACTTGGCGTCGACAATGAAGGCCGAGACGCCAGACGCCCCTTTGTCTTTGGGGTTGGTGCGAGCCATCAAAGTAAAAATACTCGAGTGCGGCGCATTGGTGATGTAACGCTTAGTGCCGTTCACCACATAGTGCTCCCCGTCCAAGATGGCGGTGGTGCGCAGCGAGGCTGCGTCGGAGCCAGCCTCAGGTTCGGTCAAGGCAAACGAAGCCATCAACTCCCCGGTGGCCAGCTTGGGCAGGTAGTAGTCTTTTTGCGCCTGCGTGCCGTCCATCAAAATGCCTTGCGAGCCAATGCCCACGGTGGTGCCGATCACAGAGCGAAACGCCGGTGAAGTTTTGCACAACTCAAACAGCAAGCGCGACTCTTCTTCCATGGTCAGCTCCAAGCCGCCGTAGGATTCCGGAATCGTCAGACCAAACAAACCCATCTCACGCATTTCTTGCACGATGGCAGATGGAATTTCATCGGTTTCAGCGACCTCGTTTTCGGCCGGCACCAAGCGCTCGTGCACAAAACGGCGCACCGAGTCCAACAAGGCTTCAAAGGTTTCAGGATCTCGGATCATGGCAACTCACAAAGTGGCTGCTGTGCCCAGCACAGCGGTAGATTGACTCGACAAGGTGCCGCCATTGCCATGCGCAATCGCGGTTTGGGCCCCGGCCACCTGGCGCGCGCCGCACTCGCCGCGCAACTGGCGCACCGCTTCGATCAGCGCAAAAATGCCATACATGCCAGGATGGACGCAGGACAGACCGCCGCCGTTAGTGTTCACCGGCAAACGCCCGCCCGGGGCGATCCCGCCGTCACGCACAAAGGCCCCAGCTTCGCCCTTTTTGCAAAAGCCCAGATCTTCCAGGAACAACAAGGTGTTGATGGTGAAGGCGTCGTACAGCTGGACCACGTCCATGTCCTTGGCGCCCAAGCCGGCCATGGCGTAGGCCTCGCGGCCAGACTGCGTGGCGGCCGTCACCGTCAGATCGGGCATGGCTGAAATCTGTCGGTTCCAGACCGCCGTGCCATTGCCAAGCACATACACCGGTGGCCGCGGCAGGTCTTTGGCGCGCTCGGCGCGCACCAAGACATAAGCCCCGCCGCCGTCGGTGACCAAGCAGCAGTCGCGCACCGACAGTGGGTCGCTCACCATGCGGGCAGCGAGCACATCGTCGATGCTCAAAGGATCACGCACAAAGGCTTCAGGATTGAGCTGCGCCCAGCGGCGCGCGGCCACTGCCACTTCGGCCAGATCACGGCGGGTGGTGCCGTACTGGTGCATGTGGCGCGAGGCGGCCAGCGCATAGGCGCTGGGCGGATTGAAAGGCTCGTAAGGCGTTTCGTAGGGTTGTGGGTCCATCCAGCGCCGCGCTTGTGCGATCTCGCGCCGGCCAAAGGTGGACGTGCGCTGGGTGCTGCCATAGCAGACCAGCACCGCATTGCATTGGCCCGATTGCAGCGCGTGCATGGCCGGCAGCAAATGGGCAATGAAGCTGGAGCCCCCGACCATGGTGCTGTCAATGAAGGTGGGGCGAATGCCCAGGTACTCGACGACAGGCATGGACCACATGGTCGAACCCACACTGGCGGTGCACAGGCCATCGATATCGCTCATCTTCAGGCCGGCATCGGTCACCGCCGCATGGGCGGAGCGGGCCAGCAATTCCATCTCGGAAAAACCTGGGGCTTCGCCACATCCAAACGTGGCCACACCGACAATCGCGGCACTGCCGCGCAAACTAGATAAATTCATGGCGCCACTCCATTCAAGGCGGTAAACATCACCACGCCACGACCTTCGGTCACGACCACATGGGCTTTGACGCGCTGCGCAATGTGAACACCTTCGGGCGGCACATCGGTGACGCGGCTCATCAGGCGCAGACCCTCGTCCAGGTCAATCAGGCTGACGTTGTAATCGCCGCCTTCAGCGGGCTTGCGCCGTACCGTGGTCACGGCGTAGACCGTGCCCAGACCGCTGGGGGTGACGAAGGCCACCTCATCGCTGCCGCAATGCGGACAGATCTCACGCGGAAAATAAATGTGCCGGCCGCAAGCCTGACACTTTTGAATTTGAAATTGCCCTTGGCTCAGCTGGGCTTGATGCTGCGCCAGCGTGCCCAACTCGGCCGGGTTTGTGCGTGAGGTACTCATGGTGTGCTTTCAAACAAGTCGGTGATCAAATCGGGTCCCAACTGAACACGTCGCCGGAACGCTCCAAATCGAAAAAGCTCGACTTCAGGGCAGGCATGGCCTGGTCCAACACGGACTGAGGCGTCCAGCCTTCACTGCGGTGCACCGAGCGAATGGGTCGGGGTTGGCTCATCAAAAAGATTTCGTTGTTGCGAACGGCAAAAACCTGTGCATTGACATGGGCCGAGGCGTCACTGGCCAGGGCCACCGCCAAAGGTGCGATCTTGGCCGGTGTCATTTGCTTGATGCGATCGACACGGGCCTGCTCTTCAGGGGTATCGGTGGGGATCGAGCCGATCATGCGGCTCCAGGCAAAGGGCGCGATGCAGTTCGAGCGCACATTGAATTTACGCATATCGAGCGCAATCGATTTGGACAAGGCCGTGATGCCCAACTTGGCGGCCGAGTAATTGGCTTGACCAAAGTTACCCACCAAACCCGAGGTGGACGTCATGTGAATGAAGTTGCCACTTTCTTGCTCCTTGAAATGCGGGGCTGCCGCGCGGCTCACATAAAAGCCACCATACAGGTGCACCTTGAGGACCGCGTCCCATTCGTCCACACTCATTTTGTGGAAGAAGCGGTCACGCAAAATACCGGCGTTGTTCACCACCACATCGATGCGGCCAAAGTGATCCATCGCCGTTTGGATGATGCGCGCCGCACTCAAAGGGTCGGACACGCTGTCGGTGTTGGCCACAGCAGCGCCGCCCAAGGCCTCGATTTCTGCGACCACGCGTTGAGCGGGACCCACGTCCAGGCCCTCCCCCGACACAGAGGCACCGATGTCATTGACCACCAGCTTGGCGCCCTCGCGCGCCATGGCCAGCGCAATGTCGCGACCAATGCCGCCCCCGGCACCGGTGACCACCACCACCTTGTTATGCACCAAACCTGTTGTACTCATGTGAAATAACTCCTGTAATGTGTGATCGTCTTTAACGGCCGTCCGGGCCTTGGGCACTGGCCTGTGCATTCAGCATATCCGGCAAGGGCAGGACCGTGTGTCGCGCAGTTCGCATGGCCGCATGCAGGGCGCCCCATGGTTCCCATTTGCGCTCATGAAAAGGCCCCTTAATAATCACGCCCGCCGGCCAGCGAACTGCCGCCGTCCACAGGAATGATGGCGCCGGTAACAAAGCTGGCATAAGATGAGGCCAGAAACAAAGCCATATCGGCGATCTCCTGGACACGGCCCATGCGCTGCAAAGGCACCGAGTCGGTCATGCGTTGCACCGCTTCAGGGGTCGGCGCCAGGCGGCGTATGCCTTCGGTACCGCCAATGGGGCCGGGCACGATCGAGTTGACCCGCACCCCTTCTGGCCCCCACTCCATGGCGAGCACCCGGGTCAACATGTCCACACCGGCTTTGGCCGCGCACACATGAGCCTGAAATTTGGTGGGATTGAAAGCCTGGGGCGCCGAGATATTGAGCACACAAGCGCCCGGACGGTTCAGGTGCTCAAAGCCAGCGCGCAGCACATGGAAAGTGCCATTCAGATCAATGTCCACCACCGTCTTGAAACCCTTGGCCGACATGCCCAGCGCGGGGGCCACAAAGTTGCCTGCAGCGCCGGAGACCAGCACATCAAAAGGCCCAATGGCCTCGCGCGCTTGCTGCAACACCGCCGCAATCGCGTCGGGGTCACGCACGTCGGCGCTATAACCCTCGACCTGACCGCCATGCTGACGCAAGGCTTCGACCGCCCCCGCAACCCGCTCGGCACTGCGACTGGCAATGGCCACCCGCGCACCGGCTTGGGCAAAAGCCAGGGTAATGCCCAAATTGATGCCGCTGCTGCCACCGGCCACAAACACCGATTTGTCTTTGAAACTCAAAGGCAGATTCATACCGTTTCCTTGTTGGGATCTGCGCCCATTTGGGCGTGCGCTGCTTCTTGCAACTGGCGCCACATGATCTTGCCCGTGCCCGACTTGGGCAGGCTGTCCATGAAACGCACCAAGCGCGGCGCTTTGTACACCGCCATCTGCTGGCGACTCCAGTCGATGATGTCTTGTTCGCTCACCTGGCCAGTGAACGCAGGCTTGAGCACCAACAGCGCCATCACGTTTTCACCGCGCTTGGCGTCTGGCACGGAGATCACGCAGGCCTCGTGCACCGCCGGGTGGCTGTACAAGGTGTTCTCCACTTCGGCCGGCCAGACCTTCAAGCCCGAAGCATTGATCATGCGTTTGAGCCGGTCGCGCATAAAAAAGTAACCCTCTTCATCGACCAGCGCCAGATCGCCCGTCCTGAAATATCGATGGCCATCGAGTTCGATAAAGGCCGACCGGTCTGCCTCGGGGTTTTGCCAGTAGCCTTGCATGACCTGCGCGCCGCGTGTGACCAACTCGCCCACCTCGCCTTGGGGCAGCACCTGCAAAGTTTCGGGATCAATGATGCGTGAATGGACCCCTTGGGTCGGCACCCCCAAACACTGGCGCTTGCCACGCGCCACCGGATTAGCGTGCAAAAATGCCGCCGTTTCCGACAGACCGTAGGCCTCGTTGTAGGACAGACCAAACTTTTCCAACAGCATCTGGGCCACGGCCTCTGGCATGGCGGCGCCGCCCCCTGACAACAAAGCCAGGCTCGACATGTCGCGCTCCTGGGCGCTGGGTTGCGCAAAAAAATCAATCACCATGGCGGGTGGTGCGGTCCACACAGTCACCCGATAGCGCTCCACCAGCACGACCGCCTGCGCTGCGTCCCAGCGCGGCATCATGACCACCGTAGCCCCTAAGGTGATGGGCATGTTCATGCCGTTTTGCATGCCCAGCATGTGGAACAAAGGCGCGACACACAAAAAAACCGCATCGGCATGCAAGCTTCGCCAGACCTGCGAGCCCAAATTAGAAGCCAACACCGTGCTGTGCGTGTGGCAACACCCCTTGGGGTGACCGGTGGTGCCGGAGGTGTAGGGCAAGACGGCCAGGTCGTTGGACTGCACACCGTTGTCATGTACATGATCAGTAAAATCCAGCGCATCGGCAAACGCATGCAGACCCTCGCCTTGCAGCGGGCCAAAGGCATAGCGCATCGCGGGGGGCAAGGTCTGCACACCTGCGGGGGTTAAATCATCGGCGTAGGCGTGCACCAGCACCGCGCGTAAAGCGCCCTCACCCGGCGCAAGCAAGCCTTGCACTTGCGGCAGAAGTTCTTGCGCCACACAAGCCACTTGCGCGCCACTGTTGTGCGCAAAATAAGTCACCTCTGACAAGGTGCTCATGGGGTTGACCGGCACCACCACAGCGCCCAATCTCATCACCGCGTAAAAGGCGATGACAAACTGCGGGCAGTTCTGGCTCATCAGCAAGACCCGGTCGCCATGCGCCACACCCAGGCGCTGCTGCAGAGTGGCCGCTACCGCTTCAATCTGCTGATGCAGTTCGCGGTAGCTGATCACGCGTTCGGCAAAAATCAGCGCCGGCTTGTCGGGGTAGCGCAGCGCTGCAGTGTCGACAAAATGATTCAGCGTGACCTGGGGCACCCGCAGGTCATGGGGCACGCCGGGCGGCCAATGTTTTTTGTGCAAGGTGGACATGATCAGAGTTTTCGCGAGATCAATTCTTTCATCACTTCGCTGGTGCCACCATAAATGCGGTACACCCTTGAGTCCACATAGGCGCGCGTGATGGGGTATTCCATCATGTAGCCATAGCCGCCATACAGTTGCAGCAATTCATCCAAGGCCTTGCTCAGCTCCTCGGTACAAAATAGCTTGGCCATCGCCCCTTCTTCCACAGTCAGTCTGCGGCGCAGGTGTTCGCTCAGATACTGGTCCACCATCATGCGCACGGCGGTGGTTCGGACTTTGATCTCAGCCAGCTTGAAACGGGTGTTCTGAAAATCAAACAAGGGCTTACCAAACACCACACGCTCTTTGGTGTAACGAATGGTCTCGTCCAGCATGGCTTCCATCTTGGCGGCCGCACCCAGCGCGATGACAAAACGTTCTTGCGCCAGCTCCTGCATCAAATATCCGAAGCCCTTGTTTTCTTCGCCCAAGAGATTGCTGACCGGCACTCGCACATCGTCAAAGAAAAGCTCGGCGGTGTCGGCGGCTTGCTGGCCCATTTTGTCCAGCTTGCGCCCCTTGCGAAAACCAGCCCGATCCGCCTCGACCAAAATCAGCGATACGCCTTTGGCGCCCAACTCGGGTTCGGTCTTGGCCACCACCACCACCAGATCACAGTTCAGTCCGTTGGAGATGAACGTCTTGGCGCCACTGATGACGTACTCGTCGCCCTCGCGCCGGGCCGTGGTTCGAATCGCTTTCAGATCGCTACCGGCACCCGGCTCGCTCATGGCAATCGCCAGGATCATTTCACCGGTGGCGCACAAAGGCAACCAGCGTTGCTTTTGCGCAGGGGTGCCCAAGCGTGCAATGTAAGGCGCCACCACATCCGAATGCAAGCCAAAGCCCAAACCGGCCACGCCGGAGCGGCCGATCTCTTCCACGATCACAGCGGCATGACCAAAGTCCCCTCCCGCCCCACCCCATTCAGGGTCCAGGGTGGTGCATAGCAATCCTTCGCGCCCAGCTTTGAGCCAGGTCTCGCGGTCCACCTTGCCGTCTTGGTCCCATTGGGCTTGGCGGGGTTTGCATTCGCGCTCTAAAAAACGACGCATCGTCTCACGCAGCATTTCATGGTCTTCACGAAACACAGTGCGGGGAAAGGTCAGTACGCTTTCCATGACCGCGCTCAAGGCCGACCGCCGCCGCAGACCAAGACCTGGCCGCTGACGTAATTGGATTCAGGAATGCAGAACATGTAGACAGCACCCGCAGCCTCTTCGGGTGTACCGCCACGGCCGAGCGGAATCGTGGCTTCAGCGGCCTTCAAACGGTCCGGCTGCACGCCCACGGCGATGGTGCGCCCGCCGATGTCCACACTGGCGTTGCCCGCCGTGAGTGGTTGCGTCAAGCGCGTCATGATCAGGCCAAAGGCCACGCTGTTCACGTTCACTTTGTAGCGGCCCCATTCTTTGGCCATGGCCTTGGTCAAGCCGTTGATGCCGGCCTTGGCCGTGGCGTAGTTGGCTTGGCCTGCGTTGCCATACACGCCGGAGGTCGACGAAATATTGACCACTTTGCGAAACACCGGCTTGTCCGCATCGGCCTCGCGCTTGGCCGCGTCGCGGATGAAAGGCGCTGCTGCGCGCAGGATGCGAAAAGGCGCGGTCAGGTGTACCGCCAAGATGTCCTCCCACTGATCGTCGGTCATCTTTTGGATCACGTTGTCCCAGGTGTAACCCGCGTTGTTGACGATGATGTCGATGCCGCCAAACGACTCCAGGGCGGTCTTGACAAAATGATCGCCGAAATCAGACTCGGTGACACTGCCAATGCAGGCCACCGCCTGACCGCCTGCCGCCAACACCTCTTTTACCGTGAGCTGCGCCGGTTCAGCGTCCAGGTCGTTGATGACCACGCGCGCACCTTCGCTGGCGAGTTTGAGCGCGATTTCACGGCCAATGCCGCGGCCGGAGCCGGAGACCAAGGCCACTTTGCCTTCAAGTTTGCGAGTCATGGGAATTCCTTTTCAAATATGTGTCAAGGCCAAGCCACGACGGCATCGCCGGCCAGTTTGATTTGGCCTTGGGCGTTGGCCGTGGTCAGCGACAAGCGAATCCGGTGTTCGCCGTCGATCTCGAATTTTTCGGTCACCACGCCTGCGCAGGTGATACTTTCGCCGACCTGGGTGATGGCCGCAAAGCGCACGCTGTAGGCGCGAATCGCACTTTGCGGCACCCAGTTGGTCAAGGCACGCGCAAGCCAAGCCATGGACAGCATGCCGTGAGCAAACACATCGGGCATGCCGGCACTGCGCGCGAAATCGGAGTCGACATGGATCGGGTTGTGGTCGCCCGAAGCGCCGCAATACAGCGCCAGCGTCAAGCGCGACAAAGCCGGCAAGGTCATGGGCGGAATCGCATCGCCGACGGCCAAGTCCTGAAATGAAGGGAGTGGAGTGGACATGGTGGTGGCCTCAGGCATTTCGCAAAACAGTCACGGCGCGCAAATCGGCCACATGTTCACCGCGTTGATTGGTGATACGGGTGATGCGCTCGACAAACTCCAGTGCGCCGTTTTTTTTGTCGTAGATGTCTGCAATGCGTTGTTCAAAGCGCAGCACATCGCCGGCGTGCACCATGCGGTGGTAGGTAAAGCCCTGCTCGCCATGCAACAAGCGGCGGTAATCCATGCCCAGCAGGTTGCGGATGGCGGCCGGGTCGGGCGACTCCATCTCCAGACAAAACAAGAAAGTGGGTGGCACCGGTAACCCAGGGTGGCCAGCGGCGCGGGCGGCCGCATCGTCCAGGTAGAGCGGATCGGTTTGGCCTGTGGCCTTGGCGAAAAAGCGCAAGCGCCCAGCCTCCACCGCCACTTCAAAAGCGGGCATGGTGTGGCCGATGTATTGGTGGTCGATCATAATTTTTGGTACAGCGTGACCACGCAGGCCCCGCCCAACCCTAGGTTGTGTTGCAGCGCCAGCCTTGCGCCGTCGACTTGGCGCTGATCGGCCTCACCGCGCAACTGCCAGACCAACTCGGCGCATTGCGCCAAGCCAGTGGCGCCCAGCGGGTGGCCTTTGGACAGCAGGCCACCCGAGGGGTTGGTCACGATGCGCCCGCCGTAGGTGTTGTCGCCGTCCAAAATGAACTTCTCGGCCGTGCCTTCTGGCGTCAGTCCCAAACCTTCGTAAGTGAGGAGTTCGTTGGCGGTGAAGCAGTCGTGTAATTCGACCACATCCAGGTCTTCGGGGCCAATGCCCGCGGCTTCGTACACCTGTTTGGCCGCATTGGCCGTCATGTCGTAGCCCACGACCCGGCGCATGTCGTCGCTGTCAAAGGTGCTGGCCGTGTCGGTGGTCATGGCCTGGGCGGCAATCACCACTCTCATGTCCAGTTTGTGTTTCTTGGCAAATTCGGCCGAGCACACAATCGCCGCGGCCGCACCGCAAGTGGGTGGGCAGCACTGGTAGCGCGTCAAAGGGCCAAAGACGGTGGGCGAAGCCATGACCTCTTCCAAGGTCAGGGTTTGGCGAAACACCGCCATCGGGTTGCGCGCCGCATGCTGACGGGCTTTGACCGAAATGCGGCCAAACGTATCTGGGCGAATGCCGTATTGCTTGATGTAATCCAAGCCTGCACCGCCAAAAAACTGTGCCGCACGCGGTGCGTTGGGCTCGTAGCCTTGGTGATCGGTCATGGCCTGGGCAAAGCGGGTCATGGGCGAAGGCCTGTCGTCATAAGCGCCCTTGAGCGCGCCAGGCACCATTTGCTCAAAGCCCAGGGCAATGGCGCATTCGACCATGCCGCTTTCAACCGCTTGGCGCGCCAAGAACAACGCGCTGGAGCCGGTGGAGCAGTTGTTGTTCAGGTTGAAGACCGGTATACCCGTCAGGCCCACGCCATAGATCGCTGCTTGCCCGGCGGTAGAGTCGCCATAGACGTAGCCGACATAGGCTTGCTGCACCAATTCGTAGGGCACGCCGGCATCGTCCAGCGCCAGCTGCGCCGCTCGAGCCCCCATGGTGTTGTAGGACTCACTGGCACCGGGTTTGGTGAAGGGGATCATTCCCACGCCGACGACGTGGACTGCGCGCTGCTGAGCTGACATCGGAATTCCTTTACGGGGTCAATAAGACACAGTATCAGCCTGCTCAGCCCCGCCACCAATCGCCAATCAACTCAAGTTGATTGGCAAAAAACTACACCGACTCAGCGCTGCCCAGGGTCACTAGACCCAGATCTTCACCGGCATCGTGGTGTGCATGGCGGTAAGCCCCGGGGGTCAACCCCGTCCAGCCTTTGAAGGCCCGGTGAAAAGTACTGGCCTCAGAAAAGCCCACCTTGGCCGCGACTTCCAGCAAGGGCAGCTCGGTTTGGGTGAGGAACTCCACCGCCACGTCACGGCGCAGCGCATCTTTGATCATTTGGTAGCCCAGCCCCTCACGCTGCAGGCGGCGGCGCAGGGTCTGGGGCGTGGTGGCCAGCAAGTGGCTGATGGCTTCGAGCGAAGGCATCTCTTCCGTCAGATAGCGTCGCAGCAAACGGCGGATGCGCTCGGTCAAACTGGCTTGGTCGCGGTACTTGACCAGCAAGCAAGCGGGCGCCAGGTGCAAGAACTCTTCCACGCTTTCCAGGTTTTGCACGACTGGCAACTCCAGCCACTTGGCATCGAAGCGAAAGCCCCATTCCCGGTCGGACAAACGGATGCTGGCTTGAAACAGTCGCGAGGCATCGCTGCGGCGCACCGTCTCACGGTCTTGGTAGACCACTTCGTCGACGGGAATGCGTCGCGCCGCCAGCCAACACATCACGCCATAACTGAGAAACAAGAAAACCCGCACCGCATACACCTGGCGTGGATTCAAATCGGGTTTGGGACTGACGCGCAAATAGGCCACGCCAGACTGCACAATCAATCGAGGCACAAAGTCAGGCAACAGGGCATGGTAGAAGCGCAAACCTGCGCGCAAGGCGTCGCCCAAATTGCGCTGGCCGACCAGCATGCGGCAGCATGAGGCAAAGGTGCCCAGTGGCAAGGGCTTGGAGCCCAGTCCCCAAAATTCATCGCGGTGGTGGCGCATCAGCGCCGCCATCAAGCGGGCAAACTGGGCCTGAGTCACCCGGGACAGATCGGACTCCAGCAGGACCGGCGAGATCCCCGCCTTGTGCAGCAGCGCAACACGCGCCTCATCGCCTTTGACGCCCAGCAGCATTTGCACCACCTGATGCACGGCAATGGTGTGGGGGCTGGTGGCAATGGCGGCGGGACGGTGCATGGATAAAGCGGTCAAGAGGGGCTTGAAAACCGAGGCTGGAATGACCCCTATGCTACGACTTTCTGCGCGCGCCAAGTCGCAATGGCCGCCGCATCCCAACCGGCTTCGCGCAACACCTCTTCGGTGTGCTGGCCTTGCACCGGTGCGGCGCGCCGAACTTGAAACACATAGTCCGACATCTGCACCGGCATGGCCATTTGCGTCATGGGCTCGCCTTGGGCCGTTTCCACCTCAACCCACATTCCGCGCGCCACAAAATGCGGCAGTGCCTGCGCCTCTTGCACATTCAACACCGGGGTTACGCAGCAGTCCGAATCGGCCAGCAAGGCCGACCAATACGCCAGCGTCTGCGCTCCCACGCGCGTGGCCACTTCTTGGCGCACCCACTGGTTCAGCGCTGGGGTTGCTGGAATGTGGTGGGCGGCCAAATCAGGTCGGTCCAGAATGTCGCAAAACTGTTGCCAAAACTTGTGCTCAAACGCGCCAACCGCCAAATAGCGGCCATCCTGTGTGGGGTACAAACCATAACAAGGCAAGGCCCCGGTCAATTTGTCGCCTCCCGCGGGCGGCGTGTGACCCTGCTTGAGCACACCGGCCAGGGGAATCACAGCATGCGCCAGCACGCCATCGGCAATGGCCACGTCCACATGGCGCCCCTGCCCTGTGCGCTGGGCATCGAACAAGGCGGCCAAAATGCCCATCACCGCGGTCATGCTGCCACCCAGTAAATCGCCGACCGGCACATTGGACAGGGCCAACTCGCCACTGGGCGTGCCCATCTGCTCAGCCACCCCGGCCCAACCGCAGTAGTTCAGGTCATGTCCGGCCTTTTGGCTGAGCGGGCCGGTCTGGCCGTAGCCGCTGATGCTGCAATACACCAGACGCGGATTGCGGTTGTGCACCACCTCGTAACCCAAACCCAGGCGGGCCATCACGCCGGGGCGAAAGCCTTCGACCAACACATCGGCTTGCGCGCACAGGTCCAGCAAAATGCGCACGCCTTCCGCTTGTTTGAGATCTATGCGGATGCCCCGTTTGTTGCGATTGATCAACTCACGCACCGTGGACGAGGCGTAGTCCCCCAAACCCAGGTCTTCGATCTTGATCACATCGGCGCCCAGATCGGCCAAATGCAAGGTGCACATGGGGCCGGGCAACAAACGGGTCAAGTCCAAGACCTTCACGCCCTGCAAAGGGGGGCGTCCTGCCGCAGCGCCGGTCATGGCTGAGGCTGACCCGCAACGGATTTGCGCAGCGCGGTTTTTTGCACCTTGCCTGCGGCCGTCATCGGCAATTGGTCCCGAAACTCAAAGCTTTTAGGACATTTGTAGGCGCCGATCTGGCTGCGACAATGGGCGTCCAAGTCGGCCGCAGTGGCCTGAGCGCCTGTGCGCAGAACGACCACGGCGTGCACGGCTTCACCCCATTTTTCATGCGGCACGCCAATCACGGCACAAGCCTGCACCGCCGGGTGGCTGCACAACACGTTTTCAACTTCGGCGGGGTACACGTTCTCGCCCCCGGTGATGACCATGTCTTTGATCCGATCGATCACATACAGGTAGCCGTCTTGGTCCATGGTGCCACCGTCTCCGGTGCGCAACCAACCATCGCGCACGGCCTGTTGCGTCTCTTGCGGTCGCCCCCAATAGCCTTGCATCACCATCGGACCTCGAATCCAAATTTCACCCGGCGTGCCGCGCGGCACTTCTTGGCCCTGCTCATCGGCGATGCGTATTTCTGCCGACAGGCCAGCTTGGCCGGCTGAGCGAATGCGTTCACTGCCCAAAAATTCAGGCGTGTGCGACAGGCGCAGCACCGAGACCGAGGCGGCGGTTTCGGTCATGCCATAGGCATGGATGAATTCGACTGCGGGAAAGGTGGCCATGGCGCGCTGCAACAAGGGCACCGTGATCGGGGCCGCGCCCCACAAAATGCGCTGCAAGCCAGGCAAACCCTGGGGGTTAAAGCCCTCAGTCTCCAGCAGCATTTGCAGCATGCTGGGCACGATCACCAAATCAGAGACCTGTTCTTTGGCCATCTTGGCCACCACCGCTTGGGGCTGAAACACCGGCACGGTGACGCAGGTGCCGCCGACAATGGTTTGACCCAGCATGCGGCCCAACCCCGCCACATGGAACATGGGCGAAGTCAGCAAGGTCACAAATTCGGGCGGATTCGGGATTTCAGCCATGCGCCCCACCAAGGAGGCCCAGAAGTTGCCGTGCGAGAGCATCACGCCTTTAGGAAAGCCAGTGGTGCCGCCGGTGTAGACAATCGCCGCCAGGGTATCGGGTGCGCTGCGCACATCCTCCACCACCGGGGCCTGCTGAACCAGCGCCTCCAGCAGCTGATAACCCGCAGGCGTCGCAACCTGCCCCATATACAAGCGATGGCGCAAGGCCGGTAAATCGGCTTCCAGCGACTGGGCCACAGGCCACAGGGCATCGTCCACGGCCAGTGCGCTGGCGGCGCAATCGCGCAGTGCATAACTCACCTCGCCCGCCGACCAACGCGTGTTTATCGGGTTCACCACCAAGCCGGCCCACCAACCGGCCAACAGCAACTCCATCATGCGGTCGCTGTTTTGCGCCAGCACTGAAAGCCGCTCGCCAGGCTGCATGCCCAGAGCCTGTAAAGCCCCGGCTGTTTGCGCCACGCGCTGAGCCAATTGTTGGAAAGTCTGGCGACGCGAACCCGTCACCGTGGCGGTTTTGTCGGGATGCTTTTGCACCGAACGATGCAATCCTGCGGTCAAATACATGCGCGCTCCTGGCACGGCCCCCAAGCAGAGGCCTTTCAAGAGCATTGCAACGGGATTGGCCCCTTCAAGCAATCGCCCGAATTCTCAAAGCGATTGGCAAAAAGTGACACCCAGTTGCCAAATCTTGCCCGACTCAGCGTTGCGGGCGAATGCGGTAAATGGCGTTATTGAGATCGGCAGACATGTAAATGCTGCCGTCAGCGCCCACGGCTACACCGGTCACCACATAGGGTGGCGGCATGCCCGCGCCGCCGGGCATGCCAATGGGCAAGTTGTCGGCCACGGTGCGGCGAGTGCCGTTAGCGGGGTCGATTTCTACCAGGCGTTTGGCTGCGCTTTCGGCCACGATGAAACTGCCCCATGGGGTTTGGGCCACGCCTTCAGGCAAGGACAAACCTTCTACCACCGTGGTCTTGCTGCCGTCCGCCATATTGACCCGCACCAATTTGCCTGCGGCCTCGGTCACATACAAAGCGCCGTCCTTGCCCAGCACCATTTGCACCGGACCCGCCAAGCCTTGAGCGATGACTTTTCTGTCCGCCCATTGCGCGCCGCTGGCCCGGGTGATGCTGCCGGTGGCAATTTCGGCGTACACCACGCTGCCGTCGGCCATCGGAATGGCATCAAATGGCGCTTTCAAGCCATGCAACATGGCACTGGTTTTAAGCGTGCTGCGCTCGACCATTTGCACTGTGCCGGTGAACCAAGAAGTCAAAGCAAAGTGCGTGGCCGAGACGCCCACGGCAAAGGGGTACTCCATGTCAGACGCCTGCATGCGAAAAATATCTTTCACCGCGCCGGTTTGGGTATTAACGTTGCGAAAACCAAAGACATCCGCGACCCACAGGTCATTGCCTTCGACTTTCAATCCAGCGGGCACCGCCACCTTACCGCCGGTCACCAGCGTCAAGACACCCGTCACAGGATTGAACGCCTCAATCGAGTTGTCGGCCATATTGGACACATAAATCGTCCCATCGGGGGCAATCGCCAAATTATCCAGGGCAGGTTTGAGTTGCTTGGCCACGGTTTTGCGCCCAGTGGCCAATTCCACACGGCTCAGCTCGCCGGTCTTGGTGTCGATCACCCAAAGGTTGCCTTTGCCATCCAGGTTGGCCGCTGCAGGGGTTTTGAATTCGCTGTTGATGACCGTGACATCGCCACTGGCCGGATTGATTTTGACGACCTGGCCTTTGAACCACAAAGGCCCATACAGCATGCCATCGGGTCCCACTTCAAAGCCATTGAAGCCCCCCAGATCTTTCTTGATCAAGCGCGGCGCTTGCTGGCCTGCCACATCGATTTCCCACAGTGCATCACCCAGGAAGACCTGTGACGCATAGAGCTTGCCGTTGCGCCGGTCAAAGTCCAGGGAGTTGATACCAGGCAGGTCCTTGGCCAATATGCGCAAAGGAGCGGCGTCATTTTCGCGGTAGCGGATCATGCCCACCATGTAGTTGGTCCAGGCCAACTCGCCCTTGGCGCCGACAGCAATATCGTCGGCTTGGCCTTCTGGTGCGGGCACCATCACACGCGCAGCACCGGTTTGGCGATTCACTTCCCACAAGGAGCTGCCCACCACGGAGCCGGCCAGCAAACGGCCTTGCTTGTCCACCGCCAAACCGTGCACCCCGGTAAACGATGAGGGGGCTACCAACACCTCTGGTGCAGACCAGCTGCTGGGGCGCGAAGAAGGCACAGTTGTGCAGGCGCTGAGCAGCAGCGAAGCGGCCAGCAGGGTCGCGGCGAGGGGTCGAATCATTGAGGTCTCCTTGGTTTTAATCAAATCAGTCTACAAATCACGCAGACGACTGAAGGTCACTTGAGAGACTGAACCCGCGCCCCAGCAACGGAGCCAAGGTCGAACTAATTGGGCTCGAGCTGCAATGGGGGTCCGCCCTCGGGCAGCAGCAAGCTGCCCTGGAGCACACCGAGGAAGGTGCGCCACATTAACCACAGGATCAAGGTGCTGACCCCCAGCAACCAGGCCAAGGCCCAGGCGCCTTGTTCAGGAGACGCCAGGCGAAGCGACAAGGTGGCGCTGGCCGCCAGCGGAAAAGACAGACCCCAAAAGGCTATGCCAAAAGGCTGAGCCCAACAACGCCGCACCACCCCCATGGACCACAGGGTGAAAAAAAGCGCCAGCCCCCAGGCCATCTGCACCAGCCATTCGGGCGCGCCCAGATTGGCGCCTGACAAGCCCAGCACCGCAGGTGGTGCAATGGTGACGAAGGTGGCAGGCAACATCCGCTCAGGCCACAGGCCCACCATGCCAATGCGCATCCAAACCAAAGTGAGAGATACCGGCCACAGCACAGCGGCCAAAGCGTATTGCATACCCGCCCAGACCGGGTGACCCAAAGCCACACCGGCCAAAGCCGGCAACACATTGCCCACCACAGGAATGAACATGGCCGGCGTCATGGCGGCCCAAAAATCGGCGGAGGTGAGTCCCGG
The DNA here is from genome assembly GCA_947452785.1 of Comamonadaceae bacterium. Lineage (GTDB taxonomy): Bacteria > Pseudomonadota > Gammaproteobacteria > Burkholderiales > Burkholderiaceae_C > Limnohabitans_A. Next base: position 10,341 of record CANGDZ010000024.1, on the reverse strand, counting down.
GCGCAACCAGCGCTGTGCCACCCAAACGGTGGCCGCGAACAATGTGCTCGAGCCTCCCATCCACAGCACGTCAGCCCATGGGCCTGGTCCCTGCAGTGTGACCATCACGGTAGACAGCAAAATAAAAGAGGAAGGGACTGCGGCGACAAACACATGGCGCACCGGATGATCCCTGTCAGCTCGCCAGGCGGCCGGAAAGCGCCAGGCCTTGTACACGCTCACCAGCAGCAGCAAGGCCAAGACCAGTGCCGCGATGCCGCCCAAAACCCACGAAACCGCCAAAGCCCATGTCCCCCACAAGGGCACAGCGCGGTGCCAGGCCAAGGACAGGCCACACAGCCCCATGACCATGGCAAACCAAGCCAGCGTCACATGCTGCACCGAAGAAACGCTGAATCGTGGGGTCATGGCCAAGCCTTGAACGCCAGCGAGCGCTGGGAACGCTTGCCTGTCTTGTTGGCCACGCTGAGCGAAAAGTGAGCCGTCTTGCTCAAGGCTTTAAAGCACTTCAAAAAAGCGCATCACGACCCGGTCCGGTTGGCGAGCCCCTGTTCCGATAAACAGGCGCTCACTGATCCATCCCAATGATGGACTGGCCGTCTCAAAACTGGGGCAGCAACGAAAGTACACGTCAGCGGGAGCCACGGGTTCGCCGCGTATCAAGCGCGCCATGACCTCTGGTGCGGCGGTGCGCACCGCCCTGTTTTGCACGTGGATCAAATCACCGCCATCGGTCTCGATCACATAGCGCGCATCCAACTCGGCCATGCGGGGGTTCAAGATCAACTGGAAATCAGCACCGCCCGCCAAGACACGGCCTGACCAATCTTGGCCTTGTACCTCGCCACCCAAGATCGGAATTAATCGGCGCAGCCCATGCACTGTGGGGCCGACCTCTTGAGGCTGTCCAACAAGCACGGACAGATCGGCAAAATATTTCAGTGGGGGTTGATCGAGATTTAGCATGTGGCCATCTTAAAGCCAAGAGCAGCGCCGGTCTGTCGCACGGGCACAAGACAGGGCCCCTGCGCACACTCAAGACGTCTTCAAATCATGCAAGTGGATAATGCGCTGCACGAAGTGCCCCAGGCCTCCTTCTTCGTATTGCTTGCGGTCCAATTCACTGGTCGCCGTCGCCAAATGTCGAAAGTCTCTGGCCGCGGTGCTGGTGGGCGCAAATTCGGTGACGGCCTTGTGATTTTCAGCGGCTTCCACCATCAACTCATCCTGAATCACACTGCCTAAAAAGTGGAGTTCGCGGTTCAAAAATTTAGTGGCCACGGTGTTGAGATGGTCGAATAATTTTTGCCCATCTTCCATGGTTTGGGCACCATTGGTGATGACATAGATGCGGTCTAAATTAAAATCACTGCACAAAACTTTGATTATGGCATAGGCGTCGGCCAGCCCGTCTTTGTCGCCGCAGCGAACCACCACAAAGCGTCGACCTGTAGCGGCCATGAAGGACAACACAGCGGGGTCCGTTCCAGGCGGTAAGTCGATGATCAAAAAATCTAATGCATCCTCCAAATCACTGAATTGCTTGTGAGCCCGCGTGGCCTGCTCCGGATTGAGTTGCGTCATCTGGCCGATGGTGTTCGCCCCATCAATCAACTGAATACCGTAATGCCGCTTATGGATGATGTCTTTTAGATCTTTGCCGCCGCTGACGAAATCGGCCAAGCTCAAAGGGCACTTGGAACCCAAAGCCACCTGCGCGTTCGAGGCACTGGTGTTGGCATCCAGAAGCATCACGTCGTATCCCATGTCATGCAGTGCCACCGCCAGATTGACCGACACCGTGGTCTTGCCGACACCGGATTTACCACTGGTGATGCCAATGACTTGCGTATGAGTGGGCTTCTCCATATTGAAACTCCATTTATATAAATGACAAATAAAACATTAGAATAAAGCCTCATGCCGCTCTGCGAACACACCTCCAATCCATGAGGCATTTAATCGAAAGTGTGGGTCTCACCAAAACTGATGTCATAGTCCAACATCAACTCCTCACCCGTTCGCACTGCCTTCAGGGTGACCAGTTGGCCATTTTTTAGGTACTTCACACTGGGTTTTTTTGAGTGATTCAAATACACCGCCATGTTCATGGTGTTCATCCCCACAGATGGAATGTGCATCACCTCTTTGGTGTAGTAGCAAAACATATCCAGTTCTTGACGCACCCCTTTGGGCAAGCCCTTTAACTCCTTGAGGGACAAGGGCACCTCCTCCAAATCGTGCCAAGTTCGCATCGGATTGACGCCTTTGGGAATGGCACGAACCGCAAACACACCAATGCCGTGAACCGGTGAGACGCCGAGCCGACAATACACCTCGTCTTGCAAGTGTTTGAGCAGCTTATTTTTAATCTTGGACATGGTGCGTTCGTTGGAGGGCATGCAAAGAAACAGGAGTTGATCTCACTGATGGCGGTGAATCCGGTTCCAAACCTCAGGTTTGAAATCCGTGTGCAAGGGCGAGGTGGTGTCTAAGGCCAAAGGATGCGCAGGATCAGTCATGGCCAGTGCAAAAATAGGTTCAAAGTCCGTCACGAACAAGGCCTTGTAGCCATAGTCGTCCACGGGACCGAGGTTGTAAAAGGCGTAGCCGTTCTCGGCCGTCCAGCGCGAAGCCAACAAACAGGCGTAGATGCCTGGCGATTTGTTTTTATAGTCGCGATTCCACTGACAAAAACTGCCGTAGACCTGTTGGCGCTCAGGCAACAAAATGGAAACGTCGGTCAGCACCAGATCGCCATTGGGTGCGTGGACCCGAATGACCAAGAGTTCCAGGTCGCGGATGTAATCGACAAAACCTTCCACTTCATGGTCATGAATGTAGTAGTTGGCGAAATGCGCGCCCCCCATGTCGTACACGTCTTGCAAGGTCACCTCTCGCCCCGGCACCACGGTGAACGTGGTCACCAAGTCCTTGCACAATTTGTCCAGTTCTTTGAATTTACGGCTTCGGCGCGGCTCTGTCCAAAAGGACTCGGAACCCGCATGGACCAAACCATATTTGTCATTGATCGGGACACCGTAAGGGCTCTCCGGTGGCACGGCATAGACGATAAATGGCTTGGGCGCCATCGCCAGCATGGCCGGTGTCACATCCACATACGGACACAGTGCGTCCCAGCGTGAGGTGTAGTACAAAATGTCTTCGTGGTAACTTTCCACGCACAAATTCTCAGGTGTCCAGGACTGATGGCCCAGCACCTGAACTTGGTTGCGCTGCACCTCGTCGATAGGGGCTTCAGTGCAAGCTTCTGCTTCTGACAACAACATACTCATGTAGCCTCTCGAACTTTCCAAGGACGGACGGGCAAGGCTTCTAACTCAAAATAATCCGCATCAATGGCGTGATTGGTGGCCAGAAACGCTTGATCAGATTTTTCCAACCCTTGAATGAGATGCGCCATGGTCGCTAGATGCAAAGAGGCCTCACTGGCCGGGTTGTCCAACTGCGCAAAATAAGCCGGCATCAAGGGGCATTCCACATCAAAGTGGAAACTTCGGCTTTGGGGTTCATAGGACAAGGGATACAGCTTGCAACTGACCGGCTTGGCCTCACCCAAGTTGCAGCCCACAGGGCCCAAATGGTCACAGCGGGTTTCAATGCATACGCTGCCATAGATCTTTTTCTCTTGCCGCGTCAAAGTCACCTCCAGCGGGGGATAGTCCTCATCCACATGGCAACACCGCTGGCATTGGGCGCAATGGTCAAAAAGCATAGGCAACTACTGTTTTTTACTCATGAAAACCGAACACAAAATTGCATTCAAGTGGATGTCATTCCAGTTCTTTTCTGAACGCCTTGGATGGCAAGGTATCAAAGCGTTTACTGAACCGGATTTTTTTTTGACACTTTAAATGTAATTTGTGGTTTTATCAATTAAATTTAAAAATAATATTCAGCCGACTTTGTCGGTGCACCAGATCGGCACGTCGGTAAAAGGTGACACCGACCCAGGCACAAGCATGATTGAATGCACCCTCATTCAACGACAAGGAGCGAGCAGCATGGGCAATCAACTTCAAGGCCAGGTGGCCTGGATCACGGGCGGCGGCAGTGGTATCGGTTTAGCAGGGGCCATGGCGTTGGTTCAGGCGGGTGCGCATGTGATCATCACCGGACGCAACGCCGCCACCAATGAAAGTGCTTTGCGCACCCTGCAAGCGCTGGGCAGCGCCCAAGCCTTGCAACTGGATGTGGCCGACAAACACGCGGTTGGGGCCACCGCAGCCACTATCTTGGCGCAGCACGGGCACATTGACATTTTGATCAACAGTGCCGGCACCAACGCGACGCAGCGCAACTTCGATGTACTTACCACCGACGCCTGGGACGATGTGGTGGGCATCAATCTGTCGGGCTCTTTTTACTGCGTGCATGCGGTGTTGCCCGCCATGCGGACGCAACACAGCGGCTTGATCATCAACGTCTCGTCTTGGGCAGGCCTGTATGCCAGCAAGCTCACCGGCCCGGCCTACAACACCACCAAGCGCGCGGTCCTGGCGCTGACCGAGTCCATCAACATGGAAGAATGTGCTCACGGTATCCGTGCCACGTCGCTGTTGCCCGGCGAAGTGGCCACCCCCATCATGGAAAAGCGCCCCACCCCACCTTCGCAAGCCCAGCGTGACCTGATGGTGCAGGCGCAGGACATGGGGCAGGCCATTTTGTTCTTGGCCCAAATGCCGGCGCGCACCTGCATCAATGAGCTGGTCATCTCACCCACCCACAACCGTTTTTACCTGGGGGGCTTGGAAACACCGCCCCCGCCTCGCGCATAAGCACAGCCGTCAGGAACCAACCGAATGCCAGGTACTGGCGCCGCTCTGCTTCATTTGTTAATCCCTCTTTTGAAAGACACCCATGACTGATTCATCCGCATACACCCCACCCAAGGTCTGGACCTGGAACAAGGCCAATGGAGGGCGCTTTGCTAACATCAACCGGCCAGTGGCGGGTGCAACCCATGAGCAGGAGTTGCCACGCGGCAAGCACCCGATGCAGCTGTACTCCTTGGCCACGCCCAATGGGGTGAAGGTCACGATCATGCTGGAGGAGTTACTCGCCGCCGGCCACAGCGGAGCCGAATACGACGCCTGGCTGATTCGCATCAACGAAGGCCAGCAATTTGGCAGCGGTTTTGTCGCCGCCAACCCCAACTCCAAAATCCCGGCCCTGCTGGACTGCAGCGGCGCAGAGCCGGTGCGGGTGTTTGAGTCCGGCTCCATCCTCATGTATTTGGCTGAAAAATTTAGTGCTTTTTTGCCTACTGAACGCGTACAGCGGGCCGAGTGCCTGTCTTGGCTTTTCTGGCAAATGGGCAGCGCGCCCTATCTGGGGGGTGGTTTCGGTCACTTTTACGCCTATGCCCCTTTCAAGATCGAATACGCGATCGACCGCTTTGCGATGGAAGTCAAACGCGAAATGGATGTCCTCAACCAACGCTTGGCCCAGCACCGTTTCATTGCCGGAGACGACTACACCATTGCCGACATGGCGATTTGGCCTTGGTATGGCGGCATGGCCAAAGGCCAGTTGTACGAGGGTGGCGAGTTCTTGCAGGTGCAGGAATACACCCATGTGATCCGCTGGGCTGACGAGATTGCGCAGCGCCCCGCTGTGCGGCGTGGGCGCATGGTCAACCGCGTGATGGGGCCTTTGAACACGCAATTGCACGAGCGTCATGACGCCAGTGATTTCGACACCCAAACCCAAGACAAGCTGCAAGCCGCAGCACCCCAACTATGATCACGCTGTACGACTGCGCCACCGCACCCAGCCCGCGGCGTGCACGCTTGCTGTTGGCCGCCAAAGGCATTGCCCATGACACCGTCGAGGTGGATCTGCGCAGTGGCGAGCAACTGAGCGAGGCTTATCGGCAAATCAATCCGCAGTGCACGGTACCCGCCCTGCGCACCGAAGAAGGCGATGTTCTGACCGACAATGCCGCCATCGCGGCCTATCTGGAGGCACGCTATCCTGAAGTGCCCATGTTCGGCGTCACGCCCCAAGACAAAGCCGAGATCGCCAGTTGGCAGTGGCGGGTGGAGTTTGAAGGCTTGATGCCGATCGCCGAAGTGTTGCGTAACACCTCGCCGGCCATGGTTGACCGCGCTCTACCAGGACCCGTCAATTACGCGCAGATCCCGGCCTTGGCCGAAAGGGGTTTAGCCAGACTGCATCATTTCTTGGTCGTGCTCAATGAGCGACTGGCGCAGCGTGAGTTCTTGGCCGCAAACCAATTGAGCATCGCCGACATCACCGCCGTGGTCGCCGTCGACTTTGCGCGCATTGCCAAGGTCAAGCCGGATGAGCGACACCCGCATTTGCTGCGCTGGCGCGCGGCCATGGCGCAAAACCTCTTCATGAGTTGACCGTCCCGCTAGGAGAATTTATGAAAATCTGTTAATTTAAGGAAGGTCGCCACTTTGGTGAGCCAGGTGCCTGTAACGGAGTCAAAACCATGAAGCAATTATTTCAAAATGACTTCATATTGGAAGAGGGTTTTCTTCAGCCTCAGGTGTGCCACCAATGGGCCAAGACCATCTTTGACCACCCGAAGATTTTCGGCCCCGATGTGGATCCTCACTATGGCCAAATGGCCGCGTTTTACGGGATGATTGAGGCGGGACTGAATGAAAGCTATTTTCGCTATGCCGCCAAGCACAACCGATTTTTAAAGAAACACTTCCCCGGCATCGAAGACATCATTGCCTATGCGGGGCAAAAAATTCTGACCCATTCAGGGCTGGCGGCCGATGCGCTACCGATCGTGCCCCGTGATGCCAAGTACTTTTTAATGGCCGGCTTTAATTTGCAGTTGGCCACCTGGAATCTGTACAACATTCATACCGACACGGAGGGCTTGATTCAGTACCCTGAAAGCATTTTCAAGTCCGACACCAGGGCTTATTCCTGCGTCATCTCGATCCAGCGCACCGCGCAGCACACCGAAAAAAGAGGCGGCGATCTGGACATTTGGCGTGAACGGTATTTGGCCCATGAACTGGACCACTTTTACAAGTCCGACGGTGTGCATGCGCACTCCAAAGCCAAGCGTATCAAAATCCCTTACAACGAAGGCAATCTGATTTTGTTTGACAGCTTCATGCCGCATGTGGTCTTACCCTTCAAGGTCAAAAAGAAAGAAGACCGCCGCATCTCCATGGTGGTGCATTTCAATTACCGCCACCGCACCGACATCAACCCCTATCCGCATCTGGAGTTCTGGTACTGAAGCCCCCAGTGCTTCAGGCTTCCAAGGCCGGCTTGTAAATTGAATGGATCGGTTGCGCCATCACGCGCCTCAAAATCGGTTCGAACTCTGACATCGGCAAAGTGTCGTAAGCTGCATCAAAAGCAGGTTCGTCGTACAGCGCAATGAACTCTGCAGTGCGCGCGTAATGTTCATGGCCGTTGAACATGTCTCGCATATGGCGATCCATACCCAGGTGGTGGAAAAAGTGATAGCCCTGAAAAATGCCATGGTTCTGCACCATCCATAAATTAGCGTCAGACACAAAGGGCTTGAGAATGGCTGCCGCGATGTCGGGGTGGTTGAAAGTGCCCAACGTGTCGCCAATGTCGTGCAGCAAGGCGCACACCACATACTCATCGTCGCGCCCATCGCGCAGGGCGCGGGTGGCGGTTTGCAAGCAATGGGTGTAGCGGTCTACAGGAAACCCGCCGTAGTCACCGTCGAGCAATTTCAGATGCGCCATCACACGATCGGGCAAAGTTTGCGTGAACTGCATGAACTCCCCCGCAATGGCCTGCCAATCGGCCTGGGTGCTGTCTTGCATGCGGGTGAATTGGGCGCGAGCGTTCATCAAAATCTCCTGTGAGCGGCAAAATGCCAGCGTACACGGTGGCGTTGCCAGGCGCTGTCCAGCACATGACAGTTATCCCTCAAGGGGCACTCACGAGCGCCTCACGCGGCGCCCCATCCAGCGGTAGAAGAAGGTTTTGGCCCCTTGCACAAACACCAAGTAAATCAAAGTCATGCCCAGCAAGATCAGATAAAAGTCCAAAGGCGGCGCGACAAAGCCAAAGTAAGCCCCCAAGGGGGTCAACGGCAGCAAGATGGCCAGCGCCACGATGGACAGCGAGGTCAACGCCAACAAGGGGTGGGGTTTGCTTTTAAAAGGGTTACCTCTTGTGCGGATCACAAAAATGACCAGCACCTGGGTGCACAAAGACTCGACAAACCAGCCGGTTTGAAACAGGGCTTCGTGAGCGTTCAAGACTTTCAATAAAACATAAAAAGTCAGAAAGTCGAACAACGAGCTGATGGGGCCAATGATCAGCATGAAGTTGCGAATAAAACCCAACTCCAAAATCCGTGGTTGCGCAATTTCTTCGGCATCCACTTCGTCCAATGGAATCGGGATTTCCGAGATGTCGTACAAAATATTGTTCAGCAGTATTTGCGTGGGTAACATCGGCAAAAAAGGCAAGAACAGGGCCGCACCGGCCATGCTGAACATATTGCCAAAGTTGGAGCTGGTGCCCATCATGATGTACTTCATGATGTTGCCAAAGGTGCGTCGCCCCTCCAGCACGCCCGCATGCACCACGTTCAAATCCTGCTCGAGCAAAATCATGTCAGCAGCAGCCTTGGCCACATCCACGGCCGAGTCGACCGACAAGCCTACGTCGGCGGCGTGCAAAGAAGGCGCGTCGTTGATGCCATCGCCCATATAGCCCACCACATGGCCGTTGGCTTTCAAAGCGCGAATCACCTGTTGTTTTTGACTGGGATTCACGCGGCAAAATAAATTGACGTTTTCAACACGCCTTTGCAAAGAAGGTTCGTCCAGCAAAGCGATCTCTTTGCCCAGCAAAACGCCCTGCACTTCAATCTCCAATTGGCCACAGACATGACGAGTCACCAGATCGCTGTCGCCGGTGATCACTTTGATGGCCACGCCGGCACGCTGCAGTTTCGCCAAGGCCGAGGCGGCGCTGGCCTTGGGCGGATCGAGAAAGGCCGCAAACCCCGCCAACACCAACTCCGACTCGTCGTTGATCAGAGCCACCGCATGGTCCCTGGGCACCTCGCGCCAAGCAATCCCCAGCACCCGCAAGCCCTGCGCTTCCATGGCATGGTATTGCGCATGAATGCGCTCGGCGTTAACCTCGTCCATGTCCTCAGCCGCAGCGTCTTGCTGCAAGCTTGCATGGGTACATAACTTGACGATTTCGTCGGCTGCGCCTTTGGCCACCAACCAACGCCTGGCACCATCGTCGATCAACACAGAGACACAGCGCCGCTCAAAATCAAATGGAATTTCATCGATCTTTTGCCACGAGCTGACATCGATGGATTGGTGGCTCAGGATGGCCTCATCGAGCGGGCTTTTCAGCCCGGTCTCAAAGTAGCTGTTCAGATAGGCCAGCAGCAAGACCTTGTTGCTGACTTGGCCGTTCAAGTCAAGGTGATTCTCCAGTCGGATCTTCGCTTCGGTCAGCGTGCCGGTTTTGTCGGTGCAAAACACATCCATGGACCCCAAATCCTGTATGGCGGTTTGTCGCTTGACGATCATTTTGAGTTTGGCCAGCCGAATCGCACCACGCGACAAGGTGATGGACACCACCATGGGTAACAACTCGGGCGTCAAGCCCACCGCCAAGGCCACCGCAAACAAAAACGACTCCAGCCAGGGCTTGTGGAACCAGGCGTTGACCAAGAGCACAAACAGCACCAACACCACGGTCAACCACATGATCAACATGCCAAAGCGGCGCGTGCCCAGCTCAAAGGAAGTGACCTGTGCGGGCTCTGCCATGCTGTGCGCAATATCACCCATTGCGGTTTGCATGCCCGTTTTCACGACGAGGATTTTAGCGCTACCGCCAATCACCGAGGTGCCCATGAACACCGCGTTGCTCGCATCTTGAATCTCTGAATCCTGCGGCCCGACCCGCCCCGCATGCTTCTCCACCGGAAAAGCTTCGCCGGTCAGCAGCGACTGATTCACAAAAAAATCTTTGGCCTGCAAAACCAAGGCGTCCGCAGGAACCAAATCACCTGCGGCCAACAAGGCCACATCGCCAGGCACCACTTCATGCAAGGGAATCGACACGACTTGACCATCGCGCAATACGCTGGCACGCACAGAAACCGATTGTCGCAATTTGTCTGCAGCGGCATTGGCCCTGAATTCCTGCACAAAATCGAGCGAAACACTGAGCAACACAATCACACTGATGATGGCAAAGTTCGTCACCTCACCGGTCAAGGCCGAGACGCCACTGGCGATCAACAAAACCACCACCAAGGGGTTTTTGAAGCGTGACAGAAATTGCCAAATCAGTGCATGT
>CANGDZ010000023.1 GCA_947452785.1 Comamonadaceae bacterium | reverse complement strand
TGGAGCGCTCGTTCGGCGCCCCTACCGTGACCAAAGACGGTGTGTCCGTCGCCAAAGAAATCGAACTCAAAGACAAACTGCAAAACATGGGTGCGCAGATGGTCAAAGAAGTCGCATCTAAGACTTCTGACAACGCTGGTGACGGCACTACGACTGCGACCGTGTTGGCTCAAGCCATCGTGCACGAAGGCATGAAATACGTGGCCGCCGGCATGAACCCGATGGACCTGAAGCGCGGCATCGACAAAGCAGTGACTGCCTTGATCGAAGAGCTGAAGAAAGCCACCAAGGCCACCACCACCACCAAAGAGATCGCCCAAGTCGGCTCGATCTCTGCCAACAGCGACCACAGCATCGGCGACATCATCGCCAAAGCCATGGACAAAGTGGGCAAAGAAGGCGTGATCACGGTCGAAGACGGCAAGTCTTTGGACAACGAACTCGACATCGTTGAAGGCATGCAGTTTGACCGCGGCTACCTGTCGCCCTACTTCATCAACAACCCCGAAAAGCAAGCCGCTTTGCTGGACAACCCCTTTGTGTTGTTGTTCGACAAGAAAATCAGCAACATCCGTGACCTGCTGCCAACCTTGGAAGCCGTGGCCAAAGCCGGCCGTCCTTTGTTGATCATTGCTGAAGAAGTTGAAGGCGAAGCCTTGGCAACTTTGGTGGTTAACACCATCCGTGGCATCTTGAAAGTGGTCGCCGTGAAAGCCCCTGGCTTTGGCGATCGTCGCAAAGCCATGTTGGAAGACATCGCCATCTTGACCGGCGGCAAAGTGATCGCTGAAGAAGTTGGCCTGACCCTCGAAAAAGTAACTTTGGCTGACCTCGGCCAAGCCAAACGCATCGAAGTGGGCAAAGAAAACACCATCATCATCGACGGTGCAGGTGCTGCTGCTGACATCGAAGCCCGCGTGAAACAAGTGCGCGTGCAAATCGAAGAAGCCACTTCTGACTACGACCGCGAAAAGCTGCAAGAGCGCGTGGCCAAGTTGGCTGGCGGTGTGGCCGTGATCAAGGTTGGCGCTGCCACCGAAGTCGAAATGAAAGAAAAGAAAGCCCGCGTTGAAGATGCATTGCACGCCACCCGCGCTGCAGTGGAAGAAGGCATCGTGGCTGGTGGCGGCGTCGCTTTGTTGCGCGCACGTCAAACGGCTGGCGTCATCAAAGGCGACAACGCTGACCAAGAAGCTGGCATCAAGCTGGTGTTGAAAGCGATTGAAGCGCCTTTGCGCGAAATCGTGTACAACGCCGGTGGCGAGCCATCGGTGGTGGTGAATGCGGTTTTGGCCGGCAAAGGCAACTACGGCTTCAACGCAGCCAACGACACCTACGGTGACATGATCGAAATGGGCATCTTGGACCCCACCAAAGTGACACGCACTGCTTTGCAAAACGCAGCGTCTGTGGCCTCTTTGATGTTGACCACCGAGTGCATGATTTCTGAATCACCGAAAGACGACGCTCCAGGCGGCATGCCTGACATGGGCGGCATGGGCGGTATGGGCGGCATGGGCATGTAATTGCTCGGCGCGCAAAGACCTTGACGGGTCTTTGACCCTCCGCAAAAACCCCGCGATTTTTCGCGGGGTTTTTTTATGCCCAAGCCGATTCAGTCACAATGTACCCATGGACGCAGATCGTATTCTTTCGCACTTGCATCAACGTTTTCCCTCGTTGATGGCGGTCTACGCATTCGGAAGTCGCGTTCAGCAACAGGGCCTGCATGCCCATGCACAGAGTGACTTGGATTTGGCCGTGATGGTGGAAGGCTATGCCGACCCCGTATTGCTTTTCGATGTGGCCAATGAATTGGCCGACATTTGCCAATGCCCCGTGGACTTGTTGGACATTCGCGCTGCAAGCAGCGTGATGCAATCGCAAATATGGACCCAAGGGGAACGCTGGTGGGCTAAAGACATGCGCGCCAGTTTGTTTGAGGCCGCCATGCTCAATGAAAAACTGTACTTGGATGCGGCCAGGCAAGGGCTGCTGAACGACATCGCTCAAAGAGGCACAATTTATGGCCGATGATGTGTTGTTGAACAAAGCATCCACCATCGAGCGTTGCGTAGCCCGTGCACGCGAGGAATATGCAGCCAACCCTGACGAATTCGCACTCAATTTCACAAGGCAAGACGCGGCTATATTGAACATTCAAAGGGCTTGTGAAGCGGCCTTGGATATTGGGCAGCACATCATTCGTCGTGAGTCTTTGGGTATCCCCCAGAGTGCCCGGGATGTATTTGCGCTGTTAGCGCAGGCCCATTGGATTGAGGCCACTTTGGCTGAACAGATGAAACGGATGGTGGGCTTTCGCAACGTGGCCGTACACGACTATCAAACGCTGCAATTGCCCATCACGGTCAACATCATCACCTTGCATCTGCAAGAGTTCATCGAATTCAACAAACAAGTGCTGGGCAAGGCCTCAGCATGAATTTGCGTCGAATTTCTGTTTTTTTGATTTTGACTGTGCTGCTCAAGCTGAGCTCGGCCTTCGCCTTTCCGATACCTCATCATGGGCCGGTCGTTGCAGCCCCTACCCAACATGCACTGCCTGCTTGTCACGACCATCAAGCTGATGCCAGTACGGAAACTTCGCCCAAGCTTGATGCAGTGGATTCATCCCAACCATCATCGGGCACTTGCGCAACACTGGACAACTGCCACCATTGCTGCGCTGTGGGCCTGGGCATGTATGTGCCGATGCTGGCGCAGCCGCTGCCCAGCGCTGCGCCTGTGAACGCCTGGACGCATGGCACCAGTCTCAGCTCAAGGCCGGGCCTGCGCCCACCCATAGCCTGAACCTTCCTGGCCACTTTGTTCCTCACTCTTGAGGCTTCTTTGTTTCGCGCCTACTCTTTGGGCGCATGGAATGTTCATGACTTCATCTTTTCCACTTCAACACGGCGCCATGCTGCTGCGCTACTCGGGCATCAGCTTTATTTCGGGCGCGGTGAATCACGGCTTTTTCAGCGGGCAACGCTCACTGTGGACAGCCGCCATCGGCATGGTCTTGTTCGTCATCGGCGCAGTGCTGGAGCACCGCATGGCCGGCAACAATACCGATCAACCGCAGATCAGCTTGCTGCGAACACTGGCTTGGGGCTCGTTGCTGTCGATTGGCCTGGGCTTTTTCACCGGCGGTTTGCAGCATTTCCCAGACTCGCCTGCGCGCAGCAGCTGGGTGGTGCCTTTGGGTTTCTTCGTTTCGGTCTTGGCCTTGGCTTTCAGCGCCCCGCGCGCATGGCAACGCACGACCACGGTCTATGTGCTGTTGCTGGGCGCGTTGGTATCTGCCGGCAGCTGGAGCGCCTGGCAATGGCTGGAGCAGCGCCCTGAATGGGCGGCCACCGAACACAGCCACGCAGAGACGAACGCGCTCGGTCATGGCGACCACGAACCAACGCCCTTGCTAGCTCAGGTGGTGAGCCGCAGCATCGCGCTGCGCATGGACGACCAGATGCGCTTTACGCCTTCGCAGATCGAAGTACAAGCGGGCGAGACGGTGCGCTTTGTCATTCACAACGCAGGCCAGGCCACGCACGAAATGGTCTTGGGCAGCGATGAAGAGATTCGCCTGCATGCCCAGGCCATGCAGCAAGGGGCAGGACACGAGGCAGGACACAGCCACGGCAGTGGCGCCGCCATCACGGTGGCACCAGGCCAAAAGGGCGAGTTGGTGGTGCGCTTTGCCCAAGCGCAGAAGTTGCAAATGGCTTGCCTGATTCCAGGCCACTACGAAGCGGGCATGCGCGGTACCGTGAACGTGGTGTCAGCTTCAGCACCCGTGTCCACAGCAGCCCCCACGGCGCCGGCCTCGCACGACCACAGCACCCACAAGCATTAAAGCGTTCAGCGCACCCGGTTCAATAAACCGGCCGTCGATGCGTCCAGACCGGAGGCGTCGCCGGACAGGATGCGGGCATGGATGTCTTTGGCCAGCACCTTGCCCAGCTCCACGCCCCATTGGTCAAAGCTGTTGATGCCCCAGACCGCGCCGCTGACAAACACGCGGTGTTCTTGCAAGGCGATCAGCGCGCCCAGGCTGGCGGGCGTGAGTTCATCGAGCAGCAAAAAAGTGCTGGGCCGGTTGCCGGTGAAATGCTTGTGCCCGCCGGCATCGTCTTTGCCCATCATCAACGCCTGCGCCTGCGCGATCACATTGGCCAGCAGCAGTTCGTGGTGGTCTTTGAGGCTGTGCGTGGGCTTTTTCACGGCGATGAATTCCATCGGCACGATATCGCTGCCTTGGTGCAGCATTTGAAAATAGGCGTGTTGGCCGTTGGTGCCCGGCTCGCCCCACAGCACGGGTGAGGTGCCGTAGGTCAGCGCCTGGCCATTGCGGTCCACGCGCTTGCCGTTGCTCTCCATCTCCAGCTGCTGCAAATACGCGGGCACACGGCGCAAGGCACTGTGATACGGCGCGATGGAACGACTGGTGTAGTGCAAAAAGTTGCGGTACCAGACGTCGAGCAAACCGAGCCGCACCGGCAGGTTCTGCGCCAGCGGCGTGGTCTGAAAATGCTGGTCCATGGCGTGCGCCCCAGCCAACAAGTCTTTGAAACCCGCCGCGCCAATGGCGATCGCCACCGGCAAGCCGATGGCCGACCACAGGGAATAGCGCCCGCCCACCCAATCCCAAAAGCCAAAGGTGGTGCTGATGCCGAACGCGGCCGCTGCGGCCACGTTGGTGGTCAGCGCCGCAAAGTGGCGCGCCACATCACTGCCGCCTTGCGCCTTGAACCACTGCAAGGCCGAATGGGCGTTGGTCATGGTCTCGATGGTGGTGAAGGTTTTGGAGGCAATCAAAAACAAAGTGTGCTCGGCCTTCAAACCCTTGAGCACGCCGGCCAGTTCATGGCCATCGACGTTGGAGACAAAGTGAAATCGCTTGCCCGTCAACGCAAAGTCTTGCAGCGCCAACACCGCCATTTGCGGGCCCAGATCCGAGCCGCCAATGCCGATGTTCACCACATCGGTGATCTGGTCATCGGCGCGCACCTGCTCGGCGTAATGCAGCATGGCGTTCAAGGTTTCGTGCACCTGCGCCAAAGGCGCTGCTAATTTGCCACTCAAGCTGCCAGCCGGTTGGCGCAGTAGCCAGTGCATCACGGCGCGGTCTTCGCTCACATTGATGTGCTCACCGCGGAACATGGCGTCACGGTGCGCAGCCAAACCCGTCTGCTGCGCCAGTTCTTGCAGCAGCGCTTCGGTCGCCGCGTCCACATGGTTTTTCGACAGGTCGGCAAACACATAGGGCGTTGACTGGCTGAACGCCGCTGCACGGCCCGCGTCCGCGGCGAACGCGTTGCGCAGATCAAAGCCCGCAAAGGCTTGGGCATTGCGTTGCAGGAGCTTCCAGGCAGCGGTTTGATCACAGCGCATTTCAGGCTTTCTTCATCAGCTCTTCAAGTTTCACCGCATCGGCGCAGAAAGCGCGAATGCCTTCGGCGAGTTTTTCGGTAGCCATGGCGTCTTCATTCAGCGCCAGGCGGAACGATGCTTCGTTGTAGGCCACAACCGGCAAGTCCAGCGCCTGCGCGGCTTGAGCATCCAGCGCGGCGTGCAGCGGCGCCTCTGTGGCAGCCAGTTGCACCAGTAAATCCGGGCTGATGGTCAACAGGTCGCAACCCGCCAGCGCGGTGATCTGCCCGACGTTGCGAAACGAAGCGCCCATGACCTCGGTGCGAATGCCGTGTTTTTTGTAGTGGTTGAAAATCGCACGCACCGAACACACGCCCGGATCGTTGGCGCCCGATTGCGCCGCCTCGTCCCAGGCCGCGCCTGCGTTTTTCTTGTGCCAGTCGTAAATGCGGCCGACAAACGGCGAGATCAACTGCACCTGGGCTTGACCACAGGCCACCGCTTGGCAAAAGGCAAACAGCAAGGTCAGGTTGGTGTGAATGCCCTCGCGCTCCAACTCGGCGGCGGCTTGAATGCCCTCCCAAGTCGCGGCTACTTTGATCAACACGCGTTGGCGCGTAATGCCTTGCGCTTCGTACAAGCCCATGATGCGCCGTGCGCGGGCCAAGGTGGCGGCGGTGTCAAAGCTCAAACGCGCGTCCACTTCAGTGGAGACACGGCCCGGAATGGTTTTCAAAATCTCGCAACCAAAGCGCACCAGCAAATGGTCCATCACCTCATCGAGCGGCGCGCCCCGGTGCGTGGCCACCGCCTCGCTCAGCAAGGGTGCGTATTCGGGCTTTTGCACCGCCTTCAAGATCAACGACGGATTCGTCGTCGCGTCTTGCGGCTGAAACTGCGCCAGCTGCTTGAAATCACCGGTGTCGGCCACCACGGTGGTGAATTTTTTGAGGGCGTCGAGTTGGTTCATGGCATTTTTATTGAAATGAGGCTTGAATTATCAATGAAACAAAGTTACATTACAAATCAAATTTTCGTGTAACTCAGAAACATCATGGCTTTTGATCTCGTATTCTTCGGCGGCACCGGCGATCTGGTGTGGCGCAAACTCATGCCCGCCTTGTTCCAGGCCTACCGCCACGGCTCGCTGCCCGAGGGCGGTCGCATCATTGGCGTAGGTCGTGACAACCTGACCGACGCCCAATACCGCCAGCAAATTCAGACCCGCTTTGAGCAAGTCGATGGTGCCAAACGCCCCAACAGCGAAGAGTTTGCCCGCTTTGCCGACCTATTGTGCTACGTCAGCATGGATCTGTCCAAGCCCGAAGCCTATGCCGCCTTGAAAGCGCGCTTGGCTGAACGCGAAACTGACTCTGTGGTGATGTACCTGTCCACCGCGCCCAGTCTGTTCACCACGGTGTGTGAGCAACTCGCCGCCAACGGCCTGAACACGCCCAAAACCCGCATCGTGCTGGAAAAACCACTAGGCCACGACTTGGCTTCCAACCGCGCCATCAACGAAGCCGTGGGCAAGGTCTTTAAGGAACAGCAGATCTTTCGCATCGACCATTACCTGGGTAAACCGGCGGTGCAAAACCTGTTTGCCATGCGCTTTGGCAATGCCTTGTTCGAGCCCTTGTGGCGCCGCGAGCACATCGCCAACATCCAGATCACCATTGCCGAAGAACTGGGCGTGGAAAAACGCGGTGGCTTTTACGAAACCACCGGCGCGCTGCGCGACATGGTGCAAAACCATGCGCTGCAACTGCTGTGCGCCATCGCCATGGAGCCGCCCATCAATGCCCATGCCGATGCGATTCGCGATGAAAAACTCAAAGTGCTGCGTTCCCTCAAACGCTGGACGCCTGAGACCCTGAGCCAACACGTGATCCGCGGCCAATACAGCGCGGGCAATGTGGACGGCCAAGCCGTGCCCGGTTACCTCGAAGAAAAGGGCGTCAGCCCCAGCAGCAGCACCGAAACCTTTGTCGCCCTGCGCACCGAGATCGCCAACTGGCGCTGGGCCGGCGTGCCGTTTTACATCCGCACAGGCAAGCGTATGGCATCGAGCGAGGCGCACATTGAAATCAATTTCCGACCGACGCCTCACGCCATTTACAACAGCCCCATGGGCCAAGCCAATTCGCTGGTGATTCACCTGCAACCCAAAGACGGGTTGGAGCTACACCTGCTGGCGCAGGGACAAAGCAAACGCAGCCAAGGCGGCTTGGGCAATACGCTCAGCCCGGTGCATTTGGATCTGGACTTTGACAAACGCTTTGGCAGCCATCGCGTTGGCGCCTACGAGCGCTTGCTGCTCGACGTGCTGGATGGCCGCCTGAACCTGTTTGTGCGCAGCGACGAACAAGAAGAAGCCTGGCGCTGGGTCGAACCCATTTTGAACCACTGGCAACTGGACACCATGGGCCCGCGCCCCTATGCCGCGGGCACCTGGGGGCCCAGCGCCTCGAGCGCCATGATTGCCCGCGACAGTTTTTGCTGGAGCGAAGAGACCTGATTTTTCTGGAGACACCGCATGTTGGATCGAATCAAGGCGTCATTGCCCTCACTGGCCCCGGCTGAACAAAGGGTGGGCAAACTGGTCTTGGCCGATCCACGTGCTTTTGCCAAACTGCCCGTCACCGAACTGGCAGACCGCTCGCACGTGAGCAAACCCACTGTGGTGCGCTTTTGTCGCAGCATGGGCTACGATGGTCTGTCAGACTTCAAACTCAAACTGGCCGGCAGTGTGAGCGAAGGCGTGCCCTTTATTCACCGCAGCGTGGACGTGGACGACAAGACCAGCGACGTGGCCGTCAAAGTGATTGACAACACGGTTGCGGCTTTTTTGAAATACCGCAACGACGCCAGCTTTTTTGCGCTGGAACACGCCGTCAAGGCCCTGGTCGATACGCAAATCTCCAACCGCCGCATCGAGTTCTATGGTGTGGGCAACTCCGGCATCGTGGCGCAAGACGCGCAGCACAAATTCTTTCGCCTGGGCCTGAACACCATCGCCTACAGCGACGGCCACATGCAGGTCATGAGCGCCTCCATGCTCCACCCCGGCGACTGCGTGGTGATCATCTCCAACTCAGGCCGCACGCGTGACCTGATGGACGCCTGCGACATTGCCCGCAAACGCGGTGCCACCACCATCGTCATCACCGCCAGCGGCTCGCCTCTGGCCGGCGCCGGGCACATTCACCTGACGGCCGACCACCCCGAGGGCTACGACAAATACAGCCCCATGGTCTCGCGCTTGCTGCACTTGTTGATCATCGATATTTTGGCCACCACCGTGGCCCTGCGCATGGGCGAAAAACTGCAACCGCTGCTGCGCGATATGAAAAACAATTTGCGCAGCAAGCGGTATACCTGAGCTTCAGTTCTTATGCCGCTACCGGCACCTTGGTGGTCAGTTCGACGCCCAAGGCCTTCAGGACCGACAAAGTCGTCTTCAGCGTAGGGTTGCCGTTCGCGCTGAAAGAGCGGTAAAGCTGCTCGCGAGAGAGTCCGGTTTGAACTGCAATCTGGGCCATGCCTTTTGCACGTGCGACAACGCCCAACGCATGTGCGATATAGCCAGAGTCATTTGTCTGAAACGCTTCAGCCATGAAAATGGCAATCGCTTCATCAGAATTTAGATCCTCAGCTGGTTCATAGTTAGTCAGTTTTTCAGCCATTTAATTCACTCCATGCTTCCGCTAAGCGTTTTGCAGTCTTGATGTCTTTCTCTTGCGTGCTTTTGTCACCGCCGCAAAGCAAGGCGATGATTGTGCTTCCCCTTTTTTGAAAGTAGATGCAGTACCCAGGGCCGTGGTGAATACGCAATTCACTGACGCCTTGACCCACGGGCTCTGCATCACCCGCAAGACCAAAAGAGAGTCGATCCAGTCGGGACGCGACCATTACACGCGCCCGCTCATCTTTGAGTCGCACTCGCAAATTTATGAATTCTTAAGTTTGATTTAAATCGAACAACAAGATAGACTGTAGTTTAAAAACTACTGCTTGTCAATTTTAAGGATAAAACCGTATTATTTGGAATCAACACTTCGTTTTGTATCGAATCTCGCCTGTGCGGCGAATTACCGCTATATTCACCGCATAAGTTACGTTGATTAAGTTGACTACGCGGCGAATTGGCCGTCTAATAGCCGCATGAATAGCGGTGATAATTTCTACGTTTGGCAGAATCTCGACTGGCCCCATTGGCGCTACGACGCCGAATGCCTCATTCCCTTGTTGGGCCAAGTGCATCAAACCTTGGGGCATTTGATGGGCCGCATGCGCGATCAAGGGATGAACTCGCAGTCGCAAGCCACGCTTGTCGCACTCACTACGGACGTACTGAAAACCAGCGAGATCGAAGGCGAACACCTGGACACCGAAACCGTGCGCTCGTCAATTGCCAGAAAATTGGGTGTGGATATCGGCGCATTGAGGCCTGCCGATCAGCATGTGGACGGTGTTGTGGAAATGATCTTGGATGCCACCAGTTTGCATGCTTCACAACTCACCACTCCAAGATTAAAAGCGTGGCACGCAGCACTGTTCCCAACAGGGCGAAGTGGTTTGTCACCTGTACGTGTGGGGCTTTGGCGTGATGATGCCGATGGCCCCATGCAAGTGGTGTCCGGGCCCATGCACCGACGCAAAGTGCATTACGAAGCGCCACCCGCACATTTACTGGACGCGGAGATGGCCGATTTCTTGGCTTGGTATGAGACGTATGCAGAAGTTGACCCTTTGATTAAAGCGGGTCTTGCACACTTATGGTTTGTCACAATCCACCCCTTTGACGATGGCAACGGCCGCATCGCGCGTGCCATTGGCGACATGGCTTTGGCCCGAGCCGATCAGAGCTCACAACGCTTTTACAGCTTGTCAGCCCAGATTCAAAAAGAGCGCAAGGATTACTACGCCTTGCTGGAGAAAACACAAAAGGGAAATCTGGACGCCACCGAATGGCTGTCTTGGTTTTTGGCTTGCTTGCTGCGCGCACTTCAAGAGGCCGATCAGGTTCTCTCGGGTGTTTTGGTGAAAGCGAATTTCTGGCGTCATTGGGCGGGTACACCGCTCAATGAAAGACAAATCAAAGTGCTCAACCGCGTGCTCGATGGCTTTGAAGGCAAGCTGACCAATAAGAAATGGGCAGCGAGCAGCAAATGCTCTTCAGACACCGCGCTGCGAGACATCAACGATTTGGTGGCGCGTGGGGTACTGAACCGAACCGAACCGGCCGGACGAAGCACCAGCTACGAACTCAGCGCGACTTAACGGGTCTTCACGGTGCGCCGGCTTTGCAGCATCTTGACGTTCATCTAATCTGACGCTGGCGCAAGCGAGTTGACGGTTTAAAGTCAAAAACCCACGTGGCAACACAGTGGGTTTTTTTATGGGCCTCGCTATTTTTCACAGGTGACAGCACGGGCGTGTGCCCGTTGCCATAATGAAAAAAGCAAATAGCTCTTCCGCCTCAATAGCCCTGCGATGCGGCAATCACGCATCAAAAAATTGGATCACCATGACTTTTACAAAAACACATGCCGCTTGGGTCTTGTTGTTTTCAGCTTCCACCGCATGGGCACAAGCACCTGCGGTGCGCGATGAGTTTTATTGGCTGGGGCAAATGAACAAAGCTACAGCGGTGATCAACAGCGAAGAGGGTTTGTTGGACAAAGCCATGGTGCCCGTCATTGCCTCTGGCATTGCGAAAGTTTTAGAAGTGGGCGCGCAACCAGGCGAGCGCAGGCCAGCTACGGTGATTTCTTTTGAGCCCTTGTTGATCCGGGCGGCGGGCCAAGACGTGACCTTGCTGCACGCAGGCCGATCCAGCCAAGACATGCACGCCACTTACCGTGCGGCGATGTTGAAAGATGATTTGTTGGCCTTGGCCGACCAGTTGAATAAAACAGCAGACACCTTGGTGAAGCTGGCTGATCGACATGCGCAAACTATTGTGCCCAACTACACCAATGGCGTAGCAGCTCAGCCCAACAGCTATGGTCACTACTTGTTGGGCCATGCCGCAGGCTTTGAGCGTGACGCCCAGCGACTGCGCCAAGCCTATGCACGCATTGACCGGTCGGCCATGGGTACCACCGTTCTCAATGGCACCAGTTGGCCTTTGAACCGGCCGCGCATGGCAAAGTACCTGGGCTTTGCGGCCATTGCCGACAATGCCTACGATGCGGGCCAAATTTCATCGACCGAGCATCCGGTTGAAGTGGGCGCGGTGATCACCGGCATTGCCTTGCATGTGGGGCATTTCATTGAAGATGTGATGACCCAGTACGCACAACCGCGGCCTTGGATTTTGTTGCAAGAGGGCGGTGGCAATACCTATGTGTCCAGCGCCATGCCGCAAAAGCGCAACCCGGGGTTGTTGAACGATACGCGGCGTGATGCCTCTACCGCCATTGCCTTGGCCCTGGGGCCTGTGATTCGCGCACACAACATCACGCCGGGCATGGGCGATGCCAAAGATCAAAGAACAAACGCAGAAATGATCCAAAGCACGGTTCGGTTTTTGCAAGGTTTTGACAAAATACTCAAAGCCCTGGTCATCAACCCTGAGCGGGCTTTGGAAGAGCTGAATTTGGACTGGACGGCTTCGCAGGAGCTGGCCGATGTGTTGATGCGTCAATACAAACTGCCGTTCAGATTGGGTCACCACTTTGCGTCGGAGGTGGTGGATCACGCCAAACTCAAAGACATCAAGCCATTGGATTTTCCGTATGCAGAGGCCAAGCGAATTTACAAAGAAGCGGTGAAAGATTACCCCCAAGCCGCGCCTGAACTTCCCATGAGCGAGGCGGAGTTCAAGGCCACCTTGAATCCCGTCACCCTTGTGCAGAGCCGCAAAACGGTGGGTGGGCCTCAAGCCTCAGAAATGACGCGCATGTTGGCCATTGCGAAAAGAAACATCAACGAGCAAAGCCAATGGATCAGCGCGAAATCGGCTTTCATTCAAAACGGCTTGAGTCAATTGGACCGTGATTTCGCCAAGTTAATGCAAACACCATGAAGGTCAAGCTGCAGGTCAAATTGGACACATTGCACGTCAGTTGATTGGTGGCCTAACCAGTTCAACGTCTCAAACCGTCTCGTTGCTGCTCAATGGTTTTTTTGAGTTGTTGGCGTGTTGCTGCGCTAATGTCAAAACCACCAACGAGTTCTGGCCAGAGATCGGCAGTTTGCAGCATTTCATCCAGTCGGCGGCTCGCCCATCGGCTGTCAAGCCCACCTTGCTGGGCCAACATGAGCAGGTGCTGGCGGCCAATGGTTTTGCCTTCGCCACACAGATCCATTTGGTGTCCACCCCCTGGCCCTTCGCTGAAGGTGAGGTCAAAGCAGGGCGCCAAGTGCCAGTGCCGCTGCGCATCCATGCGGTAAGCGAAGTTTTTTGGATGGTCGTCGCGGTTGTGGCTCAGCACATTGAACACGGCTCGTTCAAAAGCTTTTTGCACTTCGCGCTCATCGCGCGTGAGCATGCGAGTTGCGCGCAGCAGCGTGGTGTAGTCCACTGCCGAGGGAATTCTAAAATCAGCGTGCAACAAACCGGCCAGAGAGTGGACCGGCACGCGACAGTGGCCCGACACATCAAAACGCGCAATGCCAAAGGCGGCCGTGTTTGGCCCCAGGTCGAAAAGATAGGTGGCCGGCATGTCCAAACCACAATGGCGCGCCCACCGTGCGTAGAGAGCCTCAATGGCGCAGACTTCTTTGGGCTCACCGGGTGCTTGAAATTTGATTAACCAAGCTGCTCCAGATTCAAAAGGGCTGGTGCTGATGCGGGCGGTGGTTGCATCGTAATAAACCAAGACTTTGGGCCGCGCACCTTGGGGTGAGCCGCCTAATAAGGCCATTTTGAGCAAGGCTTCGGTTTCTTGGCCCGTGTAAATCAAGGTAGATTCGCGCGCCAAAACGAGCAGGTCAACAGGCTCTGCAGGCGAGTCCTCTTGCGTCGCAGGCTCATAGGTGAGTGCGCCCATGCCACGCTGCCCAATGAAGCTCAACCGGTCCAGTGGCGAGCATTGCGCGGGGTTGATGCCGTGCTTGCGAAAAAGCCGGTCCATGAGCAGCATGCCCCAGCCATCGGGCAGGGAGTCTGCGATCAGGCCGGGTAAGCGTTGCAGGTGCATGGGGAATCCGCCAAAGGCTGCCCGTTGCAGGGGCAGATGAAGCGGGGACAACTCAACCCCCTGCGCCAATGCTTCGTCAGCGTATTCAAATAGCAGTCGCTGGCCATCGTCGGCCAAGGTGCCCAGTGGCCAGCGCTCTCCCCAGCCGGCGTAGTGAATTTGGACCTTTTTCATGGTTGGTTTTTGAGCGGCAGGCGTTGCCGCGAGGCCCGGTGGCGAATGGGGGTTTGCTGCACTTGCATGTCAGCGATGGTCAGCACAGAGGGTTTGAACAGCGATTGCAACTGCCCGGCTTGCCCCAGGCATTGCGCCCATTTGATCCAGGTCTCAAGCGCGCCTTTGCCCGTGCTTTCCAGCGTATGGAATGTGCTGCGCGAAACGCCAATGCGTGCCGCCACATCCGCTTGCAGCCATCCTTTTTGAATGCGCAGGGTTTTCAATCGCAGGGCCAGTGTCTGTGCAATTTCAGACGCCGTTGCCAAATTAAAATCTAAATTTTTAGACATTGAGTGATAATTAAAACTCTAATGACTGATATTTTACTTTTTAATTTAATGCCGGCAAGCATTTTTCAGGAACTTAAACAAAGCCGAACGCCTAACCCTTGAGCCCACCCTGCGTCAAGCCTCCAATCACGCGCTCCTGAAAAAGCGCGATCAACAAGGCCACAGGAATGATGGTCACAATCAGCGCGGCGCTGATCAGCGGCCAGGGAAAGGTGTATTCCCCTTGGTACATGGCTATGCCCACCGGCGCGGTGCGCATGGCGGCGCTGGCGTTCAAAGACAGTGCCAATAAGAATTCGTCCCAAGCATTCACAAACGCCAAAATGCCGGCGGTGAACACGCCCGGTGCGGCCAAGGGCAAGACCACATGCCACAAAGCGCCCAAGCGTGAGCAGCCGTCGATCATGGCGGCATTCTCCAAGTCACGCGGAATGCTCTGAAAAAAACTCACCAGCACCAAGGTACACACCGGCAGATTGAGCACGGTGTAGGGCAAGACCAAGGCGGTGTAGGTGTTGAGCAAGCCCAAACTGCGCATGATCTCGAAAATGGGCACCAGCAAGGCGATCAGCGGGAACATGCTGGACGCCACAATGGCCGTCAAAATCCATTGCCTGTAACGCAGATTCAAGCGTGCAATGGCATAGGCCGCGCCAGTCGCCACCAGCAAGGACAGTACGGTGGACAGGCTGGCAACGATCAGGCTGTTGCCCAGATAGTGCAACAGAGGTTGCTCGGTGAAGGCGTGGGCGTAATGCGTGAGCGTGGGGTTGTGCGGCCACCAGGTGATGGGCTTTTGCACCAGTTCGGCCTCGGGCTTGAGCGAGGTGAACAAGATCCACAGCACCGGAAAAAACCCATTGGAAACAATCCACAGCGCCGCAAACCCGCGCAATCGGCCCGAAGTCCACAGGGCGCTCATGCTTGCTTTCCGATCTGGCGCAAATACACAGCGGTGACCAACATGGAGATCAAGAACAACAACGCCGCCAAGGCCGAGCCGTAGCCCAAATCCAGATAGTCGATGGTGGTTTTGTGGATCAACATGGCCAGCGTCTCGGTGCTGCCACCGGGTCCGCCCTTGGTCATGGTGTAGGGGATGTCAAAGGTTTGCAGCGCCGTCAGCGTGCGAAAGATCAACGCCACCACAATGCTGGGTACCAGCAATGGCAAGGTGACTTGGCAAAACTGTTGCCAGCGCGTGGCGCCGTCCACCTGCGCGGCTTCGTACAGCGAGCGCGGGATCATTTGCAGGCCGGCCAACAAGATCAGCGCCATGAAGGAGCTGGTTTTCCAAATGATGGTCAGGCAAATGGCCGCCATGGCCCATTGCGGGTCGAGCAGCCACATGGTGGGCTCGCGCACGCCAAGCAGGCGAAACACATCGTTGACGATGCCGTAGTCGGTATGAAAAAACCAGGCAAAAATAAGCCCGCAAAAACTCAGCGGCAAAGCCCAGGGCAGCAACAACGACAGCCGAACCACCCACTTGAAGCGAAACGGCAAATTGGCCAGCAAGGCCAGGCCCAGCCCCACTACCAAGGCGCCGGGCACGGTGACCACCGTGATCAACAAGGTGTTGCGTGTGGCGTGCCAAAACTCTTTGTCGTGCATCGCGTCGTCAAAATTGCGCAGGCCTACAAATTCGAGCGCGCGCGCACCACCGCTCAGTTGCATGTCAAACAAGCTGTTGTAGAGCAATTTACCCACGGGGTAAATCACGATCAATGCAATCAGAAAAAACGCCGGCGCCAACAGCATCAGCGCCAGCGTTTTTTCAGAGGGGTCGCGCCAAGACTTCATAGGGTCAGCGCATCACCCGCGTCAGGCGGCTTTCAATGTCAGACACCGCTTCGGCCGGGCTCTTGGTGCGGGCCAGGGCCGCGTTGGTGTTGGTACGCACCACGTCGCTGACTTGGCCGTACTGGCTGCTGATGGGGCGCGCTTGGCCCGCGATGATCACATTTGCCGCATCTTTGAACCAAGGCGCTTGCTTGAGCACGGCGCTGTCGTTGTAAACGCTTTGGAACACAGGCAACAAAGAGCCTTCTACCGCCAAGAACTTGCTGGCTTCAGGCGTGCTCAAGTACTTGACCAAGTCGGCTGCGGCTTGTTTGTTTTTGCTGAAGGCGCTCACCGCCCACTGCCAGCCGCCCACGCAAGTGGCGCTCTTGCCACCGGCCATGGCGGGCAAGGGCATCACACCCACTTTGCCTTTGACCTGGCTGTCAGGTGCGTCTTTGAACACGTCCCAGGCAAAGCCCCAGTTAATGGCGAACAGCACCTGACCGGCCTTGAACTCATTCACGGTGATAGGTGTGGTGACTTCGGCGATGTTCTTTTTCATGACGCCGCTGTCGACCATCTTGAGCCACATGTCCAGGCCTTTGACGGCCGTGTCTTTGTCCAGCGTGAGCTTGCCAGCCGCATCGTTGAATTGCTTGCCTTGACTCCAGTAGGGCAGCAAGAAGGTGCAGACCGCGCCTTCAATCGGTGCGCCCTGAATGCTCAGGCCTTGCAGGTTGGGATTCTTTTCGGCGTCCAGCACTTTTTTGGCGCTGGCAGCCAACTCGTCCCAAGTCTTGGGTTCTTTGATGCCGTGCTTGTCGAGCAAGTCTTTGCGGTAGTACATGAACATGGCGTCGGCAAAGGCGGGCATGGCCGCCACTTTGCCGTTCACCAGATTGGCTTGGGAGTAAACGGGTAAGTAGGGCTTGAGGGCTTGTGCGCCGCCCACATAGCTGTCCAGGGGCTCCAGCCAACCCGCATTGAAATACTGCGCCGGGTTGACGATGTCGATCATGTAAATGTCGATGGCCGTGTCTTTAGCATTGAGCACGGTGCTCAGGTACTGGCGTTGCAACTCGCTGGTGGCGCCACCGGTTTCAATGTCGATAGTCACACCCGGATTTTGCGTTTGAAATTTGTCAAACAGTTTGCGCATCAAATCAGGTCGCTGGTTTTGACCGCCAGAGAAAACCCGCAGCTTGGTGTCTGCCAGCGCGGGCAAACTGATCAGGCCGGCCGTCAAACAAAGTGCGGTGGCCAGGGTGCTGAGGTGATGGCTCAAAAACTTGCTTTTCATGGTGTGTCTCCTGTTGTGATGGGGATGAGATGGTGAAGCGGTTAAATCGACTGACCGGTGTCGGCATCGAAAAATTGCAAATGCGCAGGATCGAAATACAGCGGGCAAAACGTGCCCAAGGACAAACTGAAATCGGGAGCCAAGCGCGCGGTCAACTCCTGGCCACCCAGCGTGAAGGTGGCCAAGGTTTCGGCGCCCAAGGGCTCCAGCAAAACCAGCTGCACTTGCACTTCAATCTCCTGCGGCGCAGTGCGGTTCACGCGGCAGTTTTCGGGGCGCAAGCCCATTTTGAGCGTTGCGGTCGTACCCAAGGCGGCAAGGCGCGCCGCATCGAGGGGCACCGCTTGGTCACCGATCCGCAGTTGTCCTTGTACGCGCTGCGCATCCAGCAGGTT
Organism: Comamonadaceae bacterium; assembly: GCA_947452785.1. GTDB lineage: Bacteria > Pseudomonadota > Gammaproteobacteria > Burkholderiales > Burkholderiaceae_C > Limnohabitans_A. The sequence continues at coordinate 28,828 of CANGDZ010000023.1, read as the reverse complement.
CATGGCCGGTGAGCCCATGAAACCTGCCACAAACAGCGCTTGCGGGTGGTTGTAAATTTGATCGGGCGAGCCGTACTGCATCACATGGCCACCGCGCATCACGGCAATTTGATTGGCCAGCGTCATGGCTTCGACCTGGTCGTGCGTGACGTAAATGATGGTCGCGCCCAAGCGGTGATGTAATTTTTTGATTTCAGCGCGCATCTCGCCGCGCAGTTGTGCATCGAGGTTGGACAGCGGCTCATCAAACAAAAAGACTTTGGGCTGGCGCACAATGGCGCGGCCAATCGCCACGCGCTGGCGCTGGCCACCCGACAGGGCGGCGGGTTTGCGGTCGAGCAAATGCTCGATCTTCAGCAGCCGGGCCGCGTCCATCACGCGTTGTTGGATCACCGCTTCGGGTTCTTTGCGCAAGCGCAGGCCAAACGCCATGTTGTCAAACAAGGATTTGTGCGGGTACAGCGCATAGTCTTGAAACACCATGGCAATGTCGCGGTCGCGCGGCGGCAGATCGTTGATCCGCACGCCGTCAATCAAAATATCGCCTTGGGTCACCGTTTCTAAGCCGGCGATCATGCGCAGCAAGGTGGACTTGCCGCAGCCCGAGGGACCGACCAAGACCACGAACTGACCGTCTGAAATGGTCAGATTGATGCCGTGCAGAACCTGGTTCTTGCCGTCATAACTTTTGATAACGTGCTGTAGCTCGACTTTCGCCATGGCTCAGCTCTCAAACGCAGCAAGCACGCCGAAATGGCGATTGGCATAGACCAGCCCCGCGCCGTCTTGGCTGCCGTAGCCCAAGACTTCACCAATCAAAATGTCGTGGTCACCGGCAGAGACCACCTGGGCCAGCCGGCATTCAAACCAAGCGACTGAGCCATGCAGCTTGATGTTGTTGTGCGCCGTGCGTTCACTGGCTTGCTCGGCAAAGCGTTGCGGCTGTGGGCCTGAAGCAAAGCGCAGTGCCGTGTCTTTTTGATCCGACTGCAATACATTGACCAGGTAACTGCCCGATTGCGTGAACGCCTGGTGGCTGTTGGCTTCTTTGCGAATGCTCCACAACACCATGGCCGGCTCCAGCGACACGGTGTTGAACGAATTGCAGGTCATGCCCCAGTCTTGTCCTTCAAAGTGCGTGGTCACCACCGTGACGCCGGTGGTGAACCGACTCATCGCGACTTTGATGCTCATGGCACTTCCTTGCCTGCGGCCAAGGTCCACAGTTCGTACCAAGTTTCCAGGTCGATCTTGACTTTGAACGCATCGCCCAAACGCGCCATGCGCTCCAAGTTGTTGGTGCCCACCACCGGCACAATGCCGGCCGGGTGCGCCAGCAACCAAGCGATGGCCACGGCGTCGATGTCCACGCCATGCACCTTGGCAATGCGGGTCAAGGCGGGGCGCAGGCGCAGCGCTGCGGCCTCGTCGCCGAACAAACCACCCCCGGCCAAAGGCGACCAAGCCATGGGTCGCATGCGATGCTGTTGGCATTGGCTCAAAGAACCATCTAAAAAGCTGTGTTGCGCCAGCAAGCTGATTTCAAGCTGGTTGGTGACCAGCTGGGTTTGCATGGCCGATTGCAGCAAATCCACATCAGTCACAGAAAAGTTGGACACGCCTGCGGCGGCGATCTTGCCTTCTTTCACCAAGGCATCCAGACAAGCGCCGGTTTCTTGCGCGTTCATGAACGGATCGGGCCGGTGGATCAGCAGCGCATCCAAACGGTCCACGCCCAGCCGTTGCAGCGAGTTGTCAACCGAGTGGCGGATGTGCGCCGCGCTGGTGTCGTAGTGCTTGATGTGCCGCTCTGGGTATTTCGATGAAATCAGCTTGATACCGCACTTGGTGACGATCTGCATCTGGTGCTTGAGCGCAGGGTCTAGCTTGAGTGCTTCGCCAAACAAGGCCTCGCAGCGGTAGTCGCCATAAATGTCGGCGTGGTCAAAGGTGGTGATGCCCATGTCCAGGCACAGTTTGATTTTTTTCAAAGCGGTTTTTGCCGAGGTGTCAGCGCCATCGGTCATACGCCAAGCGCCATAAACCAAGGCGCTGAAAACGGGCAAGCCTGCTTTAAATTCAATAGAGGGGATCAACGTCGGACTCCTTGTCCAAGTGGGGTTGCAGGGGTTTGCGCGGGGACTCGACCATACACCTCGGGCATGGAACAAGTTTTCAGATGGGGTAAAACCTTTTCGCCAAAAATTTGGCATTCATCCAAATGCGGATAGCCTGAAAAGATAAAGGCGCGGATGCCCATTTTTTGGTAGTCCTCGATCTTACTCAGAACTTGGTCCACGCTGCCCACCAGCGCAGCGCCACAGCCCGAGCGAGCGCGGCCAACGCCAGTCCACAAATGAGGTTCCACATAACCGTGTTCATCGGCCAGCGCGAGATTATTCGTTTGAATGGAGACGCCAAAATTTTTCGCGTCCAGCGCACGTTCACGGATCTTGCGGCCAATGTCGTCATCGAGTTGCGACACCAGTTCTTCGGCATAGTCTTTGGCCTCTGCCTCGGTGTCGCGTACGATCATGTGCACCCGCAAACCGTAGTCAATCACGCGGCCATAGTGCTCGGCACGGGCATGCACCGTGCGCATGCGGTTGGCCAGTTCTTCTTTCTTTTCGGGCCACATCAGGTACACATCGCAATGCGCGGCGCACAGGTCCACCGCTTGCGGTGAGTAGCCGCCAAAGTACAGCAAAGGGCCGCCTGTTTGGTAAGGCTTGACCGGGTCGGTCGGTACATCTTTGAAGTTGTAGATCTGACCCTCGTAGTGGATGGTCTCTTGGGTCCACGCCTGTTTGAGAATCTCCACCACTTCCCAAGAGCGGCGATAGCGGTATTCGTTGGAAGCGGTTTCACCCGGGAAGTCGGATGAGATCACGTTCAAAATCAAACGGCCTTTGAGCATGTGGTCCAGCGTGGCCACGGTGCGCGCCAGCATGATGGGCTGCACCTCGCCGCAGCGAATGGCGGCCAAGAAAGTCATCTGCTCCGTCAAGGGCGCCATGCCGGCCACAAAACTCAAAGTGTCTTGGCCCACTTGGTAAGAGGACGGGCATAACAAATTGCGAAAACCCAAACGGTCTGCCGTCTGTGCAATGTTGCGGGTATTCTCCCAACTGCTGCGCAAATCACCTTCGGGCACGCCCAGGTGTCGGTAGTCGTCTGAGCACAAAGGTGCAAACCAGGCAATTTCTGCCCCGTCTTGGTCTTGGCTTTTTATGGGTACAACAGACACGATGGCTCCTTAGCATGGATTTAATTAACTGTCTTTGCTATAGTTCAAACAAATGTAGGAATAGTGAAGGACTTTGTCAATGCCTATTTCCTCGCAACCGTCCATGGCGCCGCAACTGACGCCCGCCAAGCCCTTGCCTCTTTTTTTGCGGCTGGCTGAATTGTTGGCGCGTGGCATTGCAGCCGGGCATTACCAAGCTGGCGAACGCTTAGCGCCAGAGTCTGAGTTGTCGCTCAGCTTGAACGCGTCGGTGGGCACGGTGCGCAAGGCCCTGGCGTTGTTGGAATCGCGCGGCCTGCTGGAGCGCAAGCAAGGCTCTGGCACCTATGTGCGTGGCCGGGAACAAGACTCGCCCCCAAGCCAAACCGCATCGCGCAATATTTACGAATTCTTCAGGCTGGAGCTGGAATCTGGCGGCGGCCTGCCTTCGGCTTTGTTGATCGATCTAAAAAAGGTGCGCAAACCCGCAGCGGTCCCCACCTTTGGCGGTGGCGCTTCGCCATTTTGCTATCGCCTGAGGCGACTGCGTTTTTTGAATGAGACCCCAGTGGCCGTGGAAGAAATTTGGTTTGATGCGCGCCATCGCGAGCACCTGCGCATTGAGGATCTGGACGAGGCGCTCTACCATTTTTACGAAACCGAACTGGGCTTTTGGATCTCCCGCGCCGAAGACAGATTGAAAGTGGGCCGCGTGCCCGATTGGTCACCCGCGCAGTTCCAGCTTGCGCCAGGACAAGCTTGCTGCAAAATTGAACGCAAGGCGTGGAGCAGTGGCGGCACCTTGGAAGAATTTTCAAACACCTGGGTCGACACCCGGTTGGCGCATTACGTGGCGCGCTGGTCTTAAGCCGCACCCTCATCGATATGACTCAAGGACATTGATGCCTCTAGCGAACAACACACTGCGTTACGGCATGCTCGGCTGCGGCATGATGGGCCAAGAACACTTGCGCAACATCGCCCTGTTGCCCCATGCCCAGGCTGTGGCCATTTACGAACCCGATGCCGACATGCGCGCCGCCGCACTGGCCCTGGCACCCCAGGCGCGCGCGGTAGACAGCGTGGAGGCGTTGATCAATGCGCCCGATGTGCAAGCACTGGTCATCACCAGCCCCAATTTTTGCCATGCCGATCAATTGCTGGCCATTGCCGCACGCAGGCCGTTGCCGGTGCTGGTGGAAAAACCGGCCTGCACCAACCTGGCTGCGGTGGCCAGTCTGCGCGCCTTGGCGCATCAGTCCACGCAGCCCATTTGGACGGCGATGGAGTACCGCTACATGCCGCCGATTGCCGAACTGGTAAGGCAAGTCCATGCGCAAGAGGCCACGGGCGAAGCGGTGATGCTGTCGATTCGCGAGCACCGCTATCCGTTCTTAGAAAAAGTGGGCGACTGGAATCGGTTTAACCACAACACCGGCGGCACCTTGGTGGAAAAGTGTTGCCACTTTTTTGACCTGATGCGCTTGATCATGCAGGCCGATCCGCTGCGGCTGTATGCCTCGGGCGGGCAGAATCACAACCATTTGGACGAGCGCTACCCCGACGGCCAGCCTGATATTTTGGACAACGCCATGGTGGTACTGGACTTCCCCGGCGGCCGCAGGGCCATGCTGGAGCTGTGCATGTTTGCCGAGGGTTCTCGTTACCAAGAAGAAATTTGTGTGGTCGGGGCGCGCGGCAAAATCGAATGCAAAGTGCCAGGCCCCACCCGGTTCTGGCCGACCGACACTTTGGGCGCACCGCCCGTGGCGCAGTTGATCGTCAGCCCGCGTCAGCCTGCGGGTCCACGCGTGCTGGACATTCCGGTCGATCCGCAATTGCTGGCCGCCGGCGACCACAATGGCTCGACTTTTTACCAGCATCAAAAATTCCTGGCGATGCTGCAAGGCCAGGGCCAGGTTGAAGTCAGTTTGGCCGACGGCTTGGCCGCCGTGGTGATCGGCTTGGCCGCCGAGCATTCTGCGCACACCGGGCAGGTGGTGGATTTGACAGCCGGCCCATGGTCGATACGATAGCGGCGATGAATTCATTTCGACTCAGCTCACTGTGCCACCTTGCGTGGACGCTCGTTGTGGCGTGGGCCTTGGCAGGGTGCGCCGCGATGGATCGACAAAGCAGTGGGCTTGTGCACGCCGCTCGCCCCAACGTCACCGGCAATTTCATCTGGACGCCCGCCGACCAAGCGCATTGGACGCCGGTGCGCTTTCCGGGCAAGCGGCACACCACGTTCAAATTGGTCGACCATGAAAAACGATCAGGCACGCAGGCCGATGCCACCCATTCGGTCAGCATGCTGCGCCACACATTGCGTGTCCCCGCGGAGCAATTGGGGACTTTGAAATTTGCCTGGCAAGTGCCCGAGTTGATTGAAGGCGCGGACATGGGCCTGCGCCATGCGGATGACTCCCCTGTGCGTGTGGTGCTGGCTTTCGAAGGCGATCGGGGCAAATTTTCAGCCCGCGATGCCGTGCTCAGTGAACTGTCTCAATTGCTGACCGGCGAAGAACTGCCCTATGCCACATTGATGTATGTGTGGAGCAATCACCACGCTGTGGGCTCGGTGATTACCAACACGCGCACCGACCGAATCCAAAAAATCGTCGTGGAATCGGGCGCCCCCAACCTCAAACGCTGGCTCGAATACGAACGCGATGTGCGGGCCGATTTTCAGCAAGCATTTGGCGAAGCCCCCGGGGCCTTGGTGGCCATTGGTCTGATGACCGACAGTGACAACACCCAGTCCACCACCCGGGCTTGGTATGGCGATATTCGATTGACGGCGCCGCACGATGTGGCTGTTCAATTGCATACAAAATAGTTTTTTGCGCTGACTGCGTTGCTCATATCGGTTTAAACTTGCGAAGAACTTGGTGAATTGACAGACAAAGAGTCGCATGCTTGCTTTCATTTTTCAGCGCCTGATCCAGGCCGTGGTCGTGATGGTCACGGTCGCCTTCATGGCCTTTTTGTTGTTCCAGTACGTGGGAGACCCGGTGGTCTTTTTGCTGGGGCAAGACGCCACTCCCGACCAGATCCAAGAACTGCGCCAAGGTCTGGGTTTGGATCAGCCCTTCTTTGTGCAGTTCTGGCACTTCTTGCAAAACGCCGTGCAAGGCGAGTTTGGCCTGAGCCTGCGACAAGGCGCCAAAGTCTCGCGTCTGATTGCGGAGCGCTTTCCCGCCACCATGGAGCTGGCCCTGGTGGCCGCCACCTTGGCGCTGTGCATCGGCATCCCGCTGGGTGTCTATGCGGCCTTGCGCAACGGCCGCTTTTGGAGCCAACTGATCATGACGGTGTCGCTGCTTGGCGTGTCCTTGCCCACCTTCTTGATTGGCATTTTGTTGATTTTGATTTTCTCGGTCTGGCTCGGCTGGCTGCCCAGTTTTGGCCGCGGCGAGGTGATGCGTTTGGGCTGGTGGTCCACGGGGCTGCTGAGCGCCAGCGGGTGGCAGCACATCGTCTTGCCCGCCGTGACCTTGGCGATTTTTCAGTTGACGCTGATCATGCGTTTGGTGCGCGCTGAGATGCTGGAAGTGCTGCGCACCGACTACATCAAATTTGCCCGCGCCCGGGGTCTGTCCAACCAAGCGATCTATTTTGGCCACGCCCTGAAAAACACCTTGGTGCCGGTGATGACCATCACCGGCTTGCAACTAGGCGGCTTGATCGCCTTTGCCATCATCACCGAGACGGTGTTTCAGTGGCCCGGCATGGGGCTGCTGTTTATTCAAGCGGTCACCTTTGCCGACATCCCGGTCATGGCCGCTTACCTGTGTTTGATTGCGCTGATTTTTGTGACCATCAATTTGGTGGTCGATCTGCTGTACTTTGCGGTCGACCCGCGGCTGCGCGTGGGCAAAGCGGGAGGCCATTAAAGATGAGCGGCACATCACTCAAATCAGCTTTGGCCCATGGCCGCGCGTTTGCGTACATTGCAGCTTTTCACCCGGAGTTGACCGCGTTCAGGCGTGACCTGCACGCGCATCCTGAGTTGGGATTTGAAGAGGTTTACACCTCGGCCCGCGTGGTGCAAGGCCTCAAGGTCTGCGGCGTCGACGCGGTGCACACGGGCTTAGGTAAAACCGGTGTGGTGGCTTTGGTGCATGGCCAAGGTTTTTCGGCCAGCCACCCGGGGCGCATGATCGGATTGCGCGCGGATATGGATGCTCTGCCCATGCAGGAGGCGGGCGATATGGCTTGGAAGTCCGGCAAACTGGGCTTGATGCACGGCTGCGGCCACGACGGCCACACCGCCATGCTGATGGGCGCGGCGCGCTACCTGGCGGAGACGCGGCGATTTGCCGGCACGGCCGTGCTGATTTTCCAACCCGGCGAAGAAGGGTATGCGGGGGCGCGGGCCATGATGCAAGACGGTTTGTTTGAGCGCTTCCCGTGCGAAAAAGTGTTTGCCCAACACAATGCCCCCGATGTGCCTTTGGGTGTGATTGGCGTCACCCCCGGCCCGATGCAAGCCGCCGTGGACCGGATCGAGATTCGCATCACCGGTAAGGGCGGCCATGGCGCCCGGCCGCACCAAACGGTGGACCCGGTGTTGGTGGCGGGGCACATCATCACCGCGGCGCAAAGCATTGTGGCGCGCAACCTGTCGGCGTTTGACCAAGCGGTGCTGAGCATTTGCTCGATGCACGCCGGCCACCCCGGCGCGATGAGTGTGATCCCGGGTGAAGCCACCCTGGTCGGCACTGTGCGCACCTACAACGAAACGATTCAGCAGCAGATCGAAGACCGTTTGACCTTGCTGTGCACCTCGATTGCCCAAGGCTTGGGCGCGAGCGCCCAAGTGGACTACGAGCGGGTCTACCCCGCCACCGTCAACACCGTGGCCGAAGCCCACTTTGTGGCCGATGTCGCCACGCATTTGGTGGGCAAAGACAAGGTCTGGCGCAATATGACGCCCAGCATGGGCGGCGAAGATTTCTCATTCATGTTGCAAGCGGTGCCCGGCGCTTATATGCGCATAGGTCAGGGTTTGCCCGATGGGGCGGGCCCCCATCCGCTGCATAACAGCCGTTACGATTTCAATGATGATATTTTGCCCTTGGGGGCCGCCATGCATGCGAGTTTGGTCGAGCATGCATTACCCATCCCGAGCGCATGATGGACTTTTCATTTCAGTTCCGTGATTTCATTTCCAAAGGAGATTCCATGACTTTTAAACTCACGCCCTTGGTGGCGACATTGGCCTCGGCCTTGGCCTTGACGGCGGTGTCTGCGTCGGCCATCACCGTGCGCATTGGCAACCAGGGTGACGCCTTGTCCATGGACCCGCATTCACTCAACGAGTCCTTGCAGATCACCGTGGTCGAAAACGTGTACGAACCCCTGATTTCGCGCGACGCCAACTACAAGCTCACACCCACACTGGCCACCAGCTGGAAGCAAACTTCACCCACCGTGTGGCGCTTTGAATTGCGTAAAGGCGTGAAATTCCATGACGGCACACCCTTCACTGCCGACGATGTGATCTTCAGCTACGAGCGAGCCAAGGGCGATGGCTCGGACATGAAGAGCTATGTGGGTCAGTTCAAAGAAATCAAAAAAATCAACGACCACACCATTGACATCATTACCACGGCGCCTTTTCCTATCGTGCCCGAGCTCATCACCCACTGGGACATCATGAGCAAAAAGTGGTGTGAAGAAAACCAAGCCACCAAACCGGTGGACCGGCGCAAAGGCATTGAAAACACAGCCTCCTTCAAAGCCAACGGCACTGGCCCGTTCATTGTGAAAGAGCGTCAGCCCAACGTGCAAACCCGCTTTGTGCGCAACAACAATTACTGGGGCAAGATTCCTGGCAATGTGGACGAAGTCGTCTTCTCGGTGATTGGCAATGACGCCACACGTGTGGCGGCCATGTTGTCGGGCGAGCTGGATGTGATGGAGCCCGTGCCCGTGCAAGACGTGGAGCGCCTAAAGGGCAACGACAAACTCAAGGTCATGCAAGGCCCCGAGCTGCGCGCGATTTTCTTGGGTATGGACCAAAAACGTGACGAGTTGCTGTACTCCAACATCAAGGGCAAGAACCCCTTCAAAGACATCCGGGTGCGCAAGGCTTTTTACCAAGCCATCGACATCGAGACCATCAAAAACCGCGTGATGCGCGGCGCGGCCACCCCCCTGGCGCTGATGCTGCCACCACAGGTCAATGGCTTTGCACCTGACTTGGCCAAGCGCTTGCCTTATGACGTGGAAGCAGCCAAAAAGCTGATGACCGAAGCCGGCTACCCCAACGGTTTTGAAGTCAAAATGAACTGCCCGAACGACCGCTACGTCAACGACGCAGAAATCTGCCAAGCCGTGGCCGCCAACCTGGCGCGCATCGGTGTGAAGATCAACTTGGAAGCCGAAACCAAGGGCTCTTACTTCCCCAAAATCTTGAGCCGCAACACCAGCTTTTACATGCTGGGCTGGACCGCCAGCACGGTGGACGCGCACAACGTGCTGTACCCCATCTTGTCGACACCGGGCGACGGTGGCCGCGGCCAATTTAACTTGGGCGCTTACAGCAACCCCAAGGTGGACGAGTTGACCGACAAAGTGGCGTCTGAAACCGATCAGAAAAAGCGCAACGAGATGATTCGTGAAGCCATGAAGATCCACCAAGACGATGTGGGTCACCTGCCATTGCATCAACAAGCTTTGAATTGGGCGGCCAAGAAAAACATCGAGTTGGTACAACACCCTGACAACAACATGGCTTGGAAATTCATCACCGTTAAACCCTAAGACTTGAACATGCAAACTCTCTGGCAGCGCTGGTGGCACAGCGATTTGGGCTACAGCTTTCGCACCTCGCCCCTGGCGATCGGGGCGGCGCTGATCGCAGCGGTGTGCATTTTTTGCTCGGTTTTTGCCGGCTGGGTATCGCCCACCAACCCGTTTGATCTGGCGATGTTAGAACTGGCCGATTCGCGTTTGCCGCCTGCTTGGATGGAGGGCGGCTCCACCAAGTACGTGCTGGGCTCTGACGATCAGGGACGCGACATTTTGTCGGCCCTGATCTACGGCGCCCGCATTTCTTTGGTGGTGGGTGTGGCCTCGGTGCTGGTCTCGGTGTTTGTGGGTGTGGGTTTGGGTTTGCTCGCGGGTTACCGCGGCGGCTGGATCGACACGCTGCTCATGCGCTTGTGTGACGTGATGCTGTCGTTCCCCGCCATCTTGGTGGCTTTGCTGATTGCTGGGGTCGGGCGTGCCTTGTTTCCCAATGCGCACGAGTCACTGGCCTTTGGCGTGTTGATCATTTCCATTTCTTTGACCGGCTGGGTGCAATACGCCCGCACGGTGCGCGGTACCACCTTGGTGGAGCGCAACAAAGAGTATGTGCAAGCCGCGCGTGTGACCGGGGTTTCATCTCTGCGCATCATGCTGCGCCATGTGCTGCCCAATGTGCTCGGGCCGGTGATGGTGCTGGCCACCATCCAGGTGGCGACCGCCATCATCACCGAGGCGACCTTGTCGTTCTTGGGCGTGGGGGTGCCGCCGACTTCGCCATCCCTGGGCACCTTGATTCGGGTGGGTAACGACTATTTGTTTTCGGGCGAATGGTGGATCACGATCTTTCCGGGCCTGATGCTGGTGCTGATTGCTTTGTCTGTGAATTTGCTGGGTGACTGGCTGCGTGACGCCCTGAACCCGCGTTTGCGTTAACTTGAGCGTGTCCCTCAGATAGGCATTTCGATGAGTCTTTTACAAGTCAAGAATTTGGTGGTGGAGTTCCCCAGTCGCCACGGCACGCTGCGCGCGTTAGACGGTATTTCGTTCGACATTGCGCCGGGTGAAATCCTGGGTGTGGTGGGTGAATCGGGTGCAGGCAAGTCGCTGACCGGCGCCTCGATCATCGGTTTGCTTGAACCCCCAGGCCGCATTGCCTCGGGCAGCATCACGCTGCAAGGCGAGCGCATTGACCAGCTGAGCAACGATCAAATGCGGCACATTCGGGGCCGCAAAATTGGCGCTATTTTTCAAGACCCGTTGACCTCGCTGAACCCGCTGTACACCGTGGGTCGGCAGCTCACGGAAACGATCCAAGCCCATCTGCCCGTGAGCCACGAAGAGGCCAGGCAACGCGCCATTCGCCTGCTGCAAGACACGGGCATACCGGCGGCGGCTGAGCGTATTGAGCACTACCCGCACCAGTTTTCTGGCGGCATGCGCCAGCGGGTGGTGATTGCCCTGGCCCTGGCCGCCGAGCCGCAACTCATCGTGGCGGACGAGCCCACCACCGCACTCGATGTGTCGATCCAAGCGCAAATCATTGGCCTCTTAAAAAGCATTTGCAAAGAGCGCGGCGCGGCGGTAATGTTAATCACCCACGACATGGGCGTGATTGCCGAAACCTGCGACCGTGTGGCCGTGATGTACGCCGGGCGCATCGCCGAAATCGGCCCTGTGCACCAAGTGATCAACCAACCTTCGCACCCTTACACCTCAGGCCTGATGGCCGCCATCCCCGACATGAGCAGTGACCGCGAACGCCTGAACCAAATTGACGGCGCCATGCCGCGCCTGAACGCCATTCCCCAGGGATGCGCTTTCAATCCGCGCTGCCCGCAGGTGTTTGAACGCTGCCGGCAAGAGCGTCCCGAGCTGATGCAAGCCACCGCCACGCAAGCGGCGTGTTGGCGTGTAGAGGGTGGTGCGGTATGAGCGAGCGCATGACGGAACCAGCCTTGGTCGTGGCCCACGATCTGGCCAAGACCTTTGATGTCTCGGCCCCTTGGCTGAACCGCTTACTGGAGGGCAAACCGCGCCAGCTGCTGCATGCGGTGGACGGCGTGAGTTTTGAAATTCAACGCGGTCAAACCTTGGCCCTGGTCGGCGAGTCGGGTTGCGGCAAAAGCACGGTCGCGCGCTTGCTGGTCGGGCTGTACGAGACCACGCGCGGCGGATTAAGTTTTGATGGGCAGGATGCGCACGCGGCCTTCAAATCGCCCGACGCCAAAGCGATGCGAAAACGCATCCAAATGATTTTTCAAGACCCCTACGCCAGCCTGAACCCGCGCTGGACGGTTGAAGCCATCATTGGCGAGCCGCTGCACGAACACGGCATGATCAGCGATGCGGCTGAGCTTCAAGCCCGTGTGGCCGAACTGCTGCAGTCGGTGGGCTTGTCGGCCCTGGACATGCCCAAGTACCCGCACCAGTTCTCAGGCGGGCAACGCCAACGGATTTCTATTGCCCGCGCCTTGGCCACAGCGCCTGAGTTTTTGGTGTGCGACGAGCCGACCTCGGCGCTGGACGTGAGTGTGCAAGCCCAGGTGCTGAACATCATGAAAGACTTGCAGCGCAAGCGGGGGTTGACGTATTTGTTTATTTCGCACAACCTGGCGGTGGTGCGCCATGTGAGCGATCAAGTCGGCGTGATGTACTTGGGACGCTTGGTGGAGCTTGCTGACAAGCACAGCTTGTTCAGCAACCCGCAGCACCCCTACACCCGCATGCTGCTGGACGCGATCCCCAAAATGCACGACACCGGCAAAGCCCGCACGCCCGTGCAAGGCGAGGTGCCCAACCCGCTCAACCCGCCCTCAGGTTGCAGTTTTCACCCACGCTGCCCGCAAGTGACCGACCGCTGCAAAACCGAAAGACCGGCGTGGCGTGAACTCAAAGGCATCAAGATCGCCTGCCACTTGGCGATTTGAGCCACTGCGGCGTTGCTCACGCCAACTTTATTGACGCTTTGCCTATAAAAAAACCCACCGTGTTGCCACGGTGGGTTTTTGACTTTAAACCGTCAACTGGCTTGCGCCAGCGTCAGATTAGAAAGCGGTCATCATACCGACCAAAGCGGTAGTTTGCTTCTTGACAGCTGAAGCAGTAGTGATGTTGTCGTTGGTTTGATCAACATAACGAGCGTACACGCTGGTCATTTTGCTGAAAGCGTACTTCAAGCCCACTGCAGTCATTTTGGCATCTGCGTTTGTAGCTGTCTTGTCGTCCACTTGAGCGTAGCTGGCCAACAAGCTCAAAGCGCCGCTCAAAGGAACGGTGGCGAACAATTGTGTACCTTGTTTGTCAACGTTACCAGTTTGCTTCTGTGTGAAGTAACCAGCGCCCAACTTAGCCACGCCCAAGTCGTATGTGGCGGTCAAGTTGTTGTCTGTCTTTTCCAGGGTTGCAGCGGTAGAACCGGTTGCACCAGTTTTGAAGCTGGTGAACATGGCAACCAAAGGACCGTTAGCGTAGAACAAGCCGATGTCGGTCTTGTCAGAAACAACAGGAATCGCAGCGGTTGGGTTTGCATCAACAACAGTCTTGAAGCTGTAAGCCAAGTGGCCAGTGAAACCAGACATGGTAGGTGTCGAGTACATCACGGTGTTGTTAGTACGCACTTTACCGGAGTTCACCACGCCAAAAGCGCCACCGATTTTGGTGCCGAATGGGTTAGCAGACTGCGAGAACAACGATGGGGTGTTAGGAGCGCCCAAAGCGATCTTACCGAAGCCACCTTCCAAGTTCAGGAACTGTTCGCCACCGTTAGAGCCAAAGTTGCTGCCGCCGGTTTTCACGCCACCAGAAAGGGTACTTGCTGCACCGGTGTTGGCAAAGCCAGCGCCGTAAGCGTCAAAACGTGTATCGAAGTCATTTTCGAACAAGAAGTTGGCTTTCAAGCCGCCGCCCAGATCTTCAGTACCTTTGAAGGTGATCTGGCTAGTGCCTTGGCTGTTGTTACGCACGAATTGTTGCGAAACTTTGTTGTTGTTACCGTAAGTGGTTTCTTGGCTAGCGACCGAAGGATCGAACACACCAACAACTTGAACAGTCGATTGGGCAAAAGCTGTAGTGGCGGCCAAAGCTGCCAAAGCAATCAGGGATTTTTTCATTGCAAATTTCTCCAAGGTTTAAGAAGTGCTGGAACCGAAGGGGTAGTTTTCTACCTCCCTTGACTCCAAACCAACCTCCGTTGAGGGAAGTTGAATGTATTGCACCAGACCGGCACCCGATGCGCAAAGAAAATCGAAGAAAAGGGCTTTCGAAGTCTTATTTTTGTTGTCTTCATGCAACAAACTCTTTTTACCCCCTCTGTGGACGGGACTGCGCCAGGTCAAAGGCTCCGCCCCCTTCACAACGCTAAACTGGCAACCATGACCACTGAAGCCCTGATCCACGCCGCCGACAGCGCCCTGCGCACCTTGTTTGCCACACCCCGCTCAGCCAGGCCCACGCCCTTGGCGCGAGCCCAAGACATGGCGGAGCCGTTGACCGACGATGAGCGGCGCCTGTCTGGCGCCTTGATGCGGGTGAACCATGTGGGCGAGGTCTGTGCCCAGGCGCTGTACACGGGCCAAGCCCTGAGTTGTAACGACCCGTCGCTGCGCCAGCAACTGGACGCGGCTTGCCGCGAAGAGACCGATCACTTGGCCTGGACGGCTGAACGCCTAGCCGAGTTGGGCGACCGCCCTTCGTTTTTGAACCCGCTTTGGTACGCCGGGGCTTTTGCCATTGGTTTTGCCGCTGGCAAGCTGGGCGGAGATCGTGTCAGTCTTGGTTTTGTGGTGGAAACCGAGCGCCAGGTGGAAGCCCACTTGGCCAGCCACATGGACCATCTGCCTGCGAACGACCAAGCATCACGCGCCATCGTGCAGCAAATGAAGACCGATGAAGTGGCCCACGCACGCATGGCCGAAAAAGCCGGGGCCGTGGATTTACCTCTGCCGGTGAGGGGCTTGATGAAACTGGCCGCCAAGGTGATGACCACCGTGGCGCACCGGGTTTAGGGCTGGACGACTGGTTTTACAGCTGCTTTCCTGAAAATATGGAATGCAATTCCATATTTTCAGGATTCAAGCCGCCACTTCAACCAAGTCGAACCCGGTCGTGATTTCGGCCATTTTGGCCAGCATGATGCTGGCCGAACAGTATTTGTCATGGCTCATGGCAATGGCTCGCTCCACGGCGCTGGGCGGGATGCCTTTGCCGGTCACAGTGAACTGCATGTGGATCTTGGTGAACACCTTGGGGTCCACCTCGGCGCGCTCCGAGGTGAGCTTGACGCTGCAGCCGCGCACATCGTGGCGGCCGCGCTTCAAAATCAGCACCACGTCATAGGCGGTGCAGCCGCCGGTGCCCGCTAAAACCGTCTCCATCGGGCGCGGCGCTAGGTTTTGGCCGCCGTTTTCGGGTTTGGCCGTATCGGGGGCGCCGTCCATCATCAGCACATGGCCGCTGCCAGTTTCGGCCACAAAACCCATGCCCGAACGGGTGCCAGAAGCGCCGGTCCAACTCACTGTGCATTCCATCTTGATTCTTTCGCAGGTCAAAAGCCCAATCCTAAAGCCTCTTGCGGCCTGCGCCTGATGTTGCCAAGATGACAAGAAATTGCACTTTGAAACAATCAAAGTGTTGCAGTGCAGCAAAAAATCGTTAAACTTCCGAACAGGCGTGCTTTTTTGTACGCACCGTTTGTCTCCTCCACCCTCTGAAAAGGTGGATTTGCCCCCAGCCGCAAGGCTAGGGGCATTTTTTTGGCCCGTTATCATTGGGCATGGCGACCAAACACCTCACTCCAGCGGATTACCTCAAACGTATTTTGAATGCCCATGTCTACGACGTGGCCCGCGAATCCGCACTCGACAAAGCCCCCAATCTGTCCGCACGCCTGAACAACACGGTGTTGCTCAAACGCGAAGACCAGCAACCGGTGTTCAGCTTCAAACTGCGCGGGGCGTACAACAAGATGGCGCACTTGACGCCTGCGCAACTGAAAAAAGGCGTGATTTGCGCCTCCGCCGGCAACCACGCCCAAGGCGTGGCCTTGAGCGCCAAAACGCTGGGGTGTACGGCCATCATCGTCATGCCCACCACCACGCCGCAACTGAAAATCGACGCGGTCAAGGCCTTGGGCGGTGAGGTGGTGCTGTTTGGCGAGAGTTATTCAGACGCTTACCAACACGCGGCCATGTTGGAAAAGAAAAAGAAACTGACCTTTGTTCACCCTTACGACGACCCGGACGTGATCGCGGGCCAAGGCACGATTGCCATGGAAATGCTGCGCCAGCACACGGGCCCGCTGGATGCGGTGTTTGTGGCCATTGGCGGCGGCGGGCTGATCAGCGGCGTGGCCAACTACATCAAAGCCGTGCGCCCCGAGATCAAAGTGATTGGCGTGCAAATGAACGACTCGCAGGCCATGATCGCCTCGGTGCACGCCAAAAAGCGCGTGACCTTGAACGATGTGGGTTTGTTCTCCGACGGCACGGCCGTGAAACTGGTGGGGGAGGAAACCTTCCGCATCACCCGCGGCTTGGTGGACGAGTACATGACCGTGGACACCGACGCGGTGTGCGCGGCCATCAAAGACGTGTTTGTCGACACCCGCTCCATCGTCGAGCCTGCGGGGGCTTTGGCGGTGGCAGCTATCAAACAGTATGTGGCCACGCACAAAACCAAGGGCCAGACTTACGCGGCGATTTTGTGCGGCGCGAACATGAACTTTGACCGCTTGCGCTTTGTTGCCGAGCGGGCCGAGGTGGGCGAAGAGCGCGAGGCCTTGTTTGCGGTCACCATTCCTGAAGAGCGCGGCAGCTTCAAACGTTTTTGTGAATTGATTGGCAGCCTGCCAGGCGGCCCGCGCAATGTGACCGAGTTCAACTACCGCATGAACGACTCGGCGAAGGCCCATGTGTTTGTTGGCTTGACCACCCAAGGCAAGGGCGAGAGCGCGCAAATTGCCAAGAACTTCAGCCAACACGGCTTTGAGGCCTTGGACCTGACGCACGACGAGTTGGCCAAAGAGCACATCCGCCACATGGTGGGCGGGCATGCGGCTTTGTCGCAAGACGAACGCTTAATGCGTTTTGAGTTCCCTGAGCGGCCGGGGGCTTTGATGAAGTTTTTGAGCCTGATGCGCCCGGGCTGGAACATCAGCCTGTTCCACTACCGCAACCAGGGCGCGGACTACGGCCGCATTTTGGTGGGCCTGCAAGTGCCGGCCAAAGACGACAAGGCGTTTGCCAATTTTTTGGACACCCTGGGTTTTCCGTATGTCGAAGAAACCCAAAACCCGGTGTACCGCTTGTTCTTGCAGAAATAAGCCTTGTTGCAGCCCAGTCCGCTTCAGGGCTTGGGCCTGACGCCTGTGGCGGGCGCAGCCAAAGCGGGCATCTCCAAAGTCATGAGGGCGGGGCCGTCAACCGATGCCGCCAACCGCGCTTGGCGAGGCCCCAGTGACTGCAGCAGCAGACCGTCAGCCACGCTTTGACCGACTTTGAAGGCCTTGGGCGCTTGCGCGTCGACCGCGATCAAGGCGGCGCCCTGACCCGAATTCAAAGCCACCACCCCCGACAAGACAAAACGCGAGGGAGCATCGGTCGGAGCCACTGTTGGGGCCGAAGCAGCGCCCAAGGCTTTTTGCACATCGGCTACGGTGGGCTCTGCGGCACTGGACCGTGCAACCGTGGGGGCCTGCGAGGCTGGGCCGCTCACTCCAGCAAACTGCAGCGCCCAATAAGCCACCACAGCCGCCGCCGCCGCCCAGACAACCAATGTCGAAAAACCCGCCAGCCAGCGTGTCGTGAGGGTGGAAGAAAGAGTGCGTAACATACTGCGATTATGATGGAAAGGGCGGGGCACTGTGCCCTGCGCCTGCGCTCCAACGAGCCTGCAGCAAGAGGTGAATGAAATGACATCAACAAACACAACCCTGCCGACCACGACGCATCACCCCGTGCGCCAACAAGCCCGCAAGTCACGCGGTTTTACCTTGATTGAATTGATGGTGGTGCTGGCCATCATTGGCGTCTTGGCCGCTTTGATCGTGCCCAATGTATTGGGACGCGCCGATGATGCCCGGGTCACCGCTGCGCGCACCGATGTCGGCAACTTGATGCAAGCACTCAAGCTCTACAAGCTGGACAACCAACGCTTCCCATCGAGCGCGCAAGGCCTGCAAGCGTTGGTAACCAAGCCCAGCACCGAGCCTGTGCCCCTCAACTGGAAACCCTATTTGGACAAGCTGCCCGCCGACCCTTGGGGCCGCCCTTACCTGTACATGAACCCGGGCCTCAAAGCCGAGGTCGATGTGCTGTCTTTTGGCGCCGACGGTCAATCGGGCGGTGAAGGCCACAATGCCGACATTGGCAGCTGGCAATAAGCAGCTTAGGCCCCTGCAAGGGCCGCATCGCTACGCATGCCTTCGCAGTGTCCATCTCGGTTTCACCCTGATTGAGTTGTTGGTAGTGCTGGCCATCATCGCCATCGGCACGGCGGGGGTCAGCCTGACGATGCGCGACTCGGCGCAAAGCGCCTTGGCGCGCGACGCACAGCGCCTGGCCGCCTTGCTCGATGCCGCCCGCACCCGCTCACGCGCCAGCGGCGTACCCGTGCTGTGGCGCACGCAAATGCAAGGCGAGAGCCAAAGTTTTGTTTTTGAAGGCTTGACCGGCGCGCCCTTACCCACCCAGTGGCTGAACCCGCAAACGCGCAGCCTGAACGCGACGCCGGTGCTGTTAGGCCCCGAGCCGCTGATCGGCGCGCAGTCGGTGTCTTTAAGCTCCGCCTCGGCCAGTCCCACTGGCAGCCGCTTGTGGGTGAGCACCGATGGGCTGCGCCCCTTTACCGTGCAAACCAGTCCGCCATGAGCGCGTCAACCTCCAAAGGCTTCACGCTGATCGAAGTGCTGGTGGCGCTGGGCATTGTGGCGATTGCGTTGATGGCCGGTTTGAAAGCCACGGCGTCACTGGGGCGCAATGCCGAGCGGCAAACCCTCGCTTTACTCGCCCAGGTGTGCGCAGAAAACGAACTGGGCCGACTCAAACTGTTGCGCCAACTGCCTGACACCGGCGACACCGTGCTGCCTTGCGAACAGGCCGGGCGCTCGCTGCAAGTGACACTGTCGGTGCAAACCACGCCCAACCCGAACTTTCGCCGCGTCGACGCCAAAGTCAGCGAAGGGGTCACTTCGGTATTCACCATCTCCACCGTGATGGGGCGCAACTGATGCGCCGCCAAGCCCAAGGTTTCACCTTGATTGAGTTGCTGGTGGCGATCTCAATCATGGCCTTGATGGCGATGCTCAGTTGGCGCGGCATTGACGGAATGAGCCGGGCTCAAAGCCAATTGCAAGAGCGCGCTGACGATGCCTTGACCCTGCAAGTGGGGCTCGCCCAATGGCGTACCGACCTCAATGCCATGGTCAACCTGCCCGGCACTGCGGCGCTGGACTGGGACGGCAGGGTGCTGCGCCTCACGCGCCGCCATCCCTTGAGCGAGCCAGCCAGCTTGCAAGTGGTGGCCTGGACTTTGCGCAACGACGGCGGGACCGGTGCAGGCCGCGGCAATTGGATACGCTGGCAATCTGCCGCCATCAGTCAACGCGCCGACTGGACTGCCGCCTGGAGCCGCGCCCAGACCTGGGGCCAAACCCCGAGCGCCGAAGACCGGGCCCAAGAGGTCCATGTGCGCGCCCTGTCTCAGTGGCAAATCTTTTTCCACCGTGGCGGGGCTTGGAGCAACCCACTGTCCAGCGAAGGCACAACGCCAGCGACACCGGGCAGCGCCAGCAACACCGCCCCCGGCGGCCCACCCGACGGCATTCGTCTGGTACTTGACCTGCCCGCTGGGCCCAGCCTGAGCGGCAAGCTCACGCTGGACTGGGTCAGCCCCACCTTGACCGGGGCCGCACCGTGAATGCCCGCCCACAACGGGTGCGCGGCGCCGCGTTGATCAGCGCCATGATCACCGTGACCCTGGTCGCCACCCTGGCCAGCGCCGCGCTGTGGCAGCAGTGGCGCCATGTGGAGGTTGAAAGCGCCGAGCGATCGCGCGCCCAAACTGCGTGGCTGTTGACTGGGGCGCTGGATTTCTCACGCCTGGTTTTACGCGAAGACAAAGGTCCGGCCGACCACTTGGCCGAGCCCTGGGCGCTGGGCTTGCAAGAGTCCAAGTTGTCGGCTTTTTTATCGCAAGACAAACAAGCCAGTGAAGGCGACCCCGAGGTGTTTTTATCGGGGGCCATCACCGACGCCCAGTCACGCCTGAATGTGCGTAACCTGATCGACAACGGCCAAGCCTCCGTCACCGGACAGGCCAGCTTTGCCAAGCTGTTCACGCTGTTGGGCTTGCCGTTGAATGAGCTGAACACTTTGCAGCAACAACTTTTGCGCGCCCAACAAGCGACGCCCACAACCAACGCGCCCGTCTCCACAGGCACCGCCAACGCACCTTTGATGCCGCAACACACCGAGCAATTGGTCTGGCTGGGGCTCAGCGCCCGCACAGCGGCGCAACTGGCGCCCTTTGTCTCGGTCTTGCCCACCCCTACGGAGCTGAACCTGAACACCGCCGGGCCTGAGGTCATTTACGCCAGCCTGCCCGGCCTGGACATGGCGGCGGCGCAGCGGTTTGTGCGGCAAAGGGCCAATTTGGCTCCCTTAGAAGATTTGCAGGCCGCCACGAAGGTCTTGGGTCCGCAGGTGGACCCCAAACTGCACGATTTCAAAAGCAAATACTTCTTCATTCGCGGCCGCATCCGGCTGGAAGACACGGTGCAAGAAGACGAATTACTGGTCGAACGCAATGGACCCACGATCACCATCGTGTGGCGTTACCGCGCGGTGAGTCACCAGCCCAGCACACTGCCCAACAGCGCACCGAGTACCCCACAAAGCACCAGACTCCTACAATCTGCACAGCCATGAGTCAATTGATCATCTCGCTGCCCCTGGCAGCGGCCTCTCCCAGCAGCCTGTATGCCTTCACCCAAGGGCCGGATGCCGCGTCGCTGCGCCAGGCGTCTGCCACCCTGCTGCCCCCAGTGAGCCGCAACGCCGACGTGGTGGCCGTGGTGCCTGCCACCGCCCTGTCGTGGCACGCGGTGGACTTACCGGCCGGCAAAGCCTTGAGCGGCCCCAACTTGCGCGCGGTATTGGTCGGCTTGTTGGAAGAGCGGGTGCTGGGCGAAGCGCAGCAACTGCAATTTGCCCTGCAACCGCATTGGCAAGCCGGGCAAAAAACCTGGGTGGCCGTGTGCCACAAGGCTTGGCTGCAAGGCCACTTGCATGCGCTGGAGGCGGCGGACATTTCGGTCAACCGCGTGGTGCCAGAACTCAGCCCCCTCAACCCCCAAGCCGCCGGCGTCGCCGCCCAGTTGCTCGTCACCGGCACGCCGCAGGCCGCCTGGCTGTGGGTCAGTGCCGCGCAAGGCGTATGGGGTCTGCCCTTCCCCTCGGGTTTAGAGGCTTTGAGCTCCGATCTACTGGCCAACGCGCAATTGAGCGCGGAGCCCGCTGTAGCCGAGTCGGCTGAACAGCACCTGCACCTCAAACCCCGCTTGGTCCAACCGGCTGAGCGTTTGCTCACGGCGGCGCACAGTGACTGGGATTTGGCGCAATTTGACTTGGCCGCCACAGGTTCGGCGCGTTGGCTCAAAACGTTGGGCCGCGTCAAGCAAACCCTGTGGCAGTCCAGCGCCTGGCGCCCTGCCCGCTGGGGGCTGGCCGTGCTGGTGCTGAGCCAGCTGCTGGGGCTGAACGCCTGGGCCTGGAAACTCCAAGCCGACTTGCGCCAACGCCAAACGAGCATGGGGCTGGTGATAACGCAAACCTTTCCTGAGATTCAAGTGGTGGTGGATGCGCCTTTGCAAATGCGCCGCGAAGTGCAGCGCCTGCGTCAAGCGGCAGGACAATCGGGCAGCGATGGTCTAGAGCCGCTGCTGGCGGCCTTGGGTCAAGCCCTGCCCGCAGGCCAAGCGGTGACTCAAATTGATTTTGAAGCCGGTGAACTGCGCCTGAAAGACTTGACCTTGACCGAGGCTCAGGTCGGGCCCATGCAAACACTTTTGCAAGCACAAAAGGTCCAAGCCCGCCGCGAAGGTGCCGATTGGGTGATCACCACCATGATTACGCCGTCCACACCCAGGAGCGCGCCATGAGCTTGAAGCCCCACAAGCCCATGGCTACGGCGGTGCAAGCGCTGGGTCAGCGTTGGCAGACCTTGAGCCCACGAGAACAAGGCTTGCTGAGCTGGGGCGCCACTTTACTCGCTCTGGCCGTGGTCTGGTGGCTGGCCTTGGCCCCGGCCCTGCGTACCGTGCGCGAAGCGCCAGCGCAACAAGCCGGCGTCGACGCGCAATGGCAACAACTCAAAGACCTGCAGGCGCAAGCCCAAAGCCTGCAACAACAACCCCGCATGACCCAGGCCGAAGCGCTGCGGGCCTTGCAAAACACCACTACAGAACTCTTGTCCACCAGCGCGCAAGTCCAAACGTTGGGCGATCGCAGCACCGTGACACTCAAAGCCGTGCCGGCCCCGGCCTTGGCCACCTGGCTGGCCCAGGTGCGCACGCAAGCGCGGGCGGTGCCTGTGCAGGCCCATTTAAAGCTCAGCGCAGCCGCTTGGAGCGGCTCAGTGGTGTTGAGCTTGCCCGCGCCCTAAGGTCGATTTATCCATGACCTTGAAACTCGCCCTGGCAACAAGCTCTTTGCCCACGTCTTTTGCACGCGGGACCGGACGTCGCGCGCCAGCGCGTCCACCTGGCGCGCCCTGGCGCTGGGCTTGGGCTGGCGTTTTGCTGGGGCTGTTGGGTACCTTGTTGCTGTTCGCTCCTGCGCAATGGTTGGCGCAAGGCGTAGCCATGGCGACACACGATCAATTGCAACTGCAAGAAGCGCGCGGCACCGTCTGGCACGGGTCGGCGCAAGTCGTCTTGACAGGCGGCGCAGGCAGCCGCGATGCGCAAGCATTGCCGGGGCGCATCACCTGGGCGCTGCAGCCTTTGAATTCGGAGCAACAGTTGTCCCTGCGCTCAGACTGCTGCATGCCCACGCCCTTGCACTTGCACTTGCGCATTTCACCCGCTTGGGACGGGGCGCAGTTGCAACTGTCTGACACAACCTCCACCTGGCCCGCCGCCCTGCTCTCGGGCTTGGGCGCACCGTGGAACACTTTGCAGCCTGAAGGCGACTTGGCCATCACACCCCAGCAGCTGCGCCTGCAGTGGCAAAGCGGGCGCATGCGCACGCAAGGCAGCGTCAAAATCACCGCCCACAACATGGCCTCGCGCCTGTCGCCGCTCAAACCGATTGGCACTTACCAAGTGGACATCACCACGGCGGCTGCTCCGTCGACCGGCATTGAGCTGAAGCTCAGCACCGCCTCTGGTAGTTTGTTGCTGACCGGTCAAGGTCAATGGCAAGGGTCGGGGCAACGCTTGCACTTTCAAGGCGAAGCCAGCGCTGCGCCCGAACACGAAGCCGCGTTGAACAATTTACTCAGCATCATCGGCCGCCGCCAAGGCGCGCGCAGCCTACTTTCTTGGGGTTAAAACCTATATGCTCACACCAATGACGAACTCGTTCACGCCTAGCCCTTGGCGCCTTTTGCCTTTGTCCTGGGCCCTGCTGTGCTGGATGGGGCTGGTCAGCCTGCCGGCCAGCGCGCAAACCCATAAAGCCAACTCAAGTACAACGGCGGCCAAGGCCAACGACACCATCACGCTGAACTTTGCCAACGCCGAGATCGAATCGGTGGCCCGCACCTTGGCCACGCTGTCGGGCCACAACGTGGTGGTGGACCCGCGCGTCAAAGGCACGATGAACTTGGTCAGCACCGTGCCCGTGGCCCCCGCGCAGGCCCTGCGTTTGTTCGCCTCGCAACTGCGCACGCAAGGCTTTGCCTTGGTCGAGTCTTTAGGCCTGTACACCGTGGTGCCCGAGGCCGAAGCCAAGATGCAAAGCGGCGCCGTGAATGCAGGCAACGCCCCCTTGGGTGGTGGCCAGATCGTGACGCAAATCTTCAAACTCAATCACGAGTCGGCGAACAACTTGGTGGCGGTGCTGCGCCCATTGATCAGCCCCAACAACACCATCAACGTCAACCCCGGCACGAATGCACTGGTGATCACCGATTACGCCGACAACCTGCAACGCCTAGGCCGCATCGTGGCGGCGCTGGACGTGTCCAACGCCACGGGCGTGGAAGTGATTCGCTTGCAACACGCGCTGGCCAACGACATGGCACCCTTGGTGCAAAAGCTGATCGACTCGGGCGCTGCTAACGCCGCCGCTGCAGCCACCCCAGGCCAAAGTGACAACGGATACAAAACCACCTTGGTAGCCGAGTCGCGCACCAACTCGCTGATCGTGCGCGCCGCCAATCCAGCTCGATTGTCTTTGGTGCGCACCTTGATTGAACAGCTCGATCAACCCAGCGCCAGCAGCATCAACGGTGCGGCTGGGAACATTTACGTGGTCTACCTGAAGAACGCCGACGCCACCAAACTGGCGGGCACCTTGCGCGCCGCCTTGACGGCGGACAACCGCAGCAACACTGCTGGCACCACCAACATCCCCACGTCCACGCCCATGAGCACCCCGGGCAGTAGCAACACCGCCACAAGCCAACCGTCAACCGGCGGCCAAATCCAAGCCGATCCGGCCACCAACTCGCTGATCATCACCGCGCCCGAGCCGCAGTACCGCCAGCTGCGCGCCGTGATCGACAAGCTCGACCAACGCCGCGCCCAGGTGTATGTGGAAAGCCTGATCGCCGAAGTCAGCGCCGACAAAGCCGCCGAGTTTGGCGTGCAATGGATGAGCGGCACCGGCACGGGCAACAACACCGTGGGCCTGCTGGGCACCAACTTTTCGGTGGGCGGCACCAATCTGCTGTCACTGGCCACCGGCGCAGCCGCGGGCACCTTCACCGGCTCAAGCAGCCCCGCGACCGGCTTGAACATTGCCGTGGGCGAGCGGCGCAACGGCGCCTTGGTGCTGGGCGCCTTGGCCCGGTTTATTCAAAGCAATGGCAACGGCAACGTGCTGTCCACACCCAATTTGCTGACGCTGGATAACGAAGAAGCCAAAATCGTAATCGGCCAAAACGTGCCGTTTGTGACGGGCCAATACACCAACAACAACACCACCGGCGGTACGGTGAACCCGTTTCAAACCATCGAGCGCAAAGACGTGGGCTTGACGCTCAAGGTCAAGCCGCAGATCAGCGAAAACGGCACGGTGAAGATGCAGATTTTTCAGGAAGTCAGCAGCATCGACACCAAAAGCGCCTCCACCGCAGGCTTGATCACCAACAAACGCTCCATCGAGTCGAGCGTGCTGGTAGAAGACGGCTCAATTGTGGTGCTGGGCGGATTGCTGCAAGACGACTACACCAACAGCCAAGA
This sequence comes from Comamonadaceae bacterium, assembly GCA_947452785.1. GTDB lineage: Bacteria > Pseudomonadota > Gammaproteobacteria > Burkholderiales > Burkholderiaceae_C > Limnohabitans_A. The sequence continues at coordinate 3,440 of CANGDZ010000023.1, read as the reverse complement.
AAAAGTGCCCGGCTTGGGCGACCTGCCCTTCTTTGGCAATCTGTTCCGCTCAGAAACCCGCAGCCGCAAGAAAACCAATTTGATGGTCTTCTTGCGCCCGGTGGTGATGCGCGACGCCGCTGCGACCGAGAGCTTGTCGATGGACCGTTACGAGCAAATGCGCGGCAACCAAATGAACAGCCAACCGGCGCCCAGCTCGGCGGTGCCAGTGACGGGTTCGGCCGTAATGCCCGAACTGCCGGCCCAGTCCAAGCGCTGATCACAATCACCGCCATGCGTTACCCCCTCCCCTACGCTTTTGCCCGCACGCACCAGCTGCTGCTGGAAGAAGACGGCGCGGCCCTGACTTTATGGCTGACCCCGGGCAGCGACAAGAACGCTTTGTCTGAAGTCGTGCGCCACTACGGCAGCGAGACCTTGTCGGTAGCGCACAGCGACGCGCCCGCGCTGGTGCAGCGCATCAGCCAAGCCTATTCGGCGCAATACGGTCCGGGCGAATCCAGCGCTGCGGCTGTGGTGTCTGAGGTCGAGTCCGAAGCCGACTTGTCGCGCATGATGCAGGAACTCCCCGCGGTCGAAGACTTGCTGGAGACCAGCGACGATGCACCCATCATCCGCATGCTCAACGCGCTGCTGACGCAAGCCGCGCGCGATGGCGCCAGCGACATCCACATTGAACCCTACGAGCGCCATTCGAGCGTGCGCTTTCGGGTGGACGGTACTTTGCGCGAGGTGGTGCAACCGAACCGCGCCCTGCACGCCGCCTTGATCTCGCGTCTGAAAATCATGGCCGAGCTGGACATTGCCGAAAAGCGCTTGCCGCAAGACGGCCGCATCAGTCTGCGCTTGGGTGCGCGTGCGGTCGATGTGCGCGTCTCCACCCTGCCCAGCGCGCACGGCGAGCGCGCCGTGCTGCGCTTGCTGGATAAAAGCGAGAGTCGTCTGACGCTGGAAGCCGTGGGCATGCAAGGCGCCGTGCTCGCGCAAATGGAACAGCTGGTGACGCAGCCGCACGGCATTATTTTGGTCACCGGCCCTACCGGCTCTGGCAAAACCACCACGCTGTACGCCGCGCTGCAGCGGCTCGATGCGCACCGGCAAAACATCATGACGGTGGAAGACCCGATTGAATACGAGTTGCCCGGCGTGGGCCAAACCCAGGTGAATGCAAAGATCGACCTGACCTTTGCCAAAGCCCTGCGCGCCATCCTGCGGCAAGACCCGGATGTGATCATGATCGGCGAGATCCGCGACTTTGAAACCGCACAAATCGCCATTCAAGCCTCGCTCACGGGCCACTTGGTGTTGGCCACTTTGCATACCAACGATGCGGCCAGCGCCGTCACCCGACTGACCGACATGGGCATCGAGCCCTTCTTGCTCAGCTCCTCATTGCTGGGCGTGCTGGCGCAGCGCCTGGTGCGCAAACTCTGCAGCCATTGCCACGGCAGCGGCTGCTCGCAATGCGCCCAAACAGGCTACGCCGGGCGCACAGGTATCTTTGAATTGCTGGTGACGAATGACGCCATTCGCGCCCAAATTCACGGCCAAGCCGCCGAGGCCGATATCCGCTCCTCTGCCCAAGGCAGCGGCATGGTGCTGATGCGCGATGACGGGCAGCGCTTGGTGGACCAAGGCATCACCAGCGCGCAAGAGCTGGTGCGCATCACCAGAGATTGACCGACAAGTCCAGTTCTTGATCAAGATCAATAGGGCTAACTTTTACCGCACTGAATCAGATAAATCCTGCTTCAATCTAGGGTCACCATGCATGGACCCCTGCCCCGAACCACAGCCTTACCTTTAGCCTTGCGCCTTTTCCAGCGCAGGGCTAAAGGCACTGGGTTTGTGGGGTTCTGGTTTGCCGTGACGTGCTGTGTTGCCCCCGTGGCTAGCGTTGAAGCGGCTGAGCCCACCGTCACCGCACCAAAGCCCTTGCCCTTCATCAACTGGCCTTTTTTGATGCAAGACCGGCCAGCTTGGGCGCAGGAGGACGAAGAAAGCGGCAACGACGATCCCAGCAACCCCGATGCAAACCGTTCAGACGCCGACACCGCCAACACGGCAGCAAAGCCTTTATGGGACTATGCTTTGGGAGGTACTTTCAAATCTTCGGACTTGGCTAAATTCACACGCACGGCGGGTCTGGAGCCGGTGGTGGGCTTGCGCTATGGTCGCTGGCAATTGGGCATTGGCGATGGCACCGAATGGTTGCGCTTTAACAGTTTTCGCAAAGACTCATCTTTGGATTACAGGTGGCTGGACACGCGCCGCTACAGCCTGAGCCTGTCGCTGCAGCTGCACACCCTGACCGGGGGCGAAGGCTCGGACGCACCCGAGAGCGGGCCGCGCACCGTGCGCGGGCGAGCCGTTGCCAACATGGCGATCACGCGGCGCTGGCAGGCGGGCCTGGCCTTTACGCAAGACTTGCTGGGCAAGGGCGACGGCAGCACCTTGGGCTTTGGTGTTTCCTACGCATGGCCACTCGAACCGCGCAGTGAAATGGTGTTGAACGCCGGCTTGACCTGGGGCACTGCCGGCCATTGGCGCAATGCCTACGGGCCGCTGCGCTTGGGGGCTGACACGCTGCGCACCGGCATCGACAGCTGGGGCCTGGGCTTGAGCTACAAACACCGCTTGAACAGGCATTGGGCCTGGTTTGGCAGCCTGAGTTTTTCGGGTGACATAGGGCCGCTGGCCCAATTGCCCGGCAACCATGCGGGGCGGTCAGGTCAGGTCGGCTTGCTGTATTTCCACCGCTGAGGGCTCTGACCTGTTGGGTTAAGCCTTTACACCGAAGCCAAAGCCGCTGTCAGCGAACCCGCTTGCCAGCAGGGCAATACCTCCACCTCGGCTCTGACTTGTCGCGCTTCACCGCCGTACACCAACTGCTGGCTTTTCACGCGATCACCCAGCAATGCGCTGACAGTGCGCAGGTTTTCGAACAAGGGTGCTGCCACCGTTTGTGACGCCTTGATTTCAACCAGCTGAATGCCTTCAGCGTGCTCCAGCAAAAGATCAATTTCCAGACCATTGCTGTCACGGAAAAAATACAAAGGGTCTCGCAAGCCCTGGTTGCGCAAAGACTTGAGGACTTCCAGCACAACCAAATTTTCAAATAAAGCACCTCGCAAGGGATGGTTCTGCAACTGCTCTGTCGTCTTCATACCTAGCAGCCAGCACGCCAGACCCACATCGTAAAAATACACTTTAGGGCTTTTTAACCAACCGCTTGCCGATATTCACGCGCCAGGGGGCCAGGCTGAACACCAGCAATGAGGCCTCGAGAATAGTGAACTACTCGGAGCTAAAGCACCGAGCTTCCAATGACTGTTTGGTAGTCACCTTCTTTTTTGACAAACAACCCGTAGCATTGACTGCTTTCGCAGCCAGCGTCTTACGTGGGTTAGCGTTTGCCCTTGGTTGAAGCACATTTTTAC
>CANGDZ010000022.1 GCA_947452785.1 Comamonadaceae bacterium | reverse complement strand
GGTGCAAGAGCACCCAGACCATCACCGCCCCCACCACACCCAACTCAATCAACAGCGCTGAGCCCAGCGAAGACCAAACGCCTTGGGGTGGCTTGCTTTTCGAGGTGGGTGCCCACACCGGCAGGCTGTTGAAGGTGGCGCTCAACGCGGCACCTGTTTGGCAGCCAAACCAATTTGCGTGGCGCCGCCCAAGCGAACCGCGTCAACAGCTTTCATCAAGTGCTGCATGGACGCATCATCACTGCCAGCAATGGTCACGGCCAAATTAGCAGGGTCACGTGCTTTGACCAAGGCGGTAATTTCGGCAGGCTCTGCGTCATGGCCTTCGACCAACAACTGACCGTTGGAGCGAATTTCCACCATCAACTTAGGCGGTGGAATCGCACTGGCCGTGCTGCTGGTAGGCAACTTGCTAATCTGGCCTGATGTGGGAATCATGCGCAACGTCATCATTGCAAAAAAGACCAGCAAGAACAGCATGATGTCGATCATCGGAATGATCTCGATCCGCGCCTTGCGCGTTTCAAAATACCGCATCTCAAACTGCCTTCAAAGTGGCTCTGCTTCCTGCAGGCTGATGGCGACCAAAGCGACGATTCAAAATCATGACCTTGATGATTTCCATCTGATGCACGATCATGCGCACTTTGGTGTTGAGCCAGTTGAAGAAGACCAAACCGATCATGGCAATCATCAAACCAGAAGCCGTGGCAATCAAAGCCTCGGCAATGCCACCCGTGACTTGGCTCGCACCATTTTGCACATCGCCCAGCACAGAGAAAGCACCGAACATGCCAATGATGGTGCCAAATAACCCCAACAAAGGCGCCAAGGTGATCACCGTGTCCAGCACCCACAAGGAGCGATCCAAGGTGGGCACTTCGCGCATGATGGCTTCTTCCAAGTGACCCGCACACACATCACGCTCGGAGGTGTCAGGCTCGATCAGCGAAGCATGCACCACGCTGGCGTGGGGCAAGTTTTCATATTGCTGCAAGGCCTTAAGCAAGACCTCATGGTCCATGGCCGAGCCGTCGTGCAACAAGTCGATGAGGCTGTCACCGTCTTGTTGCATTTTGGACAAATAGCGGCTTCGCTCGATGATGACCGTCAAGGCCACCAACATGAGCAAAGCCATCAGATACAGCGTTCCGCCAGAGGCGTTCGCCAGATCAAACAGCTTGCTGAGTGTCATGTTCAGAAGTCAGCTTTGGCTGAAATCATCATGCTGCGCGGCGCTTGCCACTGGTACTGTGTCGTAGCCGAAGTCAGCGGCCCAGTCACACCCACGATTTGCTGCGAATTGGTCACGTTGAAAACGCTGAGCTGAATCTTCAGAGCCTTGACGTTGTCCATGTTACGGAAGGTATAACCCACGTTCAAGTCGGCGTTGTTGATGGCATTCAACTGACCCAGCAACTTGGCGTTGTACTGCTCGCCAATGTGTTTGTACAGCAAAGAGGCGGTCCAATCACCTTGGTTGTAAATCGCGCCATAGGCCGTGGTGACCTTGGGTGCGTTAGGCACTTGGCCCGTCGGTTGACCTGCTGCCGCATTGGAGGCGCTGTAGTCGGCCAAGTTGTAACCAAAGTTGGCAAATGCAGACCAACCATCACCCAACATATAGGCGGCTTGACCTTCAACGCCTTTGTACAGCGCGCCACCGACGTTGGTGAACTGTGGGTTCGCATTGGTACCGGTGTTCAGCTGCATATTGTTCATGGTGATGTAGTACAAATCACCATCAATCGTCAAGCGATCCGACTTGTGCACCGCACCGACTTGGTAGTTGGTGGTGGTCTGTGGGTCAGGACGCGTTCCAGTGGCTGTGCCGACACCAATGAACGGAACTTGCATGCCCTTGGCATATTGAGCGTAGAGCGAATTCTGTTCGTCCAACCTTTTGTTGACCGTCAGGAATGGCAAAGATGCTTTGTAGTTGTTGTTGTAAGACTGGGCTGTCAAAGCCTTCTGGTTAAACGCCGAGTCCAGGTGGAAGTTGTAATTCATCGCCTTGTAGCCCGGTGTGATCGTCAAACCAGGTGCAGCAGCCCACTCAAACTCAACGAAGGGCTGGATTTGGCTCCAGCTGGAATTTTGTTGAGTAAAGTTGCCGGTGGTCACAATGCCTGCTGGGTAGGCGGATGATGCACCGGCCAGCACATTGCCGGTGACCATGTTGGCTTCCATGTTGTGACGATCAGTTTTGGAGCCTTCATACCAAGCACCTACGCGCAGCAAGCCATTGTCAAGATTTTTGGTGGCCTTGAGAATGTCACCCCAAACGCGGTAGGAGTTCAGCTTGTGATAGCCAGGCACGCCGCCGTTAGGCAACGTCACAGAAGTACCCAACAGATTCTTCACAGACATCGACGAATCGGCCGTGCCGTTGAATTTCGAAGGATCTTGGCCTGCCTCGGTAAAGTTGGCGTAGGCGTAGGTGTAGGTTTGGTTGTCGGTTTGCCAGCCATTGGCCCAGGTGGTCTGCAAACGAACGTAATCCATGTCCGTGGTCTTGGTGGCTGTGTTGTAGCCGTAAAAACCTTGGCTGGCTGGGTTGCTGTTCATCACATAGTTTTTACCCAGTACAGCCACTTGCGCCATGGTGGGGCCTGATGCGTTGTCGGTGACGTTGGACTTGACCTTGTTGGCACTACCAAAGATCGTCATCAAGGTCGAATCACCCAATGGGCGTTGGTACTTCACCGTCAGGTTGTTGTTGTCCATCGGTGAATTCGACAGATACCCGGTGGCGGCCATATTCTGGGCGTTCACTTGCAAGGTGGCGTCACTGCCCTCCATGCGGCCGCTTTCATAAGAAATACCTTCCAAGCGAGTACCCCAGTTCCCCAGCGAGCCATACACGCTGGTTTGCTTGGTTTGCGAAGGCGCCTTAGAGAACAAGTTGACACTACCGCCATAGGTCGAGTAACCCACGTTGCTGGCGTTACCTGGACCGCGGTCAATCACCATGCCGCCGATCACAGAAGCTGGGAAATAGGAAGTGGAGTGGTGCGTGGGGCCGTTGCTGTCGCCAAAGGGAATGCCGTCAAAGGTGACGTTGTATTCGCCGTCTTGAAAGCCGCGCAGCGACATTTTTTGGTCCGCCATGCCAGGCCCGTTGGTGGAGGGCATAGAGGCGACGCTGGGTGCAATGGCCAAGATCGTGTTGAAGTTACCTGTAGGCGGTGTGGAGTCTTCAATGAAAGCGCGTGAAACGATCGACTGAGGCTGCGTTGCACTCAGGCTGGCTTGCGTTGGTGCCACAGAGGCGGCCGTGCCGCGCTCTGCCTTGACCGAAACCGTCGAACCTGCAGCGCCACTGGCACCCACAGTACCAAGGTCTACGGTGTCGGCGAATGCCGCACCACCCACCGAGGTGATGAAGGCCAAAGAGACCAATTGGGCCAGGCGTTGTGGCTTAGGGGCAGAAGTTTTGAGCATGAATTTTTACAGCTGAGGTTGAACAGATAAGAAAAGTGAAAATAACTTTTCTCAACTGGGAGAACTGTAAAAAACAATAAAGTCACTACTGCGGCATTTTTATGAAATTTTTATGACACTTCAAAAAATAAAAACTCAGATGCAAGCCTGATTTAAATAGTATTCAAAGTGCACAAGAGAAGGCACAACCTTCAGCGGTGTTTTGGCCAAATCGTCATAGCGACGCAAACGAACCGCCTCAGCGGCATAGGGTTGCTGCATGAAGCTATCCGCTTGTGACTCGCTGAAGATGCCGCCTTGCTGCTCCAAGCTGTGTTTGGAAGCGGGCGATAACTCGGCCCAATAGCCTGGATCGATCAGGCACAAATAGCGCTTGGCATCCACATGCATGCGAATCGGCTCCAGCACGGCGTCGGTGAACAAGCCCCGTAAAAACGGCAAGGCCATGAACTGATGCAGGTCGTCCTTGCGGGTGTCGATTTCTTGCTGCCCTAGACCTTGAGCCACCAGCATATGGCCGAGATCGTGAAGCAATGACGCGGCAATAGTCTCGGCAGTTTCCCCTGCTTTCTCTGCCAGGTCCGCGCACTGCAAAGCATGTTCCAACTGACTGACCGCCTCCATGCCGTATTGGTTTTGACCGTGGTTTTGTAAAAGATCAGTGACTTGCGACAGGGTCAGGGACATGAGGCACCTCAGACAAAAAATTGGCGAATACGGGATGAAATCAAATCAATCAAACTGACCGTGACAATGATGATCAGCATCACAGCGCCGGTCTCGGCGTATTGAAAACCGCGGATGATTTCCCACAGCACCACACCGATACCGCCCGCCCCGACCATGCCGACCACGGTGGCAGAGCGCACATTGGACTCGAATCGGTACAAGGCAAATGAAATCCATAGGGGCATGACCTGCGGAATCACGCCGTACACAATTTCATGCAAAGCCGTGGCACCGGTAGACCGGATGCCTTCGACCGGCTGAGGGTCGATGGCTTCGACTGCTTCAGAAAACAACTTGGCCAAGATGCCGGTGGTATGTATCCACAAGGCCAAGACCCCGGCAAAAGGCCCCAGGCCCACGGCCACGACAAACAGCATGGCGAACACCATCTCATTGATGGCGCGGCATGCGTCCATCACGCGACGCACCGGCTGGTAGACCCACCAGGGCACGATGTTGGACGAAGCCAAAAGGCCCATCGGTATGGCCGTGACCACGGCCAATGCCGTGCCCCACAACGCGATCTGTAAGGTCACCAGCATCTCGTCCAGATAGATGCGCCAGTGGCCAAAATTAGGCGGAAAAAATTCCGCCGCATAGGTTTTCATATTGCCGGAGTCGCGCCACAACTCCATAGGCCGCATGTCTGCCCCTTGCCAAGACCAGGCCAGTAAAGCCAGCAAAGCGCCCCAGCACAAATACCAACTCAGGCTGCGCGATGAAGCGGCCGACTCGGCCAAGGCCTGCATTTTTAAATTGGCGGGGGTAGACATGCGAAGTACCGTCACAGAACTTATTTCAAGGCAGCCAATTGCTGATCGATTTCAATCAGTTTGGTCTTTTTGTCAGCGTCAGACAGGGTGGTGTCAGCATCGATCTTGTTGCGCTTGCCAAACAAATCCAATTGGCGAATCGGTTTGAGTTGGTCGTTGGTCGACGCTTTAAAGCCCGACAACTTCGAAATCTTCATGACAATTTCTTTTTCACGCGCGTCGGTTTTGGCGTAGTTGTAGAAGAAGTTTTTGATCTTCGTCTTGGTCGCTTCAGGCAAGCCTTTGCTGATCACCAAAGGATCCAAAGCGATCAGTGGGGAGGTCCAGATGACTTTGATGTCTTTGACTTTTTCAGGTTGACGCCCTTGGAGCTTTTCCAAATTTTCGCTGTTGTTGGTCGCCACATCGACTTGCTTGTTGGCCACAGCCAAGGCATTGGTTTCGTGGTTAGCGCTGCGCATCACTTTGAACAGTGTTTTGGGGTCTTGCTTGTTTTGTGCAAACACATAAAAACTAGGCACCAAAAAGCCCGATGTGGAGTTCGGGTCGCCATTGCCAAAGCTCAAGTTCTTGCCGTTTTTGAACATGTCGTCCAGGTTATTGATCGGGCTGTCTTTGTGCACGATCAGGTGCGAGTAATAACCTTGAGTGCCATCGGCGTTGACCATTTGCGCAAACACTTCACCGTTAGAACGGTCCACAGCCTCCATGGCCGACTTGTTGCCCATCCAGGCCAGTTGCACTTTGTTAAAGCGCATGGCTTCGATAATGCCGGCGTAATCGGTCGCAAAGAAAGCCTTGACCTTCAAACCGGTCTGCTTTTCCATGTCGTCAATCAGCGGCTGCCAATCGGACTTGATGTTTTGACTAGATTCGGTCGAAATAAAGCCAAAGCTGATATCTTGCGCCATGGCGCCCATCAAGCTCAGGCCCAAGGCCAGTGCGGTCAATGATTTTTTGAACATAGTAGGATCTCCAGCAGGTTTAAAAGTAAAAGAGAGATTCAAGCCATCTGGGCGATGGGCGCAGCCCATGCCAAGACTGGCACAGTGTCTTGAGCAGGAACTTTGGTGAGCAACTCGCTGCCACTCAAAAATTCATCGGCTTGCATGCCGTACAACTGGCGCAGCAAAGCAGGCGTCAAGTTGGCTGACAGCCCGTCATAGACCACCTGGCCTTGGTTCAGCGCAATCACGCGGGGGCAATAGCGAATGGCCATGTCCACCTGGTGCAAAGAGACCACTACGGTGCGGCCATCTTCACGCTGAATACGGGTCAAAATTTCCATCACATTGCGGGACGATTCGGGGTCCAGCGAGGCAATCGGCTCATCGGCCAGCACCAGCTTGGCGCCTTGCACCAAGGTGCGCGCAATCGCTGCGCGTTGCTGTTGCCCGCCAGACAAGGTCGAAGCACGTTGACCGTGGCATTCCAAAATGCCTACACGCTGTAAAGCCTCCAGCCCCAACGTGCGTTCATGGGCATTGAACCAACGCATCACGCCGCGCCATAGCGGCATGCAGTGCAAACGCCCCACCAACACATTGACCAGCACGGGCAAACGGTCCACCAAATTGAATTGCTGAAAAACAAAGCCCACTTGCGAGCGAATGGTGCGAATGTCGCTGGCAATGCGTCCGTCCCGTTGTACGCAGTGTCCATTCACTTCGATCAAAGATCCTGGCCCTGCATCCGCCGGCAACAAACCGGCCACCATACGCAGCAAGGTGGACTTACCGGAACCCGAGGCGCCGATCAAGGCCACCATTTCGCCCTCACCAATACTCAGATTGATGTCGCGCAAGGCGTGTTTTCCGTTGGGGAAATGTTTGTCTAAATTTTGAATCTTCAGTGCCATGGCGCAATTGCCTCAAGATGTCTATACAAGCTGAGTGTGCGCAGCATATGTGACAGGCTTTTGACAACCCCGGGAAGTTTGGATGTCATTCAAGCACTCCGCGCTCACAACACACGCTGCCCTTCGCGCCACACCGCCCGCACCACGGCATGGCGCCCGCCTTGGGGCAAGGCCACAAAGCGCACTTGAATCAAATCAGCGCGCTGCCCCACGGCGATCTGCCCCCGGTCTTTGAGACCGGTGGCTTGCGCTGGGTTGTGCGTGACGGTGGCCACCGCTTGCGGCAAACTGTAAATACCGTCGTCGACCAAGCGCACGACCGCACTGAGCAAACTGCCGGGCACATAGTCAGACGACAAAATGTCCAGCAAGCCATGGCGCGCCAACTCGGCCGCCGACACATTGCCCGAATGCGAGCCCCCGCGCACCACATTGGGCCCACCCATCACCGTGAGCAAACCGTGGGCATGCGCTGTTTGTGCGGCCAGCAAGGTAGTGGGGAACTCCGACATGCTGGCGCCCTCGGCGTGGGCTTGCTGCACATGGTCGGGCGTGGTGTCGTCGTGGCTGGCCAGCGCAATGTGATGTGTATGGCAATAGTTCACAAAGTAGGCGCGGTGCGGCGCTGCGTAACGCGCTTGCAATTCAGCCGCGTGCAGCACCTGGCGTTCGAACTTTTCATTCGACCAGCCTTTTTTGCCGGTGTAGTAAACCCGGGCCACGTCGATGTTTTCCCACTGGCGCTGACCGGGGGTGTGGTCCATCAGCGAGATTAACGACAAGCGCGGGTGATCATGAAAGGGCGCAAACAAATCGATGGTATTGGGGGCAGGCAACTCACAGCGCACGTGCAGATGGTGATCAGCACGCAATAAGTTTTCTGCACTGCAGACCTCCAGCACGTTCAGCACCGCATCCCAGGTGCTGCCACGCAAACTGTCTGAGTCGGCATCGCCCACACCCAGTGCATCGAACACCGTGGTGATGCCTGAGGCCGCCACCTCGGCGTCGTGCGCCAGCAAGGCGGGCATTTCGGCCCATTGCACTTTGGGGCGTGGCATCAGGTGGCGCTCAAAATTGTCGGTGTGCATCTCGACAAAGCCGGGCATCAGGTAGTCGCCCTCAAGATCCCAGCCTTCGGCATGCATGGCGGGGCCTTGGTCCACCGCAGCAATCAACCCCTCAACAACAGAGACGCTGCCCGACACGACCTCGTGGGGCAAAACCATTTGGGCATTTTTAAAAACAAGGGAGTTCATGCGGGGGTCCTGAATTGAGCGACATCGATGCGTCGGGTGGCCACAGCCTGCCCCACGCTCGCATCATGAAAAATACCCACCAAGGCAGTGCCGCGCGCAACGGCCTCTTGAATCAGTGTGATGACGGTATGGGTGTTGGCGGCGTCTAAAGACGCGGTGGGCTCGTCGAGCAACAGAATGGGTCGGGGCTTGATCATGTTGCGCGCGATGTTCACGCGCTGCTGCTCACCGCCGGAGAAAGTGGCTGGCGGCAAGGGCCACAGTCGCTCGGGGATGCTCAAACGCGTCAACCAGACCCGCGCTTGTTCACGTGCGGCTTCAATGGCGTCCACTTGGTCTGCGGCATCGTCGATCAGCGATTCAGCCACCACATCCAGCGCCGACACGCGTGGGATCACGCGCAAAAATTGGCTCACATAGCCGACCGTGTCCCGGCGCATGCGCACCAGTTCACGTGGTGAGGCCTGGGTCAACTCCAGCACCTTGCCATCGGCTTGGTGCACCTCAATCTGGCCACTGGTGGCGCGGTAGTTCGCGTAAATGAGTTTCAGCAACGTACTCTTGCCCATGCCCGATGGGCCATCGAGCACCACGCATTCGCCGGGGCCGACGTTCAAATCAACCTGGTGCAGTACCTGCAACTGGGCCCCGTGTTGGTGGTGCAGCGTGAAGCGCTTGGACACCTGTTTCATATGCAGCATCGTGGTTCTCTCAAGCAGTTCAAGGTTGTAAAACAGAAGACACCAGCAACTGGGTGTAGGGGTGCTGCGGGTCGTCAAGCACTTGATCCGTCAGGCCCGACTCCACCACACAGCCTTGCTGCATGACCATCATGCGGTGCGCCAGCAAACGGGCAACGGCCAAGTCGTGCGTGACGATGACCACGGCCAATTGCATTTGCCGTGAGAGTTGGCGAAGCAAGTCGAGCAAGCGCGCTTGCACTGACACATCCAGCCCGGAGGTAGGCTCGTCCATGAACACCAGGCGCGGGCGGGTGACCAAGTTGCGCGCAATTTGCAAGCGCTGGCGCATGCCGCCCGAAAAAGTGCGCGGCGTGTCGTCGATGCGTGAGGCGTCAATTTCCACGCGCTGTAACCAGTCTTCGGCGGTGCTGCGCAAGCGCCCGTAATGCCTTTCGCCCAAGCCCATCAGGCGCTCACCCACATTGGCCCCGGCCGACACGTCCATGCGCAAACCATCGGCCGCGTTTTGATGCACAAAGCCCCAGTCGGTGCGTGCCAGCAGGCGCTGTTGCGCTTGGCTCATGGCATACACATCTTGCAGCTGACCCTCGCGGCTGAGAAACTCAACCTGTCCCACATCCGGGCGACTGCGGGCGGCAATGGCGTTGAGCAAGGTGGTTTTGCCCGAGCCTGATTCGCCAACCACGGCCATCACCTCACCGGGCCACAAGTCAAAGCTGGCGTCTTGCAGGGCGACGCGGTCACCATAATTTTTGCCCACGCCGCGCACGCGCAGCAAGGGCGGAGAGTTGTCTAAGGTCGGCATGTCAAATCTCGATCTGAAAACTGAAACCATGGCGCTGAAAGCCCAGCGACTCGTAAAAGGCGTGTGCGCGTTCGCGCTTTTGGTTAGACGACAGCACCAGCTTGTAGCAACCGGCTTCACGCGCCAAGTCCATGGCGGACGCCATCATGGCGCGGCCTATGCCTTGTGATTGGCGCTCAGCGCTGACCACCACGTCTTCCACAATGGCAGATGGCGTGCCCTGGTGAGCCAAGTTGTGCATCACCAACAAAGCGTAGGTGCCGACCACTCGGCCTGCCGATGCAGGGGCATCGCTCTGCGCTTCGCAAGCGACAAACAAACGGTAGTTGGGATACAGGCTGAACTGGGCAAATTGCTGCTCAGCCTCTGGCAGCGACAGCACCTGGCCGTTGTCCATGGCTGGCTGGGCATAGAGCTGCAGCACATCAGCCAAGTCTTGGACCGTGGCTTGGCGAATGAGCACACTCATGCCGCCTCCGTGCTCTGTTCGTCTTGCCGTGTTTGGCAAAAGTCCGAATCCGAACAAATATGCAGTCGACCCCCAGCGTCGTCGGTGATGACTTCGTCCAGAAACGAATCGGTGGCACCACAGTGGGCGCAGACAGCATTCCATTTTTGAATTTCAAAAGGATGATCCTCAAACGCCAGACTCTCGACCGCGGTGTAGGGCGGCACGGCATAAATGCGTTTCTCGCGGCCCGCGCCAAACAATTGCAACGCCGGGTTCATGTGCATCTTGGGGTTGTCAAACTTGGGGATCGGCGATGGCGACATGATGTAGCGGTGGTTCACGATCACCGGGTAGTCATAGGTGGTGGCAATGTGGCCGTAGCGCGCAATGTCCTCATACAGCTTCACATGCATCAGGCCGTACTCGGCCAAGCCATGCAGTGTGCGGGTCTCGGTTTCACGCGGCTCCAGGCGTTGCATGGGTTCAGGCACAGGCACTTGGTAGACCAGAATTTGCCCCTCGGACAAGGGCATTTCAGGAATGCGGTGACGCGTCTGAATCAGCGTGGCCTCATGGGTGCGCGTGGTGGTATTGACGCCCGCCGTGCGTTCAAAAAAGCGCCGAATATTGACGGCGTTGACCGTGTCATCGGAGCCTTGGTCGATCACTTTGAGCGTGTCGTCGGGCCCAATGACCGATGCAGTGACCTGGATGCCTCCAGTACCCCAGCCATACGGCAGTGGCATTTCTCTGGAGCCAAACGGCACTTGGTAACCAGGAATGGCCACCGCTTTCAAAATGGCGCGGCGGATCATGCGCTTGGTGCGCTCGTCAAGATACGCAAAGTTAACTTCAGGCGTGGTCATGCGTTCTCCTGGCGGGTCGAGGCGATGGCGCTAGCAGGGTCTGCGGGGCTGCTCAACTTCGCGCGCATCTTGCGCACCAGCTCCAGCTCAGACTGAAAGTCCACGTAATGCGGCAACTTCAAATGCTGCACAAAGCCCGAGGCCTCCAGGCTGTCACTGTGCGAAAGCACAAACTCCTGCATTTGCGCGGGCGACTCGATGGCTTCACCCAATTCTTCAGCGCGCAGGGCGCGGTCGACCAAACTCATGGCCATGGCTTTGCGCTCGCTGTGGCCAAAGGCCAGACCATAGCCGCGGGTGAACTTGGGCGGCTCGGTTTTACTGCCTGCGAACTGATTCACCATTTCACATTCGGTGATTTCCATCTCGCCAATGGAGATCGCAAAGCCGAGTTCTTCAGGCTCGATCTCCACGGCCACTTGGCCTAAGCGCACTTCACCCACAAAGGGGTGGGTGTGCGAGTAACCACGTTGCGTGGAATAGGCCATGGCCAGTAAAAAACCCTCGTCGCCACGGGCGATGTTTTGCAAACGCGTGGCACGGTCGGCGGGAAAGCGCAGCGGCTCCCGCGTCAAGTCACGGGGCGCGGGGTCATGTTCGGGTCGCTCAAAGGTTTCAATCAAACCCTCTTGGTTCAGCAGATCAACCACGCGGGGCACTTTGTCAGGCAGCGCGGTGGCAGCAGGCAAGGCAAGGTCCGGCGCCGCGTCATCCGCTTGTGCGTTGGCCATCAAAGTGAAGTCCAGCAAACGCTGGGTGTAGTCGTAGGTCGGGCCTAAAACCTGACCGCCCGGCAAATCTTTGAAAGTCGCCGAGATACGCCGGTCCAGCTGCATGCGGGCGGTGTCCAGCGCACAGGTATTGCCCAAGCGTGGCAAGGTGGCGCGGTAAGCGCGCAGCAAAAAAATGGCTTCAACCAAATCACCACTGGCCTGTTTGATGGCGAGCGCCGCCAGCTCGGGGTCGTACACCGAGCCTTCGGTCATGACACGGTCCACCGCCAGCTTGAGCTGCTGGCGAATTTGATCGACGCTCAGTTCGGCTTGCGCGGTGTCGCCGCGTCGCTGCTCGGCGAGCAACTTGTAGCTGTTGAGGATGGCGGTTTCCCCGCCTTTGACGGCCACGTACATATCAAGCTTCCTCTGAGGTGAATAAACGCGTGGTGCGTGGCAAGCCCACGATGTGCGCAGCAGTGGCCAAAAATACGTCGACTCCGCAAGGAAAGCTGGCGTGGTTGCTTGCCCATTGCGTTTCAAAATCGGCCGGCAGGCCTTGCACGTGCAATCTGCGCTGCCCCAAGATACCGGGGCCTTGCAGAATCCAGCCGCCTTTTTCACCCTCATCGCTGTGCAGACTTTGCACCTCGATCACGCAAGTGGCGGATTGATCAGGATAGGCATCGGTGCCTTGGCGCAAGCTCTGCAGCTCAGGCATGGCATCGCCTTGCGCCACCCAAATAAA
The DNA here is from genome assembly GCA_947452785.1 of Comamonadaceae bacterium. Taxonomy (GTDB): domain Bacteria; phylum Pseudomonadota; class Gammaproteobacteria; order Burkholderiales; family Burkholderiaceae_C; genus Limnohabitans_A. The sequence continues at coordinate 34,473 of CANGDZ010000022.1, read as the reverse complement.
GTGTGCTACTCCCGGGTCAGACACCCACGCGCAACCGGTATGAAAACGCAGCCAAGTGGCCGCATCACTGCCTGCCAAGCCGGGCGACAACCACAGCGCGGTATCGGCATCTACCAAGCCCAGCAGCAAGGCAGCGGCGGCGGCATGACCCTGTCGCGGCAATGCCGTGCTCAAGGGCATGTCCAAGGGGCGACCGGGGTGAGACAGCGCATTCAGCGCCGTGCGAAACACCGCTTGACTGCCATAGGCCTCGTGGTCAAAACCAGCCACCAGGTTTTGCAAAACTTCTGTGTTCATGAGGTCTCACCTTCCTCGCCATCGCCTGCTTCGCGCGCCACGGTTAAAAAATCCACTTTGGTGGTTTGTGCTCGTGCATGACGCTGAGCCTGTTGGTGCAACAAATGCCGACGCACCGGCGCCAACAAAGTTACTTCCAGATCTGCACGCTGCGCGGGGTCTTGCAACAAGGCATCGGCCACTGCGGCCATGTGCGCTTGGCGATGGTTGCGCCCCAGGACATAGGCGACGCCAACCGGTGCATCGTCAGCGGCCTGCGCCAAGCGCAATGCGCAGCGCGTGACCGTGACCTCCCCCAGATTGAAGCGCTCGCCCGTTCCCCCCGCCCTGCCCTGCACCATCATCAGACCGGTCTCCGGACGGCGCAACCACTGAGGCTGCGCGGCATCATGGGCTGTCAAAGCATCGTCCAGCAGAGGCTGGGGCGCCCGGGCCAACAAGGCCATCCACTTTTGTCGCTCTGTCTTTGTAGAAGACTCGGCATGGTCATACGGTTGAAACATCGTTGTGGCACCCTCTTACTTGTCTATACAACTTGAACATACTCTTGAGCTTAGGCAATCGGTGTGTATCTTTCATGACAACTGGAGTGACTTTTTTGAATCCACAGCCACAAGTCGGCACTGAGCGCGAAAGCTTCTGGTCACGCATTGCACAGGACTTGGCTTATGCCATTGGTCAGGGTTTTTATGCGCCCGGCATCAAGCTGCCTTCAGAGCATCAACTGGCTGCGCAGTTCGGTGCCAACCGGCACACCATTCGGCGCGCCTTGGCGCATCTGGGGCAAAATGGCTTGGTCCGATCAACGCAAGGCAGCGGCACCTATGTGGAGAATTTGGCAGTGGATCTTGCGCTGGGCAAACGCACGCGTCACCGACACAATCTGTTGCAAGCAGGCTTGCGCGGCGAGCTGCGCGTGATGCGCAGCCAGACGGTCTGCGCCACAGTGGAACAGGCACAGGCACTGCAAGTCGCCGCCGAGAGTGCGCTGCTTTTTTTGCAAGTGGTGGGTGAAGGCGCAGGCCAACCACTGCATGTGAGTGAACGTTACTTTCCTTTGCCGCGCTTTGCACAACTTGCCGATATCGTCACCAGCACGGGCTCCATCACCGAAGGCTTTGCGCAGCATGGCGTGATCGACTACATGCGACAAGAAAGCCGCGTCTCAGCGCGCCTGCCCAGCAAAGAGGTCGCGTTGCTGCTGGGTCAATCTGCCACGCGCCCCGTGTTGTTGGTGAAAAGCGTGAACATCGATACCGACCACACACCCATTGAATTTGCCTACGCCTGGTTTGCAGGCGATCGCGTCAGCCTCACCGTCAATCACCATGAAAACTGAATTTGCTTACCGCTATGCGGTTTACTTCATCCCCGCGCTGCACAGCGAATGGTGGGCTGCCGGCTGTCACTGGCTGGGTCGCTGCGCAGCCACGGGGCAGACGCTGAAACAACCGCTGATCGCAGGCATGGACGCACATCAATTTCGACTTGTCACCCAAGAGCCGCGACGCTACGGTTGGCATGCCACGCTCAAAGCACCATTTGAACTGAGCCCTGACGCCAGCGTGGCCTCCCTGTTGCTCGCCATGCAGGACTTGGCCCAAGAGTTGCCCGCCTTCGATCTGCCGCCGCTTCAAGTCAGTACCGCGGGGGGCTTTATGTCTCTGCGACCGGCAGGCCACACCAACGCCATCGCGTCCACTGCCGCGGCGTGTGTCACCCGCTTGCACGGCTTTGCCAAGCCATTGAGCCCAGCCGATTGGGCTCGGCGTCGGCAAACGCCATTGACCCCGGCACAAGACCAGTTGCTGGTGCAATGGGGCTACCCCTGGGTGTTGGATGAATACCAATTTCACCTGTCGCTCACCGGCCCCCTGCACTCCATTTCAGACCTTGAACGCCAGGCCCTGGTGCAAGCCGCCCAGATGCAATTTGAAACTTTACCGATCTGCCGATTCACGCACATCGCTTTGTTTGCCGAGCCCGTTAAAGGGGCTGACTTTCAGTGGCTGCAAAGTTTGGAGTTGCGCGGATGAACGCGCAACTCATTTATGTGGTCGGCCCATCCGGTGCAGGCAAAGACAGTTTACTGAACTGGCTGCGATCGCAATTACCTAGCCAGTGGCCCGTCGCCTGGGCTCGCCGCACCATCAACCGAGCCTGCGCAGCCGATGGCGAAATGCATGACAGCGTGTCAACATCGCAATTCAAACAGCTGTTAGACGCCCAAGCGTTTGCAATGCATTGGGCCGCCAATGAGCACCTGTATGGTATTCGCCACGCGGAGCTGCGGCCATTGACACAGCAACAATGGGTCTTTGTGAATGGCTCTCGGGCACACCTGCCACAGGCCGCCCAACTCTACCCCGAGTTGACCGTGCTGCACATCACGGCGGACATCGAGGTTTTGCGCCAGCGCCTACTGGGGCGAGGCCGTGAGTCGCATCAGGCGATTGAAAATCGGCTCAACCGAACCCTGGCATTGCGCGTGCCGCCAGGATGCCAACTCATCGAAATTCAAAACCACGACAGCCTGGCGTCCTCTGGCCAGCAACTTCTCAAGGCGCTGCGAGCGCTGCAAGATTGGCCCACACACGAATAAGGTGTCACAGTTCAGGCGCCAGATCCAAAGCTGCTTTGGTTTCCGTTTTGACCCTGGCGCTGGGGAAACTCAAAGAAAAACTAGACCCCTTACCTAACTCACTTTGAATATGAAAGCTGCCGCCATGGCGCTGTGCAATGTGCTTGGCAATGGCCAGGCCCAAGCCAGTGCCACCCGACTCACGTGAGCGGCTGCGGTCAACCCGGTAAAAGCGCTCGGACAAACGCGGAAGGTGCTCGGCGGCAATGCCCACGCCGTCATCTTTCACCGAAAATTGAGCCTGCCCCTCGGCGTCCAAAGACCAAACCACGTCGATCTTGCCGCCAGCAGGCGTGTAACGCACCGCGTTGTTGACCAAATTGGACACCGCGCTGTGAATTTCAGCGCGTGAGCCCAAGACGTGCACATGATCGGGCAAATCAAACGTCAAGGTATGCACGGGCAGCCCGTCTTTGCCCTGCAAGGCCGAAAGCGATACCGCATCGGATTTGACCTGCGCCATCAGGGACTTCAAGTCCACCGCTTCGGTCACGGGCGGCGGCGGGCTGCCTTCCAATTGCGACAAGGTCAGCAAGTCACTCACCAAGCCTTGCATGCGATGGGCTTGAACAGCCATCAAATCCAAATATTGACGCTGCTCCTCGGGACTCAACGGCAGGGATTGCAAGGTCTCGACAAAGCCGGCCAGCACTGTCAAAGGGGTGCGAATTTCATGGGAGACATTGGCCACAAAATCACGCCGCATCTGGTCGGCCTGCGCACGCGCCGTGACGTCACGGGTCAGCAGCAATCTTTTATTTTCACCGTAGGGGTGCAATTGCAGTTGCAATTTGAGCAACTGCGAAAACGAATTCGATCGGCCATCGATGATTACTTCATTGCTGTAATCTCCTTGGGCCACATAGCGCGTGAACGCCGGGTCACGCACCAGGTTACCAATGTGTTGGCCCAAATCGCGTTGTTCGTGCAATCCCAGGTGAGCTGCCGCAGTTTGGTTACACCACTCAATGCGGCCTTCTTCATCGAGCAGCAAAACACCGTTGGGCGAGGCCTGGATGGCAGACAAAAATTCTTGCAACCGTTGCCGGTGTTGGGTTGCCGATTGATCGCGTATTTTGTAGCCCCGGCGAATGCGGTCCAACAATTCGCCCCAAAACCCTGTCAATTTGATCAGAGAATGGGGTTCCCCTTGTCGCAGCCATTTTTCCAATTGGTAGCCACGAACATAGTCGAGCACCAGCAAGGCAAACAAGGCACCGTTGATAGAGACCCAGAGCCCTGAACTACCGGCCAGCCAAAAGCCGCAAGTCGCTGTGACCAACAGGATAAAAAGGGCGAAAAGCAATCGAGACAACATCGAGGCAGGATACCCTAAGAACCGGAAAAACTCAGTTCAAATCAAGCTGATTTGAGCTGGGTCGCGGCCAGCGGGGTCGTTGTAACCCGGTAGCCTGCACCTCGAACGGTTTCCACCATGATGCCGGCCTCACCCAACGACTCTCGCAGTCTCTTGACGTGCACATCCACCGTGCGCTCTTCGATGAACACATGGTCACCCCAGACGCGGTCCAGGAGCTGGCCTCGGCTGTGCACGCGTTCAGCATGGGTCATCATGTATTGCAGCAGCTTGAACTCTGTGGGTCCGATTTTCAACAACTGGTCCTGGTAACTCACGCGGTGGGTATCGGCGTCCAGCACCAAGTCGCCTAAACGCACGGCCCCGCCCGCCTGCTCGGGCGCACGGCGACGCAATACTGCGCGAATGCGGGCCAGCAATTCTTTGGTGGAGAAGGGTTTGACAATGTAGTCGTCTGCCCCTGCATCCAAACCGGCCACGCGGTCAGGCTCATCCCCCCTCGCCGTGAGCATCAAAATGGGCACTGTTTTGGTCCGCGCTGTGGCGCGCCATTTGCGCGCCAGCGTCAAACCACTTTCTCCCGGCAGCATCCAGTCCAGCAAAATCACATCGGGCAAGACATCATCCAATTCACGCTGGGCGGTTTCACCGTCCATCGCCCAAATGGGTTGGAAGCCGTTGTGCCGGAGATTCACCGCGATCAACTCGGCAATCGCCGGTTCATCTTCAACGATCAAGATGCGGGGCAGTGTTCTCATTTGACAAAAGATTCAATATCAGCCAAAGAGGTATGTCGAACGTCGGCGCCTTTGACCACATAGATGGTGAATTCGGCGATGTTCTTGGCATGGTCACCAATGCGTTCAATTGCTTTGGCAATGAACAACAGGTCCAGGCTGGCCGAAATGGTGCGCGGGTCTTCCATCATGTAAGTGACCAATTTGCGCACAAAGCCGTCAAACTCGGTGTCAATCAAATCGTCTTCTTTTAAGATGGCAATGGATGCGGTCACGTCCAAGCGGGCAAAGGCATCAAGAGCTTTGCGCAGCAAACCCGAAGCCAGGTCAGACGCCACGCGCAGCTCTGAAGCGGGCAAGGATCTCGATGAACCACTGTCCACAATGGCCTTGACCATGCGTGCGATTTTTTCGGCTTCATCACCCACTCGCTCTAGGTTGGCGGTGGTTTTGGAGATGGCGATCAACAAACGCAGGTCTACGGCCGTGGGCTGGCGCCGAGCGATGATGGACGAGAGTTCGCGATCGATTTCGACTTCCATCTTGTTGACTTCAGCCTCGGTGTTGATCACCTGCTCGGCCACTTCGGTGCTGAATTGCGAGAGCGCATACACCGCATGGCGGATTTGTGACTCCACCAAACCACCAAGTTCCAACACACGGCTAGACACATTGGTCAGTTCGGCATCAAATTGGCTGGAGATGTGTTTTTCCATGAGTCTCTTTCTGATCAGCCGAAACGGCCAGTAATGTAATCTTCGGTTTCTTGGCGGGTGGGTTTCATGAAGATGGATTCGGTTTGACCGTATTCAATCAATTCACCCAGGTACATGTAAGCGGTAAAGTCTGACACACGGGCAGCTTGCTGCATGTTGTGCGTGACGATCACCACGGTGTACTCACTCTTGAGGGTGTGCACCAATTCTTCCACTTTACCGGTCGAGATCGGGTCCAAGGCCGAGGTGGGCTCGTCCAGCAACAGCACAGAGGGCTTGACCGCAATGCCGCGCGCAATGCACAGGCGCTGCTGTTGACCGCCCGACAATGACAAACCGCTTTGGTTCAATTTGGATTTGACTTCGTTCCAGATGGCGGCTTTTTGCAATGCCCATTCGACCCGATCGTCCATGTCGCTGTTCGACAGGTTTTCGTACAAGCGCACGCCAAAGGCGATGTTGTCGTAAATCGACATGGGAAACGGCGTGGGCTTTTGAAAGACCATACCGATGCGCGAGCGCAGCAAATTCAAATCTTGCTTGGGGTTGAGAATGTTCTCGCCATTGAAATTGATTTCGCCTTCGGCGCGTTGACCCGGGTACAGGTCGTACATGCGATTCAAGGTGCGCAGCAAAGTGGATTTGCCACAACCTGATGGGCCAATGAAGGCAGTCACCGTGTTGGCCTTGATGTCCAGGTTGACATTTTTCAGACCTTGGAAGGCGCCGTAGTAAAAATTCAGATCGCGAATTTCGAGCACGTTTTTCGCGGGTGAAGCTGATGGGTTTGTGATCATATTCAGACTGCAACTTTCTCTTTAAACACAGCTCGGGCCACGATATTCAGGCCTAAGACAGTCAAGGTAATCAACAGGGCCGCGCCCCAGGCCAAGTTGACCCAGTTTTCGTACGGGCTCATGGCGAATTGGTAAATGACCACAGGCAAATTGGCCATGGGGGCATTCATATTGGTGGAGTAAAACTGGTTGTTCAGTGCTGTGAACAGCAAGGGCGCTGTTTCGCCGCTGACGCGGGCCAAAGACAACAGCAAACCGGTCATGACACCGCTGCGCGCAGCTTTGAGTACCACCGTGGTGGAGACTTTCCACTTGGGAGCGCCCAGGGCAAAGGCCGCTTCACGCAGTGTGACGGGAACCAAGCGCAGCATGTTTTCGGTATTGCGCACCACCACCGGAATGGCAATCAATGCCAAAGCCAAGGTACCAGCCCAACCCGAAAAATGCTTGGCATTGACCACTACGATGGCGTAGATGAACAAGCCAACCACGATAGAGGGTGCTGACAGCATGATGTCGTTCACAAACCGCGTCACGGCAGCAAACTTGCTGCGCTCGCCATACTCAGACAAATAGATGCCCGCCATCACGCCAATTGGCGTGCTGATCAAAGTGCAGCTACCCACAATCATCAAACTGCCAACGATGGCATTGAGCAAACCACCACCATCAGAGCCCGGTGCGGGGGTGCTTTGCGTGAACATGCCAACATTCAAAGACGAAAAGCCTTTGAACATCAAGATGCTCAAGATCCACAACAAAAAGACCAAGCCTACAGCCATGGCCGACATGGACAAGAACAGGCCGACGGTGCTTTTGATTTTGCGGCGGCGGTAAATACCCGCGTCAAAGTGAATGGGCGTACTCATGATTTAAAGCCTTTCTTGGCTTCAGCGCGAAGCAGCATCCACTTGGCCAGAGACAACACGATCAAGGTGATGATGAACAAGGCCAAGGCCAAGGCAAACAGCGACGAGTAATGCAGACCCGGTTCGGCTTCGCCAAATTCATTGGCCAAGGTCGAGGCGATCGAGTTGCCTGGCGAGAACAATGAGGGCGACAATTTGTGCGCATTGCCAATCACAAAAGTGACCGCCATGGTCTCGCCCAAAGCGCGGCCCAGACCCAGCATCACGCCGCCCACCACACCGGTTTTGGTGTAAGGCAAGACGATGTTGGTGACCACCTCCCAGGTGGTGCAACCCAAGCCGTAAGCGGACTCTTTGAGAATGGGGGGGACGATTTCAAACACATCGCGCATCACCGAGGCGATGAAGGGTAAGATCATCATGGCCAAAATCAAACCAGCGGCCAAAATGCCGATGCCGTTGAACGCACCGGTGAACAAGAAACCCAGGCCCGGAATTTGGCCCAAGGTGGCAGCAATGGCCGGCTGAATATATTCGGCAAACAAAGGCGCAAACACAAACAGACCGAACATGCCATAAATAATGGAAGGCACAGCGGCCAACAATTCAATGGCCGTGCCCAAGGGCCTGCGCAGGGGCTTGGGGCAGGTCTCGGTCAAAAAGACCGCAATGCCGAAACTGAGCGGCAAGGCAATCAAGATCGCTATAGAGGCTGTGGCCACCGTACCAAATATGGCAATCAAGCCGCCGAATTTGGAATTGATGATGTCCCACTCGATGGTGTAGAAAAACGGGAAACCAAACTCGACCAATGCCGGCCACGCACTGATAAACAAAGAAGCAATGATCCCCAGCAACACCACCAAGGTGGTCATCGCAAAAGTCATCGAGGTTTTTTCAAAAATAAAGTCTTGGATACGCTGCATACGTATCACTTTTTGGCGATGTAGCGCCAAGGTATCGGTCGGATCAAGCGTGGCCATGGTCATCCTGAAGTGTCAAAAACCCCAGGCGCAGGCCTGGGGGTCTTTGGGGTCAACAATTACTTGACGTTGACCTTGTTCCAAACGCTCTTGCGGATGAAGTCGGTAGTGGCATCAGGCATAGGAACGTATTCCAAATCTGTTGCCAATTTTTTGCCTTCTTTGAAAGCGAAGTCAAAGAACTTCAAGACATCGGCCGCATTGGCTTTGTTTGCTGGCTCTTTGTAGACCAAGATGAACGAAGCGGCTGCGATAGGCCATGATTTGGCACCACCGGCGTTGGTCAAGAAAGTGCCCATGCCTGGGATCTTGGACCAGTCGGTACCGGCCGAAGCGGCGGCAAAGGTTTCGTCATCGGGCTGGACATACTGACCGGCCGCATTGCGCAAGCTGATGTGGGTCATGTTGTTTTTCTTGGCGTAAGCGTATTCCACGTAGCCAATCGAATTTTTGACGCGAGACACGTTGGCAGACACGCCTTCGTTGCCTTTACCACCCACCGAAGATTCGGCAGGCCACTTCACAGCAGCGCCTGAACCCACAGTTTCTTTCCACTTGGGATTGACTTTGGCCAGGTAGTCGGTGAACACGGCAGTGGTGCCGGAGCCGTCAGCGCGGTGCACCACGGTCACAGGGGCGTCAGGCAATGTAACGCCAGGATTGAGGTCGACAATGCGCTTGTCACTCCATTTGGCAATGCCACCCGAGAACAATTCGGCCAACAAGTCGCCCGTCAATTTCAATTGGCCAGGCTTGACACCTTCAACGTTGATCACAGCCACAATGCCGCCAATGATGGCCGGGAATTGAACCATGCCGTCTTTTTCCAAGTCATCAAAACTCACGGGGTTGTCGGTAGCACCAAAGTCAACGGTTTTGGCTTTGATCTGCTTGATACCGCCCGATGAACCGATGGACTGGTAATTCATGCTCACACCGGTCTTGGCTTTGTAGGCCTCGGCCCATTTGGCGTACACGGGGTAAGGAAAGGTGGCGCCGGCGCCAGTGATTTCAGCGGCAAAAGTCGTTGCGGCAACAACGGACAAGCCCAATGCGGCCACCCAGGATTTGATTTTCAACATAGCATTCCTTATCAAAGGTTAGTGAACACTGTTCAAAGCATTTTGAACATGGTTGTGACTCTAACTTTCGATTGTGACAATATCATGTCAATTAAAAGAAGTCTTATGCGGGAAGACGCCTGAAGGTATTTTTCCAAATCGTCATCAAACTGACAAGAAAAGGTCACAAAATGGGAGCTTGTGCGCGATAAAAACCTGAGTTTGATCACCTTTCATGAAAAACGGACAACTTTTAGCGGCTGTGGACTTAGGCTCCAACAGCTTTCGATTGGAAATTGGTCACTTGGACCACGGGCAGATCAGGCGGGTGGAATACCTCAAAGAAACCGTCAGACAAGGCAACGGCCTGGACAGCGAGCGAAATCTCTCACTGGCGGCCATGCAAAGGGGCTGGGATTGCTTGGCCCGGTTTGCCGAACGCATCTCGGGTTTTGAGCCCAGTCAGGTGCGCGCAGTCGCCACCCAAACCCTGCGTGAAGCACGCAACCGCGATGTTTTTTTAGAAAAAGCCCAAACGATTTTGGGTTTTCCGATCGAAATCATTCCCGGTCGCGAAGAAGCACGGCTGATTTATTCGGGCGTTGTCCACTTGCTGCCTCAGTCTGATGAGCGGCGCTTGGTGATTGATATTGGCGGCCGCTCCACGGAGATGATCTTGGGCCAAGGCTTTCAGCCCACCACCATGGAGTCTTACCGCGTGGGCAGCGTGGCCTGGTCGATGAAGTATTTTCCAGACGGCTTGTTCACCCCCATGGCTTTTGACATGGCCGAGGTGGCCGCCAAAGCCATTTTGGACGAGGTGTTGACGGTGTACCGCCGCAAAGACTGGGATGTGGCTTATGGTGCCTCAGGCACCATTGGCGCCGTGATGGACGTGCTCGAAGCGGCGGGACGGCCTGCAGGCCCCATCACCCGTGAAGGCTTGTATTGGCTCAAAGAGAAACTCATCAAATCGGGTCGTTCTGATCAACTCAAACTCGACGGCATCAAAGAAGACCGACGTCCCGTGATTGGCGGTGGATTGGCCATCTTGATGTCCTTGTTTGAATTGCTCGACATCGACGAATTGCATGCCGCGCAAGGCGCATTGCGTCAGGGCGCCTTGTACGACTTGCTCGAGCGCGATGAAAGTACCGACATTCGTGAATCGATGGTAGAATGGTTGTCCAAGCGCTTTGGCATTGATGCACAGCAAGCACAGCGCGTGAGTCACACGGCGGCTTTGCTCTTCAAAAAAATCCCGCCCACAGCAACCGCAGATGACTTGTCGCCCATGCAACGCAAACTGATTTGGGCGGGCCGCTTGCATGAGGTCGGCGCACACATTTCGCATGCGGATCACCACAAACACGGCGCCTATATTTTGGACAATGCCGACCTGCCCGGATTCTCCGTACCGGAGTTGCACCGTTTGAGTCAATTGGTGCTGGGGCATCGTGGCAAATTGCGCAAGCTTGAAGGCAACCTGCTGGATCCTGGCTTTGTGCATCAATTGTTTGCCTTGCGCCTCGCGGTGATTTTGTGCCATGCCAGACGAGACCCTGACCTCAAGGGTTTTGACCTGTCACATCACGACCAGCCGGTACAGGGCTTCACCATCAACACGCGCAAAGGCTGGGCGGCGCTGTGGCCACAGTCGGCGCATTTGCTGCGCGAAGAGTGCATTGCTTGGCAAAAAACACCCTGGGCGGTGACCTTCAACAGTTTGTGATCTTGCGTGGGGTCAGTTGGCGCTCAATCATTTGCGCGAGATCAGTTGCCACGGGCCTTTAAACGGTATAAACTGTATACACCGTTTTAAAAGGAGCTTTCATGCCAACTTCCATTTCAACTGCAACACCAGCGCCAGCCTCAGCAGCAGCAAAAACTGCCGCCAAGCCTGCCCGCAAAGCCGCTGTGGCCAAACGCGCCGCCCCAGCACGCAAAGCCAACCCAGCCAAAACTGCGACACCACGCAAAGCCGTGGCCAAGAAGCCAGTCGCCATACCTGCGGCCAAGGTCATCGTCAAAGCCGCTGCAAAAACAGTAAAAGTTGTGAAAGCCATTGAGCCAAGCAAAATCAAAGCTCCCAAAAAACCAAAATTGGTGCGTGACAGTTTCACCATGCCCAAAGACGAGTACCAGGCCATTGACAGCCTGAAGCAGCGCGCCACAAGCCTGCTGCACAGCGTAAAAAAGAGTGAGTTGCTGCGCGCCGGCATCATGGCTTTGAGCGCCCTGGACGACAAGGGCTTTGCCGCCATCTTGGCTAAAGTGCCAGCCCTGAAGACCGGTCGCCCTGGCCGCGACTGACTCCGCTTCTTGGGTTTTACAGCAAATCGGGGTTTTGGACCGTCACGATCACGGTTTGCTGAACACCCTCGCGCAAGCGGCTGCGCAACCACCACACAGCACCTTTGCGCACCGCGCACTCTTGCTCGGGCAAGCCCAGCAAGGCCGCGATGATGCGGCCCAAGGTGGGTTGATGCCCAACGATGACGACAGGCATTTTGGCGTCTGGCCAGCCCGCTGCCAGCAGCACCTGATCGGGTTCCGCGTTCGGCGCCAGCTCGTCGCGAAATTTGAATTTTCGGTTCAAGGCGCGGACCGTTTGCTCGGTTCTGAGGGCGGGACTGACCAACACCCGAACCCCAACGGGCAGTTGGCGGTCTAACCAAGCAGCCATGCGTTTGGCCTGCTTTTCTCCTTTAGGTGTCAGTCCGCGGCTCATGTCGTCTTGGCCGTCTATGGGTTCGAATGCTTCGGCGTGACGCCAAAAAATCAGATCCATTTCTGTCTCCTTGTGGGATTACTTTTTCTGACTGGCATCGGCCGCATAGCGGCGCATCAAAATAGCCTGGGCGCTGTGCACATGCCGACCCTTTTTTTCCAGCTTGGTGTACTGCCCCTCAGGGCCTAAGCACCAGGCATTGCGCCCGTCTTGCAAATACAAATTCAGGCATTCATCGACCACACGCTGGCGCAAAACCGGATCTTCGACCGGCCAAGCCAATTCGATGCGGCGAATCATATTGCGGTTCATCCAGTCGGCACTGGACAAATACAGACTCTCTTTAGCGCCCGCTACAAAATAAAAAACCCGAGTGTGTTCCAAAAAGCGCCCCACCACCGAACGCACTCGGATGTTGTCGGTGTAGCCCGGCACTTCTGCGGGCAACATACAGGCGCCGCGAATAATCAGATCAATCTGCGCGCCTTTTTGCCCCGCGCGGATTAGGGCGCCAATCAAATCAACATCGGTCAAGGCATTCATTTTGACCATGACTTTCGCCGCTTGCCCCTGCGCAGCAGCAGTCCCCACCGCGTCCAACTGGGTAATGATTTTGCGCTGCAACTGAAAAGGGGCAACCCACAATTTGTTCATGCGGTGCAAGCGGCTTTGGCTGGCCACATGCATGAACAAGTGATCCATGTCTGCCGTGAGCTGGGGATTGCAGGTCAAATAGCTGATGTCGGTGTACAAGCGGGTGGTTCGGGGGTTGTAATTGCCCGTCGACAGGTGCCCGTATTTCCTCAGCACCTTGCCTTCACGGCGTGTCACCAAAAGCATTTTGGCGTGGGTTTTCAAACCCACCACGCCATACACCACCTGCGCGCCGACAGACTCCAGTTGCTCCGCCACATTGATGTTTGCTTCTTCGTCAAAACGGGCTTTCAACTCGACCACGGCCGTCACTTCTTTGCCGCGTCGCACCGCTTCGCGTAGCAAATCCAGCATAACCGTGTCATTGCCAATGCGGTAAATGGTTTGCTTGATCGCCAGCACCTGGGGGTCGTAGACGGCTTCGCGCAAAAAGTCCAGCACCCCATCAAAACTTTCAAAGGGTTGGTGAATCAACACATCGCCTTTTTGCATGCGTTCAAACACCGACGCACCCCGCTGCAATTGCTTGGGGTAACTGGCTTGAAAAGTGGGGAATAACAATGCGGGTTGATCGACCAGGTCGATCAACTGGTTCAATCGCACCAGGTTCACGGGGCCGGCCACGCGAAACAGCGCGGCTTCAGGCAATTTGAATTGCTTGAGTAAAAAATCGGACAAATGCGTGGAGCAACTTTCTGACACCTCGAGCCGAACCGCCTCCCCGTAATTGCGATGCTGCAGACCGTGGCGCAAGGCCGTTCTCAAATTTTCGACATCGTCTTCGTCGACCGCCAAGTCCGAGTGGCGTGTGACGCGAAACTGCGAAAACTGCCCTACCTCTCGGCCAATGAACAACTCGGACAAATGCGCACGAATGACACTCGACAACAGCACGAAACTGGTGCCCGGCCCAGCCACTTTGGTTGGAATTCGGATGACGCGCGGCAAGACACGGGGGACTTTGACGATGGCAATGTCATTGTGGCGACCAAAGGCATCTTTGCCCGTCAATTGCACAATGAAGTTCAGCGACTTGTTGGCCACTTGCGGAAAGGGATGCGAAGGATCCAGCCCCACCGGCACCAACAAGGGCTTGACCTCACGCACAAAGTAGTCATGCACCCATTTTTTTTGCGCCAGATTGCGCTCGCCGTGCGACAAAATTCGAATGGCTTCTTTTTCTAATGCCGGCAGCAAGGCCTCGTTATACAGTTTGTATTGATCCGCGACCAATTGCGCGGCCTTGCTGTAATTGACCTTGAAGGTCTCGCTGTTGTAGAGCCCCTTGTGATCATGGTGGGCATGTGCGGCCAAATGCAACATGGCGCGCACTTCAAAAAATTCGTCCAAATTGGAGGACACGATGCACAGGTAGCGCAGCCGTTCTAAGAGAGGAACTTCTGCGCGTTTGGCCCAATCGAGGACCCGCACGTTGAAGTCCAAGATGCTGGCGTCACGATCCAGCAAACCGGCCACCTTTTGCGGCGTACCTTCGGAACCTGCACTTTTTTTAGAAATTGACATTGAAATTCATTTAATTTGAGCTTGACCGTTGAACAATGATTGGGCAACACGGTCGCACCTCATTTGATGTCAAATACATGACAATTTAATGAAAATCAGCTGACAGAGGGTGACTTAAGTCAAGAAACCACAGCAATGCCTTTGTGACTGCTCAGCCGCATTTGATTGACTTCATCGAAGCTGAGAATTTCGAGTCGCCCGTCCATGTGCTCCACCATGGCGGTCAGACTCTCGACCCAATCGCCGTCATTGCAATACAAAATACCGTTGATTTCCCGAATTTCCGCATGGTGAATATGACCACACACCACGCCCTGAAAGCCATGCTTGGCAGCTTGTGAGGCCACGGCCACTTCAAAATCGCTGATGAAATTGACGGCTTTTTTCACTTTCAATTTCAAGTAAGCCGACAAGGACCAGTAGGGCAAACCAAACTTGGCGCGCAAATGGTTCAAGTAGCGGTTGAGCTTGAGCGTCAGCTCGTACATGGAGTCGCCCAAATACGCCAACCATTTGGCCAACTGGATGACACCATCGAAATGGTCACCATGGATCACCCACAATTTTTGGCCGATGGCGGTGGTGTGCACGGTCTCTTTGACCACTTCAATCCCGCCAAAGGAGTGACCAATGAAGCCGCGAGCAAATTCATCATGGTTGCCCGGTACAAAGACCACGCGGCAACCCTTGCGTGCGCGGCGAAGTAATTTTTGCACCACGTCGTTGTGCGCTTGTGGCCAATACCAGCGACGGCGCAACTGCCATCCATCGATGATGTCACCGACCAAATACAAGGTGTCACTGCTGTGGGTGCGCAAAAACTCAAGCAAGGCGTCAGCCTGACATCCCGGTGTCCCGAGGTGGATATCGGAAATAAAGATGGCTCGAAAGTGCTTCTCCTCGCCCTCCTCATGGACTTCCTCTTCAGGTTCGAGTGAGGCTTGCTGCAGCACTTGCGCGTAATTGGAAGCAATCGAAGGTTGCTCATCGGCAGTTTTTGCGACAAAGCCCATAGAAGCGCTGCCCATGCTCAAACCCCGTTGAAGTGCTTGCGGTAGCGCGCTGGCATCTCCGCCACCCGCATCATCATGGGCAGGTCGGCAGAGTTGAAATCAGGATCCCAAGCCGGTGCACCCAGGACCTTTGCGCCCAAGCGCAAATAGCCTTTGATCAGCGCAGGGGGTTCCACTTGCAAATGGCGATCGAGTTGCTCAACCGGCAAGGGCAGACGGGGCCGCACATGGTATTCAACGGAAGCCATGTGGCTTGCACTCACTTGCGACCAAATGCTGGCCGCCACATCGCCCGAGACCATGCCGTTGTGCAGCATGGGGATACTGGCACAGCCAATCATGGTGTCCAGTTGGTTGCGGTTCATGAACTCAAACAGGGCTCCCCACAGTGCCAAAATGACACCCCCATGGCGATGGTCAGGGTGAACACAGCTGCGACCCAACTCCACCATGCGTGAGCGAATGCCGCGTAAACGGGTTAAATCAAATTCGGTATCGCTGTAAGTGCCCCCTGCGCGTTTGGCTTGGGCCGGGGTCAACACCCGGTAGGTGCCAATCACCTGCTCGGTCACTAAGTCGTGCACCAGCAAATGCTCGCAATAGTCATCGAACACATCGATGTCGTGACCGGGCACCTTGCAGGCCAACTGCGCCCCCATCTCTCCCGCGAACACATCGAATCTCAGTTTCTGAGCGGCACGCACGTCGTCTTCGTGCTGTGCCCAGGAAACCCGGATGCCGCCACGCGCCACTGGGGAAGACGGAACCGAAATTGTTGTACCGCCCGGATGAAGTGACCCCCTGGGCAAAATGGCTGGCGAAAGGGAAAAGGTCGGGGTTGGGATTTCTTTCATCTGGGGCTCCTTCGGTTTTCTATCGGCACAAGGTTTTTTCGCTTCAATGGGAGTAATCATGTCGGCCACCCGTGACAATCTTGTGGCAGTGAAATGACAAATGCATGAATTAACAACGGCCGCGCGTGACTTCTTATGGTCACGGTTTTGTCATACAACAAGCCGAAAATCGCGGCAAAGGAAATCACCATGTCGCAACCTGAGCCCACCTATTTAGAAGAAGATCAAATTCGCCGCCTGCGTGAAGACCTGCTGGACACGTTGGACGAAGAATTTGAAATGGAAATTGACGATCGTTTGTCTGCGGGCGGCAGCGAGCATCTTGGAGTCACCGCCGCATCGCGGGCGCATTACTTTCGCGAATTGCTGCGCTTGCAAGGCGAATTGGTCAAATTGCAAGACTGGGTGGTGGCGCACCGCCAGCGCGTGGTGATTTTGTTTGAAGGGCGAGACGCCGCAGGCAAAGGGGGCGTGATCAAACGCATCACCCAGCGCTTGAATCCGCGCGTGTGCCGCGTGGCTGCGCTGCCCGCACCCAACGACCGGGAACGCACGCAATGGTATTTCCAGCGCTATGTGGCGCACTTGCCGGCGGCCGGAGAAATCGTGTTGTTTGACCGCAGTTGGTACAACCGTGCCGGGGTCGAACGGGTCATGGGCTTTTGCAATGACGAAGAGTACGAAGAGTTCTTTCGCACCGTGCCTGAGTTTGAAAAAATGCTGGTGCGCAGCGGCATCACGCTGATCAAATACTGGTTCTCGATCACCGACGATGAGCAGCACGCACGGTTCTTGGGTCGCATTCATGATCCCTTGAAGCAGTGGAAACTCAGCCCCATGGATTTGGAAAGCCGCCGCCGCTGGGAGGATTACACCCGTGCCAAGGAAACCATGATCGAGCGCACGCACATTCCTGAGGCGCCTTGGTGGGTGGTACAAGCGGTCGATAAAAAAAGTGCCCGTCTCAATTGCATTGACCACTTGTTAGGTCATTTCAATTACCACGAGATCGATCACGATGGCGTTCAGCTCCCAGCCCGGGTGCGCAACCCGGACTACATTCGCCACCCTGTGCCGGATGACATGGTGGTTCCTGAAAAATACTAAATGCCTTGGCCCAGGTAACGTTTGCGCCAAAAGTAAACGGGTAAGCCCAAGCCCAAGACAACCATGCCGAGCTCGGTCCACCACAGACCCAGCTCGGAGTGCAGGATGGGGAAGTTTTCGAAATTCATTCCAAAAAAACCGGTGATCAGGTTCAACGGCAAAAAGATGGCGGTCAACACCGTCAAGGTGCGCATGATGTCGTTGGTGCGGTTGCTTTGCGCGTTGAAATGCATCTGCACCGCCGTTTCAGCGCTTTGTTCCAGGCGCTGCACATGGTGAACGACACGCTCAATGTGCTCCAGCACATCGCGGCTGCGCACCTTGAGCAGCTCCAAAGCCCGTGAGTGATCGTCCGGGTTCAAAGGCTGATCGTTCAAAGCGTCCGTCCAATCTTGAATCGCGGCGCGTTGATCCTCGCAAATTTCATCCAAATAATGCAGCGACAGTCGCGCGTCAAGCAAGGCGCTCCAGTTGTTGAACCGGGTATTGGGGTTCAACAACTCACTTTGCCAATGGTCCAACTGCCGTGTCAATTCTCTGCGCAGGTTCAAATAACCGTCGACCATTTGACTCACCACCCGCAGCATCAAATCGGCAGGGCTGGCGGGCATGCGGTTCATTTGCTGATGAGCCGACATGTCGACGGCTTGCAACAAGCGCGCAGCAAAACTCTCTCGAATCCCGCAGTCAGCCGGATGCACCGTCACCACCACGCGGTCAAACACCACGAATGCCACGGGGCTGGTGTCTATACGGCGCAGCACCGGGGGCCCTCCCCGATCGCTTGTGCGGTGAAGTATTTCACCGGGTCGGGACAGGTCCGACTCACTTTGTCCTGTGGCCAAGCGTCGAAACACCAACAAGTTGTAATCCGACGTGAAGTCAAAATGCGATGGCAACTGCTTGTTCAAGACATCTTGCACATGCAAATCCAACAAAGTGGCGTTGCACAAGGTCTGTAAAGTGCTCTGCACCTGGTTTTGCAAGACTTCAAATTCACGTCTGGAAAATGCCATCCAGACAAATCCCTGGTCGGGCAGACACAAGGGCAAGGTATCGGTCTCTGTGACGGAACCTGTTGCGATCGAAAAAACTCTCATGAATCACCCACGCTTGAGCACATGGGCTGAACCGTTGCAGCCCTTGTGTCAATCATGTAATCAAGCCGTGAATATTTGATGACAAACGCATGTCTCGGCTATGGTGATAATCACATTTTTTGGAAAGAAAACCCCGATGATCCTAGAACTCGCCGACATTCGCATAGCACCCGGTCAGCAAGCCGCTTTTGAAGAAGCGATCGCCCGTGGTCTGAACACCGTCGCCGTCAACGCCAAAGGCTTTCAAGGGGCCAAGGTCAACCGCGGCATTGAAAGCCCTGAGCGCTACATCTTGCAAATATTTTGGGATACCTTGGAAGACCACACCGTTGGCTTTCGCCAGTCGCCCCTGTTTACAGAATGGCGCGCCATCGTGGGGCCTTTTTTTGCGGTGCCCCCCGTGGTCGAGCACTTCGAACTGGCGCTCAAATCGTCTTGAGCGGGCCCTGAAATCGCGCCTGGTCTTGCGCCCAGGCCGATGAACTTAGGGTTTAGCCATCTGGCGCTCGGCCAGGTAAATCTCAATACGGCGATTTTTGGCGCGACCGGCCTCGGTGCTGTTGTCGGCCAGCGGCTGCTTGGCGCCATGGCCCTCGGTGGCAATGCGGCGCCCGTCCACTCCCCTGGAGACCAGGTAGTCACGCGCACTGTCGGCGCGATTGACGGACAAAGGATTGTTCACCGCATCGGACCCTGTGCTGTCGGTGTGACCCACGATCCGCACTTCGGTGTTGGGTTGACTGTTCAAGCCTTGTGCGAACTGGTCCAACACAGGTTGCAAGTTGGGCTTGATGTTGTAGCGGCCTGAATCAAATGAAATATCGCTCGGAATATTGAGCTTGAGCTGGTTGTCCTGCGTTTGCGTGACCAACACGCCAGTGCCGGCCGTGGCTTTTTCCATGGCCTGCTTTTTCTCTTCCATGTTCTTGGACCAGACATAACCGCCCAATGCACCGACCGCTGCGCCAACGGCAGCGGACTGACGGCTGTCGCCAAGCAAGACGCCGGCCAAAGCGCCCAAGCCGGCGCCGGTCGCCGCACCCTTTTGTTCAGCGGTGGGATTGGCACAACCGGCGAGCAATGTCGAGGCCGCACACAGCAAGGCTACGACGGGGGTAAACGAGAATTGAGTTTGAGTCATAAAAGCCTCCTTGAAATTTAAAAATAAATACACCTTTGTAATGTACTGGTGCATCACCTTCAATGACAGGACGCAGTTGTGAGCAAATTCAACAAACGCAACAAACTGTGAGCGAGATCAACCTCTGCTTTGTGCGCTAACTAACTTAGCCAACAAAGCCACCAACTGCTGCTGCTCCTGCGCTTGCAAAGGTTGCAATATCAAGGCTTGCGCCTGTGTGACCAGCGGCGCCATTTCAATGACGGCTTTTTTGCCCTTGGGCGTCAGCCACAGCAATTTACGACGGCGGTCCTGAGGAGAGGCTTCACGGCGCACCCATCCTTTGGTTTCTAAGCGACCGATCACCGAGCCGAAGGTGGCTGCATCGAAAGCCACCCGCGCAGCCAAACTCACCTGGTCGGTGCCAGGCGCGTCCATCAGCGCATTCAAAATCGCGAATTGAACCGGTGTGACATCAAAAGCCGCAAGGTGTTCCGCAAACACCGCAACCGCAATTTGTTGCGCTCTTCGGATCAAGTGACCGGGCGCATGGGCAAAATCAAAACTTTGAGACATGGCCTGATTTTAAAGAACCTGCCAGGCCCTCCAAAATGCCCACTGAAAAGCGGTAAAGTTCGTTTCATCAACTAGACCATGCGAAATGACCATGAATTACCTCTTTACACCTCCTGCACCCGTTTCTGTTCCTGTTGTGGGTTCGACTGCTCATTTCCCGGTGCACCGCATTTACTGTGTGGGCCGTAATTACGAGGAACACGCCAAAGAGATGGGCTTCACCGGTCGAGAGCCTCCGTTTTTCTTTTTGAAGCCTGCCGATGCACTGGTCGTGGTCGAAGCCGGCCAAACCGGTGTGTTGCCCTATCCCAGCTTGACGCAAAACTTTCACCATGAAATTGAGTTGGTGGTGGCGATCGGGATGGGCGGCAAAAATATCAAGGCCGTCGATGCCATGAAGCATATTTATGGCTACGCCGTTGGCATGGACATGACCCGCCGTGATTTGCAAAACGACATGAAGAAACAAGGCCGCCCTTGGTGCATTGGCAAGGCTTTTGACTATTCCGCGCCCATCGGCCCCATCACACCCGTGGCTGAAGCAGGCGATATCGCCCATGCTGAAATTGCCTTGCAAGTCAATGAACAGGTCCGCCAAATCAGCACTGTTGCCAAATTGATCTGGAACATTGCCGAAACCATTGAACACCTCTCTGCCGCTTGGGAGCTGCAGCCCGGCGATTTGATTTACACCGGAACCCCCGAAGGCGTAGCTGCGGTCGTTCCTGGTGATATCTTGACCGGCCATGTGGCGGGACTGGGATCCCTCACGGTCAAAGTGGCCTGATTACCTTGGGTAAGTACCAATTAACCGACCGAACGGTTGGTTTATGATCGACTTTTGCTTTTGTGCTCAGTTTTGTTGATTTGTTTTGATTTTTCCTACTCGGAGACCATATGAAGCCGTTTTTGAAACATGCAGCCCTCACCGTCAGTCTGGCCTGCGCCACCTGGGGCGTGCAGGCCCAGACCGTGACCCTGAAGGTTCATCACTTTTTGGGCCCTCAATCGATTCAGCACACCACCATGCTGGGCGAATGGTGTAAAAACCTCGCTCGTGATTCCAAAGATCACCTCAAATGCGACATTTTCCCCGCCATGCAACTGGGCGGCACCCCGCCCCAGTTGTATGAGCAAGCCCGTGACGGCGTGATCGATGTGGCTTGGACCCTGCAGGCGTACACCCCCAAGCTGGCCAAGCTTGAAGTCTTTGAGTTGCCTTTCATGATGACCAATGCGGAAGCCACCAGCCGTGCCGCTTGGGACTATGCGCAGAAGTTTGCCCAAGATGACTTCAAGGATGTGAAGATGCTGGCCATTCACGTGCACGGCCCAGGCAACATTTACACCAAGTCCAAAGCTGTGACCACCATGGCCGATTTGAAGGGCATGAAAGTGCGCGCCCCAACTCGCCAGGTCAACAAGATGGTGGCCATGATGGGCGCAACCCCAGTGGCCATGCCGGTACCGCAAGTGCCTGAAGCCTTGTCCAAAGGCGTGATCGATGGCGCCGTTATCCCTTACGAAGTGGCGCCTGGCTTGAAGGTGAACGAGTTGACCAACTTCACCGCCGAGACCGATCGCAACTACAACGCGCTGTACACCACCGTGTTTGTGGTGCCTATGAACAAGGCCAAGTACGACTCGTTGCCGCCTGATCTGAAAGCCGTGATCGACAAAAACTCGGGCCGCGAATTCTCAGCTTTCTTGGGCAAGACCCAAGCTGGGCAAGACGTGCCTAGCAAGAAAATCTTTGAGGCTTCCGCCAACCAGAAAATCAGCATTATTCCCAAGGCTGAGCTGGAAAAATGGAAAAAAGCCACCGATTCTCTGGACGATGCATGGGTCGCTGAAATGACCGGCAAAGGCATGGACGGCAAAGGCATGCTGCAAAGCGCTACTGACCTGATCAAGCAATACACCAAGTAATCCTTGGAAGCAGGCACGCCGGAACCCATGCAGTTGGCATGGGTTCCGGTTTTTTTGAGCTTTAAAAAGCTTGCCCACTACTTTTCTTTTGAAGCCTAGAACACCATGTTGTTTTCTTCTGCACTAGAGCGGCTCGCCCGTTTATGCAGCATCTTGGGCGGTCTTTTGATGACCGGCCTGATGCTGATGACTTGTTACAGCCTGATCGGTCGCAACGTCTTTGACACCGCACTGATTGGCGACTTTGAGCTGACCGGTATTGGCTCTGGCGCGGCCATTGCCTTCTTTATGCCGCTGTGTCAGTTCAAGCGCGACAACATCATCGTGGACTTCTTCACGGCCAACCGCCCGGCGGCCTTTAACTTCAAGCTCGATCGTTTTGGCGATTTTCTGATGCTGATCATTTTCTTTCTGCTGGCTTGGCGCTGCGGCGTTGCGGCCATCAATGCCAAAGAAACCCAGGGGGCCTCGATGTTGCTGGGGTTTCCTGACTGGATTGTGTTCACCAGCATGTGCATTCCCTTCACCTTGACCGCCTTCATTGCGGCCATGCAAACTCTCTCCTCTTTTAACCCTGAAGCAGAGGTGACTGCATGACCCCGATCCAGTTGGCTTTGCTTATTTTTGGCGTGATGCTGTTCCTGATGGTGGTGCGCGTGCCCATTGCCGGAGCCATGTTCATCGCCGGTGCCGTAGGCTTTATCTTGCAGTCCGGCGTGTCTCCTTTCCTCAATTTCGTCAACAACCTGGCCTTTGCGCGTCTGGCCAATTACGATTTATCGGTGATCCCCTTGTTCATTTTGATGGGGCACTTTGCCACGCAAGGCGGCATCAGCAAGGCTTTGTTCCAGTTTGCGGCCGCCGTGATGGGCCGCTTCAAAGGGGGTCTAGCCATGGGCGCGGTGTTGGCTTGTGCGGCCTTCGGCGCGATTTGCGGTTCGTCTGTCGCCACTGCGGCCACGATCACCGGCGTGGCGTTGCCGGAAATGAAGCGCCATGGTTACTCGGGCCGCTTGGCCACGGGCACTTTGGCCGCAGGTGGCACTTTGGGCATTTTGATCCCGCCCTCGGTCCCTCTGGTGATTTACGCCATCTTGACCGAGCAAAACATCGCCAAGCTGTTTGCGGCGGCCATGTTGCCAGGCATCATTGCCATGGTGGGTTACATGATTGCTATCGCCATTTATGTGCGTGTGGTGCCTGGACATGCACCTGAAAATGAAGTTGCTGAAAAACTGACTTTGGAATCACTGAAAGGCATCTTCCCAATTGCCACCATTTTTGTGATTGTCTTTGGCGGCATTTACGCCGGCTTTTTCACCCCCACTGAAGGGGCGGCTGTGGGTGCTTCATCGACCTTTGTGGCCGCTTTGCTCAAACGCGAATTGACCTGGACCAAGTTCTTGGAATGCTTTCACGCCACCGCGCTCAGTTCGGCCATGATCTTCTTGATCTTCATGGGTGCTGACGTCATGAACGCGTCATTGGCGCGAACCCAGGTGCCGGGCCAACTGGCTGAAATGGTGGTCGCCATGAATCTGGCGCCCCTGATGGTGGTGAGCGGCATTTTGCTCTTGTATGTGGTGCTGGGCGCCGTGATGGACGAGCTGTCCATGCTGCTGCTGACCATCCCGATCTTCTTTCCCATCATCATGAAGCTCGACTTTGGCATGACGCCAGAACACACGGCCATCTGGTTTGGCATCATGGTGTTGATGACGGTGGGCTTTGGCATGCTGGCACCCCCGGTGGGGCTGAACGTGTATGTCGTCAATGGCATGGCCAAAGACGTGCCATTGAGTGAGAGCTACAAAGGGATCATGCCTTTTTTGATCAGCGACACCTTCCGC
The DNA here is from genome assembly GCA_947452785.1 of Comamonadaceae bacterium. Classification (GTDB taxonomy): domain Bacteria; phylum Pseudomonadota; class Gammaproteobacteria; order Burkholderiales; family Burkholderiaceae_C; genus Limnohabitans_A. Next base: position 10,596 of record CANGDZ010000022.1, on the reverse strand, counting down.
ACCTTGCTGCTTTTGTTCTTCCCCGGCATCACCTTGTTTCTGGTTCAGTACCTGACTTGATCCCACCCGGGGCCAGCCAGGCCCCGGCCGTGCGTGGGTTTGCAGTGCAGGGTAGACTCTCACAACCTTGACTTACACCGCTAACCTGAACCATGAGTTTTGATCGAACCATCCGCCATTGCCGTCAATGCGGGCACCAGGTTGAAAAGCGCATCCCCGATGACGGTGACACGCGCATGCGTGACATCTGCCCCTCGTGCGACACGGTTCACTACACCAACCCCTTGAACGTGGTCGGCACGGTGCCTGTGCTGAACGAGTTGGTGCTGCTGTGTAAACGAAATATTGAACCGCGCAAAGGCAAATGGACGCTGCCGGCCGGTTTCATGGAACTGGGGGAGTCCACCTCACAAGGCGCAGCCCGCGAAACCCGCGAAGAGTCTGGCGCTGAATTTGAAATGCTTGACCTGTTCACCGTGATGAGCGTGCCGCGCGTGGGGCAGGTGCATTTGTACTACCGTGCCCAACTGCTGCATGACCGCTTCGATCCGGGCCATGAAACGCAAGAGGCCCAGCTTTTCAGCGAAGCCGATATTCCTTGGGACGAGCTGGCTTTTCGCACCGTCAAGGAAACTCTGGAGCACTTTTTTGCAGACCGCGCAGCGGGCCAGTTCAAGGTCCACGCCTTCGACATCGATTGAGCATCACGGCAGTCACTACAAAGCGTTACAAAGCATCCGTCATCTGATTCCATTGCATTGACGTTGAAGATACAGCTCAGGACATTCTGAGCGCAATTCAACTTCAAGGATTCAAAATGAACAAGCTCCTCCTCGCATTGGTTTCTGGCTTTATGGCTGCAACAGCCTTCGCGCAAGTGACCGTTCCCGCAGTGCCTGCCGTGCCATCGATGGCCACGGTCAAGCAAGAAGCTCAAAACGCCGCCAGTAATGCCGCCGCCAATGCTGCCACCGCTGCGGTGAACAAAGCCAAGGGTGCCGTGACGCCTGCTACCCCTGCCGCAGCGCCAGCCGCAGCACCTGCAGCCACGGGATTGGCCACACCGGTCATGACCCCCAAAACTGAAGCGCCTGCGCAAACCAAACCAGCCGCCAAGAAAATGGACAAAAAAGCACGCAAAGCAGCGCGCAAAGCTTCGGCTAAATCGGCCATGCCTGCAACCCCGGCAATGCCAACCACAGTCACGGCCCCAGCCAAGTAATCTGAGCCGATCTGTAGCTCAGCCGGCTGCGCCCTGCTTATAAGGCACAGGCGCAGCCGGATCTTTCTGCATTAAACGTTGATGGCTATCGCCGATCCGGCCAGCTTGCGCAACTCGAATTTCTGAATTTTGCCGGTGCTGGTTTTGGGCAGCTCACCAAACACAATCGCACGCGGCACTTTGAAACCTGCCAAATGCATCTTGCAGTGATCCACCATGGCTTGCGCGGTGGTGGTGGCGCCGGCTTTCAATTCCACAAAGGCACATGGCGTCTCGCCCCAGCGGGCATCGGGCTTGGCCACCACAGCGGCGGCCAGCACGTCGGGGTGGCGGTACAGCACGTCTTCGACTTCAATCGAAGAAATATTTTCACCGCCCGAGATGATGATGTCTTTGCTGCGGTCTTTGATCTTGATGTAGCCATCCGGGTACTGCACCGCCAAGTCGCCGCTGTGGAACCAGCCGCCAGCAAAAGCTTCTTCAGTTGCCTTGGGGTTTTTCAAATACCCCTTCATGGCGATATTGCCTTTGAACATGATCTCCCCCATGGTCTCTCCGTCGTGCGGCACGGGCTGCATCGTCTCAGGGTTGAGCACGCAGACCTCGCGCTCCAGGTGATAACGCACGCCCTGGCGGGCATTGAGCCGGGCCCGATCGCCAATCGGTAATTGTTGCCATTCATCGTGTTTGGCGCACACCGTGGCCGGGCCGTACACCTCGGTCAAACCGTACACATGGGTCAAATCAAAGCCCATTTGCTCCATGCCTTCAATCATCGACGCGGGCGGCGCTGCGCCCGCCACCATGGCTTTCACGCCGGCCGGCAATCCCAGCTTCATTTCTGGCGGCGCATTGACCAGCAAGCCGTGCACGATCGGCGCGCCACAGTAATGCGTGACGTGGTGCTCGCGCATCATGTCGAAAATGCTTTGCGCATCGACCCGGCGTAAACACACGTTCACGCCCGCACGAGCGGCCAGCGTCCACGGAAAGCACCAACCGTTGCAATGGAACATCGGCAACGTCCACAAATAGGCCGCGTGCTTGGGCATGTCCCATTCCAAAATATTGGAAATGGCATTCGTGGTTGCGCCCCGGTGGTGGTAGACCACGCCCTTGGGGTTCCCCGTGGTGCCACTGGTGTAATTGAGGGCAATGGCGTCCCACTCATTGTCTGGCAATGCCCAAGCAAACTGCGGGTCCCCTTGCGCCAAAAAAGCTTCGTAGTCGGTTTGGCCCAAGCGCTCGGACGGGCCGGAGTACAGCGCGTCTTGCACGTCGATCACCAACAGCGGGCGTGTCGATTGGCGCAAGGCCAAGGCTTTTTTCATCGTGCCGGAGAACTCCGGGTCCACGATCACCACCTTGGCTTCGCCATGGTCCAGCATAAAGGCCAAAGTTTCGGGGTCAAGGCGGGTGTTCAGCGCATTTAGCACAGCGCCCGCCATGGGAATGCCAAAATGCGCTTCCACCATAGGGGGCGTGTTGGGCAACATGACGGCCACCGTGTCGTTTTTGCCCACTCCGGCCTGCACCAAGGCGCTGGCCAGTTGGCGGCAACGGTCATACGTTTGCGACCAGGTTTGACGCACCGTCTGAGCGCCCAAACCGTGCACCACAGCCAAACGGTTCGGGTACACCTGCGCGGTGCGCTCAATGAAGCTCAAAGGCGACATGGCCGCGAAGTTGGCGGCCGTAGGGGGCAGGTCTTGGTCGAACATTGAGGTCATTTCAGTCTCCATTTTTCAGCGATTGTCCATTGAAACCGAGACGGCTGACATCCCGATGACCGATGTCCATGCAGGATCGGTGAAAATAGCGCCGTGGCCATCCCTCAGTCTTTTTTGCAAGAGTTGCTTTCCCGCATCGACGTCGTCGAGGTGGTGGGCCGCTATGTCCAGCTGAAAAAGGGCGGAGCCAATTTCATGGGCCTGTGCCCGTTTCATGGCGAAAAGTCCCCCAGCTTCAGCGTCAGCCCCACCAAACAGTTCTTTCATTGCTTTGGCTGCGGCAAAAGCGGGGATGCGCTGGGCTTCCTGATGGAGCATGCCGGCATGACCTTCATTGAGGCCGTGAAAGATCTGGCCCAGCAGGTGGGCATGGTGGTCCCCGAAGAAGATCAGTCCCCCGAAGATCGGGCCCGAGCGGCCGAGCAACGGCAAAAGCAAAACTCCCTGACCGATGTGTTGGAAAAAGCCGGCGAGTCTTACCGCCAGCACCTCAAAACCACCCCCAAAGCAGTGGCTTACCTGAAAGGTCGAGGCCTGTCGGGGCAGATTGCCAAACGCTTTGGCCTGGGCTACGCCCCCGAAGGCTGGCGCAGCCTGGCCAGTGTCTTTCCCAATTACGACGACCCCCTGTTGGCCGAAAGCGGCTTGGTGATCGTTAACGAAGAAGACAGCAAGCGCTACGACCGATTCCGCGACCGGGTGATGTTCCCGATCCGCAACATCAAAGGTGAATGCATTGGTTTTGGCGGCCGCGTCATGGGCGATGGCACACCCAAATACCTGAACTCGCCCGAAACCCCGGTATTCCATAAAGGCCGTGAGTTGTATGGCCTGTTTGAAGCCCGTGAAGCACTGCATGCCGCAGGCTTTGTGCTGGTGACCGAAGGCTATATGGACGTGGTGGCCTTGGCTCAATTGGGCTTTCCCAACGCTGTGGCCACCCTGGGCACCGCCTGCACACCCGACCATGTGCAAAAGCTGTTTCGCTTTACCGACGCGGTGGTCTTTGGTTTTGACGGCGACGCCGCCGGGCGCCGCGCCGCCCGCAAGGCCTTGGACGGCGCCCTGCCCTACGCCACCGATGTGCGCAGCATCAAGTTTTTGTTTTTGCCGGCCGAGCATGACCCCGACAGCTACATCCGCGAATTTGGCCGAGAAGGCTTTGCCCAATGCGTGGCCCAGGCCACGCCGCTGTCGCGCTTTCTGATCGAAGTCGCCAAAGAAGGCTGCGACCTGGAAACTGCCGAAGGCCGAGCCCACCTGTCAAGCAACGCAGCGCCCTTGTGGCGGCTGCTGCCCGATGGTGCTTTGAAGCGCCAACTGCTGGGCGAATTGGCCAGTTTGATTCAACTGGAAACCACCGAGCTGGGAGGCCTGTGGCAGGTGCAAGCAGAAAAATCGCTGGCACGCGGCAGCCCCCGAGGCCAAGGTGCGGCCAGCGCAGCCCCAAGCCGCGTCGCCGAACATGAACTGACCGATGCCGACCTGTCTGCCGAGCCACTGGACTTGTATGCCAGCAGCGCCGAGCTCGGCCGTTTTCAACCGGCCAAACGCAGCCCCTCTCCTTGGAAAAAAGACGCCAACGGCAAATGGCGCAAAGAGGACGTCCCCCCACCCTCCATGGGCCCGCGCAGCCTGCCCGCCAGCCGCGCTGACCATGCCAGCCGCTTGGTGCTGGGCAATATGGCGCTGTGGGACAGCCTGACCGGCGAGGACCACGCCATGCTGTGCGCCCTCCCCGCCCCCCACGGCGCGCTGTTTGCCTGGCTGGAGAGCCAATTTCACGACCACGGGCCACTCGCCTGGAGTGCGCTAGATGTCGAATTGCAAAAACAAAGCTTTGCAGCTTTAGCGCGCAAACTGATGGCCACCCACCAACCTGTAGACCCGAACACAGACAACACCAGCTCCCCCGAAGAAGCCCAGCAAGAACTGCGGCAACTGCTGAACCTGATGCTGATTGACCGGCTCAACCTGCTGCAAACCCAGGCCCTGGCCGAAGCCGAAGCGCAGCAAGATCCGCAAGCCTTAGCGCGTTGGCGCAGCCTGGACAAACGCCGAAAAGAGCTCCTGGCGGCAGGGCTTTTAACAGCTGGGATTTGAGCTGTCGGGTATAATCCATCTTTTAGGCAAGAGCGACAGCAGCACCTCCGGTTCGACCCCAGCCATCAGCGCACCCTTTACGGGACGGTCAACACACCGCAAGGACTGCATTCCAAATGTTCGCCCATTCATCTTGCCCTTTGCAAAATTAAACGGGTCGCCCTAAGCAACCCCTTTCCCTTTGTAACCCTTACCCGCGCCAGTTGTTTTGTGGCGCAGTCCGTGTTTTTCCTTGTCCGTTTTGATGTCCTGAGGTTGTCCCCATGCCTGCTCAAAAGTCGAAGAAGCCCGTTCCAGCCCCCAGCAAAGCCAAGTCTGCGGCCGCCAAGCCCAAGCTCGCTGCCAAAGCACCACCTGCAAAAAAGGTGGTCGCCAAGGTCAGCAAAGCCCCGGCCAAGCCCGTAGCCAAAGCCAAAGCCAAAGCCAAACCCGCACCTGTGGTGAAAACCCCCGTGAAGGCCAAAGCCAAGGTGAAGGCACCCACTGCTGTCGCGAAAAAGGTTGCACCTGCTGTCAAAAAAACAGCCTCTCCCGCTAAGAAAGCCTCATCAGTGCCCGTATCGAAAACAGTTGCCAAGACCGTGACCAAAGTCGCCGCGCCGACGGCCAAAAAAGCCGCGCCCGTCGCAGCCGAAGTTGAAATCAAAAAACCAAGCAAAGTCGCAGCCAAGGCAGTGACTGCAGCGCCGGCCAAAGCAGCCGCAAAAACACCGGCTAAAGCAGCAGCCAAGCCCACAGGCGCCAAGCGTGGCCCCAAGCCAAAAAAAGGCGCAGGCGCCTCGGACATGGATGACGCGGATCTGAGCGACGTGGAAGAAGAATTGGTCGGCGAGGAGCCGGTCGCCAGTACCGAGCCGACTGAAAAAGTCAAACCGTTGCGCATGAAAATCAGCAAGGCCAAAGAGCGCGCCTTGATGAAAGAATTTGGCCTGGATGAAACCGTCCTGTCTGAAGAAGATATGGCCAAACGCCGCCAGCGCCTGAAAACCCTGATCAAACTGGGCAAGACACGCGGCTACTTGACGCACGGCGAGATCTCTGACCACTTGCCCGACAAACTGATTGACGCGGAAACGCTCGAAGTGGTGATCGCCACTTTGAACGATTTGGGCGTGGCGGTGTATGAGCAAACGCCCGATGCCGAGAGCCTGATCATCACCGATAACGCGCCCACCGGCTCGACCGAAGAAGAGGCCGAAGAAGCTGCGGAAGCCGCGCTGTCGACCGTGGACAGCGAATTTGGCCGCACCACAGACCCTGTGCGCATGTACATGCGCGAGATGGGCACCGTGGAGTTGCTGACGCGCGAAGGCGAGATTGAAATTGCCAAGCGCATCGAAGGCGGCTTGATGGCCATGATGCTGGCCATCAGCGCCTCACCCGCCACCATTGCTGAAATCTTGCGCTTGGCCAATGAAATCCGCGAAGGCAAAGTCGTCATCTCCACGGTGGTGGATGGTTTCTCGAACCTGAACGAGGCCGACGACTATGTGGCCGAAGAAGACTTTGATGAATTCGACGAAGCCGATGATGACGATGGCAAAGGCGGCTCCAAGGCGCTGACCAAAAAACTCGAAGAACTCAAGAACCAAGCGCTGGAACGCTTTGAACGCATCACCGAGATGTTTGAGAAGGTCCACAAAATCTACAACAAAGAAGGCTGGGGAACCCCGGCCTATGTGAAGGCGCAAGCCACCTTGTCGGAAGAGCTGATGACCATCCGCTTCACCGCCAAGACGATCGAAAAGCTGTGCGACATGGTGCGCGGCCAAGTGAACGATGTGCGCATGAAAGAGCGCGAACTGCGCCGCATCATTGTGGACAAGTGCGGCTACCCGCAAGAGCAATTCATCGCCGACTTCAGCGGTCGCGACAAAAACAACCAGCGTGTGGCTTCACAACTGCTCAATCTGAAGTGGATTGAAAAGCAAGCCGCCTCTGACAAAAAATGGGCCGCCGTGATGGGCCGCAACATTCCACCGGTGCAGGATTTGCAGCAAAAGCTGATGGACCTGCAATCCAAAGTGGTCGTGCCTTTGGATGAGCTCAAAGACATCAACAAGCGCATGAACGAAGGCGAGCGCAACTCGCGCAGCGCCAAGCGTGAAATGATCGAGGCCAACTTGCGCCTGGTGATCTCGATCGCCAAGAAGTACACCAACCGCGGCCTGCAGTTCCTCGACTTGATCCAAGAAGGCAACATTGGTTTGATGAAAGCGGTGGACAAGTTCGAATACCGCCGCGGCTACAAGTTCTCGACCTACGCCACCTGGTGGATTCGCCAGGCCATCACCCGCTCGATCGCGGACCAAGCCCGCACCATCCGTATTCCGGTGCACATGATCGAGACCATCAACAAGATGAACCGCATCTCGCGCCAACACTTGCAAGAGTTTGGCTTCGAGCCCGATGCGTCTGTCTTGGCTGAGAAGATGGAAATCCCAGAGGACAAGATCCGCAAGATCATGAAGATCGCCAAAGAGCCGATCTCCATGGAAACGCCGATCGGTGACGATGACGACAGCCACCTGGGCGACTTCATCGAAGACGGTGCCAACACCGCGCCGATCGAAGCGGCCATGCAAGCGGGTCTGCGCGATGTGGTGAAAGACATTTTGGACAGCCTCACGCCACGCGAGGCCAAAGTGCTGCGCATGCGCTTTGGCATTGAAATGTCCACCGACCACACATTGGAAGAAGTGGGCAAGCAGTTTGACGTGACGCGTGAACGCATCCGTCAAATCGAAGCCAAAGCCTTGCGTAAGTTGAAGCACCCTAGCCGTAGCGACAAACTGCGCAGCTTCATCGACACGATGTAATCACCGCTCTAACCTTGCAAAAATGCCGCCTCGTTGCAAAACGGAGCGGCTTTTTTCATTCAGTCAGGCCGACTGGGCTTTGTTGCCGTAGGGGCAGTGGTTGGGGCGCGGCCCTACCTGCGGATGCAAGCGGCAGGTGTTGGGTCGCTTGTCATACACCGTGCAACGGCGGGTCTTGGCGTCCAGCAACTGACAATCGCCACTGGCCCGTCGGGCGAGACTGAAGATGCTGTTCTTGAAGTTAAAGTGCTCGATCTGCCCGGCCTTGGACAAGCGCTTGGCGATTTGTTTGGGGTCGTCGTGCTCGGCCTCAAATGGGTCGACCAAGCCCAGTCGCACTAAATCGGGCATCTTGACCTCCACCGGCATGGTGCAGCAATTGGCCGCACAGGTGTCACACAATCCGTTTTTGTAACGGGTCCAAGTCTCGCAACGGTCAACGTCAACAACAGCAATGGGGGATCTCATAGGCGGATTATCCCCGCATGGACGGACTCACGCCGCTTGTGCCTCACCCCAATAATGGAAAGTCACGGGGCGCGGACCGGCCAAGTAGGCCGCTTGCGTGGTGGCCGTGAAGCCTGCAGCGTCCAGCAAGCCGGGGATGTCGCGCCCCAACTGACAACCACCCGCCAGCGGGCCCCACAGCGGCTGCAAACGGTCTTGCCAGCGGCGGACGCTCGCGTCGGGGGCTCGGCCATGTTCGCAAAACAGCAGCTTACCGCCCGGCACCAGCACACGCCGCATTTCGCGCAGCGCCTGCGCTGCATCGGGAATGCTGCACAGGGTGTAGGTGCAGACCACAGTGTCGAAACTGGCGTCGGGGGTGGGCAACTGCTCGGCCGACAAACCCATCAACTCGACCTCTATGCCCGCCGCACGGCTGCGTTGGCGTGCCAGGCGATGCATCTGCAGCGCAGGATCCACGCCGACGAGGCGGCTGATACGTGTGCGGTCGTAAAAAGGCAGATTGCGGCCGGTCCCCATGCCGATCTCCAGGACCCGGCCTTGGGCCTTGGGCACGACCTGGCGACGCTGCGCCTGCACCATCGGCAGGCCACAGGCGATGTCGATCAGATAAGGCAAGACGTAGCGGTCATACAGTCCCATGGCGTGCCCTTCAGTTGAGTCGTTCAGCGCCCCAAGCGAAATTCAAAGCTTCTTCGACACCAAGGTCAAGATGTCGTAGCTGGCCACCACGTCGCCGTCTTGGTTGGTGACTTCCACGTCCCAGGCCACCACGCCCTGGCCTTGGCCGTTAGCGTCTTTCTTGTTGCGGTCGATTTTGCGTTTGCACGTCAGGCGCACTTGGATGCTGTCGCCAATGCCCACGGGTTTGACAAAGCGTAGCGTGTCCAGGCCGTAGTTGGCCAGCACCGGGCCGGGCTCGGCCACGACAAACAAACCGGCCGCGTCGGACAAGACCAAGTAACCGTGCGCAATGCGCTTGCCAAACGGCGAGGCTTTGGCGGCTTCTTCGTCAAAGTGCATGTAAAACATGTCACCCGTCAGGTTGCCAAAGGCGTGCACATCGGCGTCGGTGATTTGGCGGGTGGGCGTGAGCAGCGACTCGCCAATTTGCAGCTCTTCAAAGTAATGGCGGAAGGGGTGGGTGCCGGTCTCAATCAGCTTGGCGCCGCGGACATGCTCGCGCGTGATGGCCGCCAGCATGGTGGGCGAACCCTGCACCGCCGCGCGTTGCAACAGGTGCTTGACGGCGCGCAGGCCACCCAATTCTTCTCCGCCACCCGCGCGTCCTGGGCCGCCATGCTTGAGCATGGGCAGAGGCGAGCCGTGACCGGTGGATTCACCGGCCGATTCGCGGTCGAGTACATGCAAACGACCATGGTAAGCCGCGACCACGGGCACCACCTGCGCGGCTACGGCCGGTGTCTTGGTGATTAGGGAGCCGACCAGGCTGCCTTTGCCGCGCTGGGCCAGCGCCAAGGCTTCGTCCAGGCTGTCGTAAGGCATCAAGGTGCTGACAGGGCCAAAGGCTTCGACGTCGTGCACGCTGTCGGTGGTCAATGGGTTTTGGCACAGCAGCAAAGTGGGTTGGAAGAAAGCGCCTTGCGCCGTGCCCTCGCCTACCGGTGCAAAGTCTGGGCTGCCGCCAAACACCAGTTCGGCGCTTTGGCGCAGCAGGGCCACGCGCTCGGCCACATCGGCTTGTTGCGACTTGGACGCTAAAGCACCCATCTTCACGCCCTCGACAGAAGGATCGCCCACCACCACTTTGGCCAGGCGGGCTTTGATTTTTTCAGCCACCGCGTCTAGGTGCTTGCGCGGCACGATGGCGCGGCGAATGGCAGTGCATTTCTGTCCAGCTTTCACCGTCATCTCGCGCACCACTTCTTTGACGAACAGATCAAATTCTTCGTCGTCCGGCGTCACGTCGGGCGCCAATATCGCGCAGTTGAGCGAGTCGGCTTCGGCGTTGAACGGGATGCTGTTCTTCACCAAATTGGCGTTCACACGCAGCTTGGCCGCGGTGTCGGCTGATCCGGTGAAGGTCACCACATCGGTCACTTCCAAACGGTCCAGCAAGTCACCCGTGCCGCCGACGATCAATTGCAAAGCGCCCTTGGGCAAGATGCCCGACTCGTCGATCATGCGCACCAGCGCTTCGGTCAGGTAGCTGGTCGAGGTGGCGGGCTTGCCGATGCAAGGCATACCGGCTAAGAAGGTCGGCGCGAATTTTTCGAGCAGGCCCCAAACCGGG
>CANGDZ010000021.1 GCA_947452785.1 Comamonadaceae bacterium | reverse complement strand
GCGGGCGAGCGGGTGATGGAACTGTTGCGCCTGCTATACGGTCGTTTGAAACTGACAATCAACAAGGCCAAGAGCGCGGTAGCGCATGTTGAGGGGCGTAAGTTCCTGGGCTTTACTTTCTGGCTGTACAAGGAGAAGGTCAGGTGCAAGGTGGCTGACAAGGCGCTGGCGAAGTTCAAGCAAAGGGTCAGACAGTTGACCTGGCGCTCAGGTGGCAAAAGCGTGCAGGATGTCATTGAGCAACTGAAGCGGTATCTCCTGGGATGGAAGGCTTACTACCAGTTGGCACAGATGCCGGACGTCTGGCGAGGGCTAGACGAATGGATTCGACGCCGACTTCGAGCTATTCATCTCAAACACTGGAAGCGAGGGGCGACAACGTTCCGGGCACTACGTGCCTTGGGTGCATCTGTTGAAGTGGCAAAACGAGTAGCTGCGCATGCGCGCCGATGGTGGTGGAACAGCACCGGTCAAATCAATCGAGTGCTGTCCATTGCTTACTTCGAGGGACTAGGTGTGCCCAGTCTCTATCTCTCATGACCTCAAGCTCTCGAACCGCCGGGTGCGGACCCGCATGCTCGGTGGTGTGGCAGGGGCGGCTGCAACAATTGCAGCCCCCCTATGCCGACTAGAAGCGCTTCCACGTTGCCGGGGCTTGGGCCCCGGGGCTTCAGCGCAGACGCTTGATCAAGCTGGAAGTGTCCCAGCGGCGCCCACCGAGTTGCTGCACGTCGGCATAAAACTGGTCCACCAGCGCGGTCACCGGCAAGCGTGCGCCATTGCGTTTGGCTTCGTCCATCACTAAGCCCAAGTCTTTGCGCATCCAGTCCACCGCAAAGCCAAAGTCAAATTTGTCGGCCACCATGGTTTTGCCACGGTTTTCCATTTGCCAGCTTTGCGCCGCGCCTTTGCTGATTACGTCCAGTACGGCGTTCATGTCCAGGCCGGCGTGTTGCCCGAAAGCAATCGCTTCAGACAAGCCTTGCACCAAACCGGCAATACAAATCTGGTTCACCATCTTGGCCAGCTGACCGGCGCCGGCATCACCCAACAAGGTGAAGGCGCGTGAAAACGCCATGCCCGCAGGTTTGACCTGGTTGAAGTCAGCGGCGTCTCCGCCGCACATCACTGTGAGCATGCCGTTTTGCGCACCGGCTTGGCCGCCTGAGACGGGCGCATCGACAAAGGACAGGCCCATGGCTTGGGCGGTGGCGTTCAGCTCGCGCGCGACGCTGGCCGAGGCCGTGGTGTGATCGACAAAAATAGCACCTTGGGCCATGCCGGCAAATGCGCCGTCCGCGCCCAGCACCACGCCACGCAAGTCGTCGTCATTGCCAACGCAGCAAAACACGATCTCGGCTTGAGCAGCGGCTTCGCGCGGGGTGGCTGCGTGGCTGACTCCAGCGGCATCGGCAAACTCGGCGCACCAAGCTTCGGCCTTGGCTGCCGTGCGGTTGTACACCGTGACCTGATGGCCGGCGCGCGCCAAGTGACCGGCCATGGGGTAGCCCATCACGCCCAGGCCCAAAAAGGCAACGCGTCGGGCAGGAGTAGGTTCGTAGGGTTTGGTGTTCAAGCTGCTCATGGGCGTGCCTCTGGATGGTCGGTTGGAAAAGGTAAACCTGTAATTTAGCAGGTGGCGCCGGCGCGTGCAGCACCAGTGCAGAGCTTAGGGCGACATGTTGCCCGGAAATCGAGCCAAACGGCGCGCCATTTCGGCTGAAATCTGACCCCTTTGGCGCATTGCTGAGGCGTGTGCACAAATTCAATCGGGTCTTCAATCGTTAGCAAATACCCTTGCAAGGTGCGGTTGGCGTGATCCAGCAAGGCGGCCAGCAGGGTCGACTTGCCGCAATCGGTGGGCCCGGTGACCAATATCAAACCGTGGACTTGCAGTGCCAAGTCGCTCAGCAGCGCAGGCGCATTCAGCTCAGCCAAGTGGGGCACGGCGGCAGGAATGAAGCGCAACACAAAGGCTGCGCCGCGGTTCTGCTGAAATGCATCCACACGCCAGCGGTCCCAGTCGGGGTGGGTGAAGGCGAAGTCGTCTTCGAGCTTGTCTTGAAAGACCGGCCAACGCGCCGGCGTCATCAGTTGTTGCACCACCTGTCGCACTTGGGTCTCGCTCCTTCCAGAGGCTTCAGAAACCAGTGGGCGCATCACGCCTTGTAGCGTGCCATGGGGGCAAGCCAGCAGACAGGTGCAGATCGGAGGCGCCCAAGGTCAGCGCTTGGCGCACCGTTTCCTATGTCTCTTTTGCCATTTGCACATAGCCTCACTGACGCGTGCTATGGGGTGACTCTCTGGATTTGGTACCCTTGCAAAGATTATGTCTGTCATTGCTGAAAATCTCCAGCGCGTGCAAGCGCGCATCCAGTCGGCTTGCCAAGCGGCAGGCCGTGATCCAGCCAGCGTGCGCTTGCTCGCGGTGTCCAAAACCTTTGGCGCCGACGAGGTGCGTCAAGCCCATGCCGCAGGTCAACAAGCGTTTGGCGAAAACTACATTCAAGAGGGCGTGGACAAGATCCAGACCCTGCAAGACGTGGATTTGGAGTGGCATTGCATAGGCCCGATTCAGAGCAACAAAACCCGGTTGGTGGCCGAGCATTTCGACTGGGTGCATTCTGTGGACCGTCTGAAAACGGCCGAACGTTTGTCGGCCCAGCGCCCTTCCTCTATGCCGCCTTTGCAGGTCTGCATCCAGGTCAACATCGATGGGGGCGAGAACAAATCGGGCGTGCTGCCCGGTCAGGCCTTGGCGCTGGCGCAGGCCGTGGCGGCTTTGCCGCAGCTGCAACTGCGCGGCATCATGACCATTCCGGAACCCCACGAGGATGCCGCGCTGACCCGCGCCGTGCACGCGCAGGCGCGCGCGCTGTGGTTGCATCTCAAATCACAGGGTCTGGACTTGGACACCTTGTCCATGGGCATGACCGCCGACTTGGAAGCCGCCGTGCAAGCGGGCAGCACCATGGTGCGGGTGGGCACGGCGATTTTTGGACGGCGCTGAGCCGCTTTAAAGGTCTTTCAGCGCGGCGTCGATCTGGGTCTGGACCAGCACAGCATCGCCCAAGGCATTGGCGTTGAGCAAGGCCAGTTTGACGAGAAACAGTTGGGTTTTGTCAGCCCCGGCTTGATCGATCGCGGTGGCTAGCGCGTCGTACACGGTTTCTAGTCCGTCGATTGTGAGAGCTTGGGTCGTTGCGGTCATGGCGTAGGGCGTTGTTGGGTTCATTGCGGTAAAGCGGTTTGCAAGGCGGCTTGCAAACGCGTGGCGTCCAAGGTGAGCCAGCGCGCACAAATGTGCTGATCTGGGCGCAGCAGGTACGCGCCGCCGTTGGCGGGTATGCCATAGCGCTGGCGCAGGTGGCCATCGGCATCGGGCAGATACTGATCGGCACCGAGCACCGGCTGCGTCGCCCCCACCGCCGTCACCCGCAAAGGCAGGCCTTGAGCGCGTGCCGATACAGTGACTTGGCGCAGCGACACGGGTAAGGCGGCCGCGTCGGTGAAGTACAGCAAGTCAAAGCCGCCGCCCAAGTGGTCGAGCAAGAAGTTGTTGGCGCCCAAGCGCACGTTTTGCGGAGGCGCACCCTGCGCCGGCCCGGCCTTGAACAGCGCGTTGTCGTCGCCCGTACTGTTGAGCATCGAGTGCGTGTATTCATGCGGCCGTGAGGTGCGCCAGTGGTACAACGGGCGCACGAAATTTTGGGTCAGTGACAGCGACAGCACGGCATCGCGCAGCAAGCGAAAGCCCGGGCTGGGTGGCGCCATAAAGCGTGTGCTCTTGCCCGCTTCGTGAATGATCTCGCGCGCGGCGCCCACCCGCTCGGTGCTGTGGTTGGCCAGCAGTTGCGGGCCGGCCAGGCCCTTGACCACATAGGCCAAATGCCAGCCTAGGGACTGCGCATCTTGGAACGCGGTGTTGGCGCCGCGCACGCCAAAGATGGGCAGCAAATGGGCCGCGTCGCCGGTGAAGATCACGCGGCCATGGACAAAGTCGGGCAGCGTCAGGGTGCGCGCAGAGTAGACCGATGACCAGTCCATCTCCCACTTCAGCCCGGCGTGACCGATCATGGCCAGTTGCGCGTCGATGCGCGCCTTCATGGAGTGCGGTTGCAGCGCTTCCTCGGGGGTTTCGCCGGGCGGCAGTTGGTAGTCCACACGCCAGATGCCATGCGGCTCGCGGTGCATCAAGATTGTGTTGCCCGGATTCCAATCAGGGTCAAAAAAGGCCAGGCGTTCGGTGGGGAAAGGCAGGTCGATTTGGATGTCGGCAATCACAAATAAGCCTTCATACGAAGTGCCTTCCATGGGCAAGTCCATGGCGCTGCGGATGCCTGAGCGACCACCATCGGCCGCCACCGCCCAGTCGCTCTCTAGCGTGTAAGGGCCTTCAGGGGTGTCGACCTGCAAGGTGGCAAAACTCTCGTGTTGATCGATCTGAGTGACTTTGTTGCCCCAGCGAAAATCGATCAAGGGGTTGGCGGCGCAGGCGTCATGCAGGTACTCTTCCATGAACTGCTGCTGCACGTTGAGTATCGGGAAGAATCGATCGTCCGCATCGTGCGGGGCTTCCATGCGGAACACGCGCTGACCCCGGTAGTAGGAATTGCCAAAACGCCAGGGCAGACCGCCCTCGGTCATGCGCTCGGCGACACCCACTTGCTGCAAGATTTCCATAGAACGGCGGGTGAAGCAAATGGCCCGACTGCCTTGCGACAACTGCAACTCGGCGCTCAGCACCACGCTGGCCACGCCATGGCGTGCCAGCTCCAGCGCAGTGACCATGCCGGCCGGACCGGCGCCGACGATCGCCACCTGCTTGCGCTCCTGGGCCGGGTGTGCCGAAGCCAGCCAAGGCTCAAAAACCTGGTACTTGTAATAGATCGAGGGGCGCGCTTGGGTGCTGGGTTGGTGCATGGGGATATTGGGTGTGTTGGGTTTCAGCGGGCGTGTGCGATGAGTCGGTCAAACAACACACTCAAATTGGTTTGTTCGCGTGCGCTCAGGCAGCCAAAAATGGCCTCGTTGCGTTGTGCGATCAAGGTCATGGTCTTTTGAAAGGTCTCGCGGCCCTGGGCCGTCAGGCTCAGCACCACACCACGGCCATCACCCGGGTGATCCACTTTGTGCACCAGCCCCTGCTCAACCAAGGATTGCGCGGCGCGACTGGCCTGGCTCTTGTTCAGGTTGGCGCGTTGCGCCAAATCTTTCACTGACAACGGCTCGAAATTGCCAATGCTGGCCAGACACCTGCCGTCGCTGAGCGACAACCCCGCCTGCGTGGGATAAGCCTGCTGGCTGGCCGTATCGGTCAGTTTGTGCAGCAGGTGCAGACGGTAGGTGAGCGTTCTCTCCAATGGCGTGGCGAGGGGGGTGGCAAGCGAAGGCATGGCGTCAAGCGAGTAATGGCTATGTTGTGATTATCGTTGAATTGGTTGTGCACGCAACCAAATAACATGAACCATGACCTGCACGCAGATCGATCAGGACCTTCAAAACGAACGAGATGAAGAGTAAATCCATATGAAAATAAAAACTCATTTAATTCTTAAATGATTAAAATGAATTCCAAATGTTTCATTATTTAGGACCTCCCATTCGACGCCTCATCACGCAGGTGCTGGTGCTGTGCGGCGCTGCGTGGGGTGTTGGTTTGGCGCTGGCGCAGGACATCCCTTGGCATTTGGGGGCTGCTGGTGGCCAGTTGTCCGCGCCTTCTGCCATCAACACCATTCAAGACAAACCCGGGCCTAACCGCATCGTCGTGGCTGTCATCGACAGCGGCGTGATGTCGGGGCATCCCAGTTTGGCAGGGCAATTGCTGCCGGGCTATGACATGGTGTCGGCCGCACAAAATTTGCGCAACAAGCGGTCTACCGATTTCACGCCCGACGAACGCGGCGCCAAATGTGGTTCGCGGTTGATGGCCAACTCCTTTCGAACCCATGGCACTGAGGTGGCCAGTTTGGTGGCGGGCAATGGTGTGGATGGTGCCTTTGGCGTCAACCCCTTTGCCCAAGTTTTGCCGATTCGTGTTTTTGGTGCTTGCGCCATGTCGCGCAAAGACTTGTTGGATGGCATCGCCTGGGCCGCAGGCTTGCCCGTTTTGGGGTTGTCCGACAATCCCAACCCCGCCAAAATCATCAACCTCAGTATGGCCGGTGGCTTTGCGGTGTGTGGTGCTGATTTACAAGCGTTGATTGACCGGTTGGTTCAGGAGCACAAATTCATTGTCGCGGCGGCAGGCAATAACTTTCATAAGCCGCTGCACGAACCGGCCAATTGCACAGGCGTGATTTCGGTCGGTGCCCTCAATGCAGAAAATCGCATTGAGGTTTACTCAGCGCTCGACGCACGCACCTTTGTGTATGCGCCAGGCGGCGGCGCCTCCTTGCCCGTGAACGCGGCTTGGGCGGTGAATAAATTGAAAGTCGCTACCTATGAGCTGGACTTTCTGGGCAACGAGCGAGCCACCACCCGTTTCAGTGGCGTTGGAACCAGTTATTCGGCCCCCGTGGTCGCTGGCTTTATTTCATTGTGGCTTTCGCACTACCCTGACAAAACCTTTGCGGACTTCTTGCGAGAGAAGCCTCGGTTTGTACGTCATGTCGAGCCCATTGAGCAATGCGCAGAATGTGCCCCCATGGGTTTGGTCAATACCGCTCGATGGGGGATGCCGTGAATCGCATGCGGTGGCCTTGCCTGTTGTTCGCTGGACTGGCTGCACTGGCCCAGCCGACCCTGGCCGATACGGTGTGGCACTGTTCGCGCACGCCAGTGGTGGAGGTGGCGATCGACAACCGGCCTGATCCCGGTGACTTGTTTACCCTGGCCGAGCAGGGCGTCGCGGACGATGTGATTCGGATCTCGGTGCGCGATTTGATTGACGTCTACTCGGGCGTAAATGTCCGCCTCAGCGGCGTGCCCTTGTCGGCTTGCTTCATGCCCGTCAACGATCCGGTGACGGTCAAAACCTTTCGCGCTTTGGGGTTGAGTGCGGATGTGCTTTCTGCTTTAGCGCGCAAAAGCGCCATTGCCCAAAGCCATCTTTACCGTGTCTCTGACGAAGCCGAAATGAAGGTCTGCATCGCCCGCAATCAACCGGCGGTGGGCTATTTGACTCGATCGGAAAGTACCGAGCAGTTGGCGCCATGTTTTTAACTTTTCCCCAAATCAACAGACTTTGGGTCCTGATGGCCTTTGGCGTGCGGGGGGCTGTTCTTATTGCTTCAACGGCCCAGGCAGAGGGTCTCAAAATCAATTCGACGTTTGAGGGGGGCATTGATGCATGGGCTATCACGCCGAGTCAACCGGATACATCTAGCCCCCGGCAGAACGATGGCAGTGTCGTTGAAGATCACAACGCTCTGGCCTTGCCGGACTCCGATACGAAGTGGAATTACCGACCCGTTTCGCCGTGGATGCGATTCACCAGCAATGTCAGGCTCAACCCGAATCTTGAAGCGAACATCAAAGTCAGGGTAGACCAGTTGATGGGTGCCCATGTGGATGTGGCCAATCTCGATTGGTCGCCTTCACCTTATTTGGGATTCCGCGCCGGCGTGGTCAATTTCAACACCAATTGGTGCCGTACTTACGACGTCGACTCCCCTTGGATGGTGGACCCTGATATTTTTTGCCGTGGCAATAGCTTCGTGAAAATCAACAATGCGGCGCCAGGGCTACAGGCATACACCAACACCACGCTGGGCGACTACCAATTACAAACAATCGTGGGTGTTTATCGTCCCCAGTTTTTCTCTTATGAAACCAAAGAATTTGGTTTCAATAATGGATCCCTAGGTGCTGGTTTCAAGATCAATTTCAACCGAAAAATAAGCGCTGCGGCCAACTTGCTCCATTTGCAAACAGGAACGCAGTTGCGGTTGGGAGTGATGCGATCTGATGAGGGAGGGGTCTACGACCCCAAGCCTGTGAAGGAAAGCAGAGCAAGGCGTAACCTGGTCGACAACTATTACGTGGGTATTGACACCTACTTGCGTCCCACCTTGCGCTTGCGCTACAGCCGATCGAAATTTGCATCGCAAGATTTTTACGATGACTTGCTGACCGTGCGCGACAAAGACAAGTCGGAAACCTTGGAGCTGATTTATGAGTGGAAATCGACAGATCTGTTGGCTATGGGTTGGACCCAATTCAACGTTGCAGCCGCTGTGAATGATGTGGGTTTGAATCCGCCAGCAGTATTAGATGATTTTTACTATCTAAAGCAATCGTCCTGGTTGACGTCTTGGCGCCACCAATGGGGTAGGGGCATGTACAGCATTTTGCAATGGACCCAGGCCTCGCAAACGAATGGGTACTTTGGTGGACGCCGCTCTGGAAGTGGCGGCGCCTTGGGCCTGCGTTTGGCTTACCAGTACTGAGCCATACTTAAAACCGCTCCAACTCCGGATGCTTGATCGCCCCGGCCCGCACCAGCATCTTGCCGTATTCGGCGCAGCGGTTCAGCGTCGGGATCACTTTGCCGGGATTGAGCAAACCTTGCGGATCAAAGGCGCGTTTAATGCCGAACATTTGCTCGTTTTCTTGCGGACTGAACTGCACGCACATGCTGTTGACTTTCTCTATCCCCACGCCGTGTTCACCCGTTACCGTGCCACCCATGGCGACGCTGGTTTCCAATATGTCCGCGCCAAACAATTCGCAGCGTCGCAGTTGGTCGGCATCATTCGAATCGAACAAAATCAGTGGGTGCAGGTTTCCATCGCCGGCGTGGAACACATTCAGGCAGCGTAGTGCGTATTTCTCTTCCATCGCTGAAATGGCTTCCAAGATGTCGGCCAAGCGCTTGCGCGGAATGGTCGAGTCCATGCACATGTAATCCGGGCTGATGCGGCCTGACGCTGGAAAGGCGTTTTTGCGACCGCTCCAAAATTTCAGGCGCTGAGCTTCGTCACGGCTCACCGTAATGGCGGTCGCGCCGCAGCGGCGCAAGACCTCGCTCATGCGGCCAATCTCTTCTTCAACTTCCTCGGGTGTGCCATCGCTTTCGCACAACAGAATGGCGGCGGCGCTAAGGTCGTAGTCGGCATGCACAAAGTCTTCGACTACGGCGGTCATGGGGCCGTCCATCATTTCCAACCCGGCCGGGATGATGCCTGCGGCAATCACGGCGGCTACGGCCTCACCGGCTTTGCGCACGTCATCAAAGCTGGCCATGATGCAGCGCGCCAGTAGCGGCTTGGGCACCAATTTGACGCTCACTTCGGTGGTCACCGCCAGCATGCCTTCGCTGCCCACCATCAAGGCCAAGAGGTCGTAGCCGGGGGCGTCGAGCGCATCGCTGCCAAACTCGATGGCATCGCCTTCAATGGTGAAGCCTTTGACCTTGAGCACATTGTGCAATGTCAGGCCGTATTTCAGGCAGTGCACGCCGCCCGAATTTTCGGCCACATTGCCACCGATGGTGCAAGCGATTTGGCTGGAGGGATCGGGCGCGTAATACAGGCCGTGCGAAGCTGCAGCTTCTGAGATCGCCAGATTACGCACACCGCATTGCACGATGGCTGTGCGGCTGACCGGGTCCATGCGCAAAATTTGATTGAACTTGGCCATGGACAAGGTCACGCCCATTTTGTGTGGCATGGCGCCGCCAGACAAGCCCGTGCCTGCGCCACGAGCGACCACGGGTACGACCAAGCGACTGCAAGTTTGCAGCACAGCTTGAACTTGTGCAGTGGTCTCAGGCAAGGCCACAACCAAAGGACGCTCACGGTAGGCGGTCAGGCCATCGCATTCATAAGGCGTGGTGTCTTCGGGGGTGAACAAGATCGCGTGTTCGGGCAAGACCTGGCGCAGGGCTTGCACTACCTGTTTTTGCAGGCTCGCCCGGGCTGTACTTGTGGCTGGTGTGTTCAATTCTGGAGTGGTCACTGCGTTCATAGGACGTTCGCCTTGTCAGGGGCGCCATGATGTGATGGCGTTGTCAAAGCGACACTTTACGTGCATTCGTACCGCTGTGGGATGAAGAAACTGGGGCTGGGACGTGAAATTCATGCGTTTTCACGCCGCAGGCCGTTCAGGCCAGTGCGTGTTTAAGCCATTCGGCAAAGCTGGCGCATTCCCATCGGTCCATGGTGCCAGTACGCCAGCACAGGTAATGCGCATGCGGGCTGGGCACGCTGCGCTCATACAAACGCACCAGTTGCCCGCTGTCCAGCCAAGGCGCGCCCAGCTTGGTGCGAATCAGTCCCACGCCCAGACCTTGTGCCGCGGCATCGCACATCAGACCAATGTCGTTGAAGGTCGAGCCCTCCATGGGCTCTGGCCAGTCCAGGTTGTGTGCCGCAAACCAAGTGTGCCAAGGCTCCAAAGGGCTGCGCAACAGGGGCTGACCCAGCAAATCTTCGGGTGCGGCAAAGGGGCCGTTTTCACGCAGCCAAGCGGGCGAGGCCAAAGGTGTGACCTCGTCCGTCATCAGACACACGTGCTCCACATCGGCGTAGCGGCCGGTGCCAAAGCGCACGATCAGGTCGGCGTCCTCGGCCACCACGTCCATCAGGGGAATGGTCACCTGCAGGGTTAGATCGATTTCGGGGTAAGCCTCAATGAATTGGCGCAGGCGAGGCATCAGCACCGATCGGGCAAAGGTCGGCGTGACGGCCAGCTTTAGTTTGCGCCGCCCTGGCGAGTTGTTGGCGCCCGGAAATTTTTCCAATGAAGCCAGGCCTTCACGCACATGCGCCAGGTACTCAATGCCTTCAATGGTGAGTGAAAAGTCGGCTCGACCGAACAGCTTGGTGCCGATAATTTGTTCGAGCTGCTTAACGCGGTGGCTGACCGCGCTGGGCGTGACGAACAGTTCCTCTGCGGCTTGGGTCACGCTGCGCAACCGCGCCAAAGCCTCAAAGGTCAACAGGCATTGGATGGGCGGTATGCGCGAGGTCATGCTCTGGTTTATTTGAAGATCACCGTTTTGTGACCGTTCAGCAGCACCCGGTGCTCGCTGTGCCATTTGACGGCACGGGCCAGCACCTGGCTTTCGGTGTCACGCCCTTGGGTGGTGAAGTCTTCCACGGTTTTGCTATGGTCCACCCGGGCCACGTCTTGCTCAATGATCGGGCCTTCGTCCAGGTCGGCGGTGACGTAATGCGCGGTGGCGCCGATCAGTTTCACACCCCGGTCATGCGCTTGGTAATAAGGCTTGGCGCCTTTGAAGCTGGGCAAGAAAGAGTGGTGAATGTTGATAGCTCGACCGGACAATTTGCGGCACAGATCATCACTCAAAATTTGCATGTAACGGGCCAGCACCACCAACTCGGCGCCTTCGGCCTGGATGATCTCGTACTGCTTGGCCTCGGCCTGCGCCTTGGTGGTGGCGGTGACGGGAATGTGGTGAAACGGCACGTTGTAGCTGGCCGCCAGTTGATAAAACTCACGGTGGTTGCTGACGATGGCGCGAATGTCGAGCGGCAACAAACCGCTCTTCCAGCGAAACAACAAGTCGTTCAGGCAGTGGCCTTCTTTGCTGACCAAAATCACCGTGCGCATGGGCTGGGTGGTCGCATGCAAATGCCACACCATTTCAAAGGGCTGGGCAAAAGAGGTCAACTGGCTGCGCAACTCTTCTTGTGCGACCTGGTCGCAGGCGAATTGCACCCGCATGAAGAACAGGCCGGTGTCATGGTCGTTGTATTGGGCGGCTTCTTCGATGTTGCCGCCACGCTCCAGCAAGAAACCGGAAACGGCGTGCACGATGCCGGTACGGTCAGGGCAGGAAAGGGTGAGGATGTAGGCGTGGTTCATGGTCAAAGAGGATCGCTGAGGCATGCGCACGTGAGCGGCATGGAAAGAATGCTTTTGATTGTAGGCCAAGGCTGCCGGGATGTCGTTAGGCGCAGCGCAGCATGGCGCAGCGCAGCATAGCGCCAGTACTTGTCCGTCACGTGACCCATCGCCTTGAATGGCATTTGCTTTGAAGGGGTCAAGGAATTACACTGAAAGTTATCAAGCCAGCGCCCTTCAATCTATACAGCAGTAGGACCTATGACCCAACCCACCTTCAACATGGACCATCAGTGGTTGCCCTTCACTGCCAACCGTCAGTTTCGTAGCGACCCTCGTGTGGTGGTGTCGGCTGAGGGCCTGAACTTCACCACGCACGACGGGCAAAAAATCCTGGACGGCATTTCCAGCCTGTGGTGCGTGACAGCGGGCCACAACCGCAAGCCGATCAATGAGGCAATCAAAAAGCAGCTGGACACGCTGGACTACGCCACGGCGTTCCAGGTCAGCAACGACAAAGCCTTTCAAGCGGCCGCCATGATTGCCGAGTTGGCGCCCGGTGACTTGAACAAGGTGCTGTTTTGCAGCTCGGGTTCCGAGGCGGCCGACACGTCCTTGAAAGTGGCGCTGGCCTATCACCGCGCCCGCGGCGAGGGCCATCGCAACATCTTCATTGGTCGAGAAAAAGGCTATCACGGCGTGAACTTTGGCGGCATGAGCGTGGGCGGCCTGCCCGCCAACCGCAAGGTGTATGGCGCGCAGTTGCTGCCGCGCGTGGACCACATGCGATTTATTCACGACCCGGTAGACAACGCCTACATCCATAACCAAGAACCGGTGTGGAAAGAAGACCCGCTGCTCGAGTTGGAAAACCGCATCTTGGTGCTGCACGACCCGAGCAACGTGGCGGCCATCATCGTCGAGCCGGTGGCAGGTTCTGCCGGCTGGTATTTGCCACCGCAGGGTTACCTCAAACGCTTGCGCGAGATTTGCGACAAGCACGGCATTTTGTTGATTTTCGATGAAGTCATTTCCGGTTTTGGCCGCATGGGGACGAACTTTGCTGCCGACTATTACGGCGTGGTGCCCGACATGATCAACTTTGCCAAGGGCGTCACCAACGGCGTGATTCCTTTGGGCGGCGTGATCTGCCGCGACTTCTTGTACGACGGCATGATGAACGCGGGCTCGCCCGAGCATGTGATCGAGTTCTTCCACGGTTACACCTACTCCGGTCACCCGGTGGCCTGCGCCGCGGCCATTGCCACTTTGAACTTGTTCAAAGAAGAGGACTTGTTTGCCCGCGCGGGCGCCATGGCCCCGGTGCTGGGCGATGCCATGCAAGCGGCCTTCAAGGGCCTGCCCAATGTGATCGGTATCCGTACCTTGGGCCTGGCCGGTGCGGTGGAGCTGGCGCCCATGGCCGGTGCGCCGGGCAAGCGTGCGTTCAATATTTTCCTGGACTGTTACCACCACGGTCTGCTGATCCGTGCGGCGGGTGACAACCTGGTGCTGTGTCCGGCCTTCACGGTCGACAAGGCCCAGATCGAGCAGATGGTGGGCACGTTGGCCGACAGCATCCGTCGCCACGCTTGAGAAGGCTGAATCTCAACGGGCGTGACGCGCTGCAGATCACGCTCACCTTGTGCGTCGCCTTGTGCGCAGCTTTGCTGTGCCAGTGGCTGCGCACGCCCATTCCGTGGATGATCGGCCCCATGCTGGCCACTGCCGCCTGCTCTTTGGCGGGCTGGCCCACGCGCAGCGCAGATGCGCTGCGCAATGCGGGGCAGTGGACCATTGGCACGGCGCTGGGCTTGTATTTCACGCCGCAAGTGGGCGCGTTGGTGCTGAGCTTGTGGTGGGCGATTGCGCTGGGCATTGTCTGGGCCCTGGCTTTGGGCTATGGCTTTGGCGTCTGGTTGCATCAAAGGCATGCCGAACAACTCATGCAGGGCGCTGCGCCTTACACGGCCCAAGCGGTTCGCGCCACCAGCTATTTTTCGGGCGCCATCGGCGGTGCTTCTGAGATGACTTTGCTGGCCGAGCGGGCTGGCGCACGGACCGATTTGGTCGCCGCCGCGCACAGCATGCGGCTCTTGCTGGTGGTGCTTTTGCTGCCTTTTGGTATGCAATGGTTTCAGGCGCATTGGGGCTTGCACGTGAACAGCGCACTGTTGCCGGGGACGCGCGTGGCGCATTGGCCAGGCTTGCTCCTGTTGGCCCTGGCTACCGGGGCTGGGGCTGGGGTCATGCGCTGGCTCAAGCGGGCCAACCCCTGGTTCATGGGCGCCATGTTGGTGTCCATGGGCGTGACGTTGTCAGGCCAGCAATGGACGGCCATTCCGACGGAACTCTCCAACGCCGCGCAGTTGGTGATCGGCATCAGCCTGGGCGTGCGTTTTCAAAAAGAATTCATCCATACCGCGCCGCAATGGATGGTCTCTGTGGTGGTGGGTTCGTTGTTGATGATGGTGTCATCAGCCGGTCTGGGCTGGGCCATGGCCGAGATCACAGGCTTGCATCCGGCGACCCTAATTTTGGGTACGGCACCGGGCGGCATTGCAGAGATGGCGATCACCGCCAAGGTGCTGGAGTTGGGTGTGCCGGTTGTGACGGCGTTTCAAGTGTGCCGGTTGGTTGCAGTGCTGCTGATTGTGTCGCCGCTGTACACCTGGTGGGTGGCCCCCACCGAGCCGCATTGAAACGTCAATGAAGGGTCAGTGAAAGCTCAGTGAACGACCACCGGTTGCTGCGCCAGACCGGCGTAGCTTTCCAGCGTGTCTTCCACTTCTTCTTGCGTGGGCGTTTGTTGCTGCCAGGCATGGATGTGCTGCTGGAACATCTCAGCCCAAGAGCCGTCCAGGTAAACCTCTTTGCCCGAGCGCTTGTCGACGATTTCAAAGCCGTGGCGTTCCAGTACAGGGCCTTTGGCGATGGCGGCCTCGCCCTCGTCGTTGGCCAGCATGTGCATCACGGTGAAAGAATCAGATTCGTAAAGCAGGTTCATGGTGTCATTCTCACTCAACTTTGACCTTGCAGTTGAGTCCATCCGAGATTATTTCAAGTGCCAAGGGTTATTCAGTTGGCAGCGGGTGCGCTGACCAAGGGTGCCAGGGGTTGGATGCTGTCCATGGCCATGTCGATGAAGCTGCCGCTGACCTGTGTGATACGAATGCGCACCGGCATCCATGCCTGTGCACGCGACAGCCACAGCTCGACCTGGGTGTCGAATTTGCCACGCGGCAAGCACACCCATTTGGTGGTCAGCATGGGCTTGCCGTCCACTTGCAAGGTCTCTTCGGATTGCAGGGTCAAAGTCCAAGGCACAGCATCGTTGATGGTGGCCGTTTGGATGCTGACGCTGCTGCCCGGTTTGTAGCGTTCAGGGTCCCCGGCCATGGCTGCCGCCAATTGGACATACAGGCTGACCTGGTCTTGCGCGCCCGGCTGCAAGTCGACACTGGGTTTGTTGTTGCTGAAGATGATGCGGTGGTTCTCGGCATCAAAGTGGGTGGCTTTCTCGCCGCGCCATTTGTCGCCATGGCGCACAGGCATCAAGCCCTGCGGGCCCACGCTGCCCACGCTGGAAAAAACACGTGAGCCAATCAAAAACGCTTTGATGGTCAGACTCGCTGCATAGTCCGTGGGGTTGTGCTGCCAGCGCAACTCGCCGCTGGCGTAGTAGGTCAGCCCCCGCTCTTGACCGGTGAGTTTGTAGCCGATCAGTGTGGATGGGGGCAAGGCGCCCACCGCCAAGGCCATGGGCGCTGGCGTGACGGGCGGCAAAGGTTCAAGCTGTGGCGGCGGCGGTGGCGGTGGCGGTGGCGGTGGCGGTGGGGTGTGGGCGGCGACTTGACTGGAACTCTCGCTGTTCGTGGGTGCGACAGCTTCCGAGACGACAGGCAGGGCTTCCGTGGCCACGGCCAGCTCAGTGGGGCGCGTGGGCGGCATGGTGGCGGGCTGAGGTGGGGCGCGCGGTGGTTTGGTGCGTTGAACCGGCGCAGGCGCTGCGCTGGTCTGGGGCGCTTCCATGCTGCGGGTTTGAAAGGTCTGGGTGCGTGTGACTTGCGGCTTGAGCGATACGCGCAAGCTGTCTGGCCCGCCCAGCAGCAGGGCCAAGTGAACCCCCGCAACCAAGGCGGTGATGACACCTAAGGCGGCCAGTGAGGGCCCTGTCGCGTGCTGGCTCATGCGAACAACTCCTTGCTGACTCAAGCCCGGTGACCCAGGTCTTGCGACAGCTGGCGCGTCATCTGCAGCAGAGACTGCACCACAGGCCCTTGAAGCGATGCGTCAAAACTGGCCGAAGATCCCAGCGCCACCACACCGAGCGCCAGATGCTGGTCGGCATCAAACACCGGTGCGCACAGTCCTGAGACGCCAGGCAGCAGCACGTTCACCACGCGACCCAAGCCCTGTTGGCGCGTTTCGGTTTGCAAGGCCCGCACGGCCGCCAACGTGGCCGGCACATCGGCACGGCCGAGTTTGTGGGCCAAGGCCATTTCTTCTTTCAGCAAAGGCGTCAGCTTGTCCAACTGGCCTTCGGGGCTTAAAAAGGCGGTAAAGCAGCGGCCCGTGGCCGAAGACAGCAAGGGCATGACGTCGCCCAGGCGCAAATTCACCGATACCGCCAAGGGCGACTCCTGCCAATGCACCAGGGTCGGCCCACGGTTGCCCCAGACTGCCAGAGCTAAGGTATGGCTTATGGCGCCCATTAAGGCGGGCAAGCGTTCGCGCGCCATCTTCACGGCGTCCAGGCGGGACAAGGTGGACAAGCCCAAGCGCAAGGTGGCTGGACCCAGCTCGTAGCGGGTGTTAGAGGTGTCTTGCACCACCAGGCCCAAACGCTGAAAGCTCACCAGATAGCGGTGCGCTTTGGCCGCGCTCATGCCGGCTGCGCCTGCCAAGTCTCGCAGCATCAAGGGCGCGGGCGCGTTGGCCAGGACGTCGAGCAGGGCAAAACCCACTTCAACCGATTGAATGCCGGCTCGTTCCTTGTCATTGGCAGGGCTGCGCGTTTCGTCCATATCCACTAGAATGTAGTTTCGTTTAGTTAAATTAGTTTAACAATGCGTAATCTGCGGCGTGACCCCCACTGTAGCGGATTCGCTTTACAAAAGACATCAAGCCCATGAAATTAGCCACCTACAAAGACGGTTCACGTGACGGACAACTGGTCGTTGTGTCCCGCGATTTGACCACTGCCCATTATGCGACGGGCATCGCCACCCGCATGCAGCAATTGCTGGACGATTGGAATTTCATCTCCCCGCAATTGGAGGACCTGTACCAGGCCCTGAACAGCGGCAAGGCGCGTCACGCTTTCCCTTTTGACCCCAAGCAATGCATGGCCCCTTTGCCGCGCGCGTACCAGTGGGCCGACGGTTCAGCCTACCTAAACCATGTGGAGTTGGTGCGCGCCGCGCGCCAGTCCGAAGTGCCGCAGAGTTTTTACCAAGACCCTTTGATGTACCAAGGCGGAAGCGACGACTTTATCGGCCCTTGCGATGATGTGGTGTGCCGCGACGAAGCGTTTGGCATCGACTTTGAAACTGAAATTGCCGTGATCACGGGCGATATACCCATGGCTACAAGCGCTGATGAGGCGCTGGAGGGTATTCGCCTGGTGATGATCGCCAACGATGTGAGTTTGCGCAACCTGATTCCGAGCGAATTGGCCAAGGGCTTTGGCTTTTTTCAAAGCAAGCCAGCCACCGCATTCAGCCCCGTGGCCGTGACGCTCGACGAGTTGGGTGATGCCTGGGATCATGGGCGTTTGAATTTGACGGTGCAGTCCACTTGGAACGGCCGCAAGGTGGGGCTGTGCGAAGCCGGGCCTGAAATGACATTTCACTTTGGCCAACTGATTGCGCACATTTGCAAAACCCGCAACGTGCGCGCCGGCTCCGTGGTGGGCAGCGGCACGGTGAGCAACAAAAGTGTGGACGTGGACGGACACCCCGAGTGGCCCAAGGGCTACAGCTGCATTGCCGAAAAGCGTGCCATTGAGACCATTTTGGACGGCAAGCCGAGCACCGAGTTCATGAAGTTTGGCGACACGATCCGCATTGAAGTCAAAGGCAAAAAGGGCGAAAGCCTGTTTGGCGCCATCGATCAAGAGATCGTTCAGCTGGCGTAAACCGTCTCCAGGGATTCAAAACCCTTGACCTCGATCGGGTTGCCGAAAGGGTCTAGAAAAAACATGGTCCACTGCTCGCCAGGCAGACCGGCAAAACGCAGATGCGGTGCGATGACAAACGCCGTGGCTGCCGCTTGCAGGCGGTCGGCCAGCGCTTGCCAGTCGGCTTTTTGCATAATCAAACCGAAATGCGGCATGGGTACCAAGTACTCACCCACATGGCCTGTGGCCGAGGTGGGAAACGGCGTACCCAAATGCAAAGAGATTTGATGGCCGAAGAAATCAAAGTCCACCCAGGTGGCGGTGCTACGGCCTTCTTGGCAAGCTAAAACGCCGCCATAAAAGCGGCGCGCTTCATCCAAGTCGGTGACGTTGAAGGCGAAGTGGAAAAGGCTTTTCATGCCCGTCAGCATAGCAGCCTCAGGGCTTGGCGTGCGCCAGCGAGTGGCCCGATTTCAGGACGTCATGGACGGGTCGGCGGCCATGTTGTCGAACTTCTTGAAGTACTGCTTGGCCATGGCCACCAGTTGCGCGTCGCTGGGGTGATCGGTGGTCACGCTGTCCACAATGCTGGCTGCGGTGGCGTGGTGGTGCTGAATGCACCAGTCGCGAAATTGTTGACGCGCCAAGCCGGGACCGGTCAGCAAAATTTCTTTGCAACCCACCAAGGCGTTGGCCACGTCGCTGAACAGGGCGCTCAGGTCGGCACCCTTGCCTTGGTGCTTGTGGTGACTGCGCGAGCGAATGCGCTGGGTTTCCACATGCTCTTTGTCGAACATGGCGACATGGGCCTCGGTGTGATCGATCCAGACGACGGCGTGAAAAGTAGACATTGAAATTCCTCTTGGTTGCTTTAAATCTGGGGGTGGTGCGATTCGTGCGCCGACTGGCAGGCGATACAGCGCAATGCGGTGGGTGTGGCCATCAGGCGTGCCACGGGGATCGTGACCTCGCAGTCAATGCAAGTGCCGTAATCGCCCTTGTCCATCAGTTCCAAGGCACGGTCGATGTCAGCCAGTTCGGCGGTCTCGTGTTCGCTCATGGCAAAGTTGGTTTCGCGCTCGGTGCGCAGCTGGGCGTTGTCGCTGGAGGCAGTTTCGTACTGCGTAGCCGCTACTTCGGCACGGCCCATGACACCGCCACGCTCATAAGCCATGCGCTCCAGCAGTTCTGCGCGCTGTGCCAGCAATTGGTCACGCAATGCGGCTTGGTTGTCGGGGGGGGTGGAATGCTGGGTCATGGATGAAACCTCGTAAATAAGTGTTCATCGTAGGCCTTGTTCAGCGGCGCAATATTGAGCCGCGTCAAGCTTTTGCCGCTTTTGTGCAAAGCGGAAAAAGCGTGCGCTGCGCGGTGTTACGTGGCGAGGTCCTGGGGTTTTCAGGCCGCCACGTTACTGAGCATGAGGTCGTTTCTGCGTTAAGGCTTGGCCTTCATGCGCGACATCATCAACTCCATATTCGCTTTGCGGTCGGCATTGATGGTTTGCATGTGGGGGCGCTCGCCCATCATCTTCAGGTAATCGCGCGCAGGCAATGCGGCCAAAAAGTCTTTGCCGTAAATGAGCTTGGTGGCACCGGAGATCAGGGGCAGGTGCGTCACGGCGGCGCAGTCGGCCAAGCTCAGGGTGTCGCCCGCCACGAAAGGCGAGAACTTGGCCAAGTTGGCAAAAGCAGCCACGTTCTTTTCCAGTTGCGCGCCGACTTTTTCTTTCACCGAGTCGCTGACCTTGCCGCCAAAAAACGCTTCGGGGTACAGGTTGCGTGCCACCAACTCCAAGTGCAAGTCCAGAAACAACGCCAACTCGCGCACCTTGGCCGCCGCAAACGGGTCAGCAGGTAGCAGCGGGTTTTGCGGGTAATGCTGTTCGATGTATTCCAGCATCACGGCCGACTCGCACAGCGCGCCTTGCTCGGTTTTGAGGTAGGGCACTTTGCCCAAGGGGCTGGCAGCGGCATCGGTTTGGCCGACCCAAGCCAGCTCTTCTTCAAAGGGAACGCCTTTTTCAAGCAAGGCGAATTTGACTTTGTTGTGGTAATTGCTGGCTGCAAAGCCGCAGAGTTTGAGCATGAGCATCTCCATAAAAGAAGCCGCCAGCGTAATGTTCAAAGCAGCCTTCGGTGGTCGCGCAGATGACGCAGATTAGGGTAATTTTCTATAGAGAGTTTGCCGGCTGATGCCCAATTGGCGGGCCGCGGCCGAAACATTGCCGCGCGCATTTTCTAGCGCTTGCTGAATGGCATTGCGTGAGAGTTCGTGAAGATTTTGCGCGGGTGATGACGGTACTGGATGCTCTGCGCTTGACTGCAGATCCTGAGCAATGTCGTCGGGCAGATGCACCCAGTGGATTTGCGACTCGTGTGCGTCCATCAAAGCAACTGCGGTTCGCAAGACATGGCTGAGCTGGCGCAAATTGCCTGGCCAGTCAAAGGCCGCCATCGCGCTCATGACCTCCGGCGCAATGCCCAGGTCCATATCGGGGGCGAACTCTTGCAACATGCGTTCCGTCAAGGTCTGAAAATCAGAGCGCTCACGCAAGGCCGGCAATTCGACGGTAAGACCATTGATGCGGTAATACAGGTCGCTGCGAAAGCGCCCCGCCTCTGCCGCTTGGCGTAGGTTTTGATGAGTGGCGCAAATGAGGTTGAAGTCCACAGGCACGGGGGTGCTGCTTCCCAGCGGCGTGACCTGGCGCTCTTGCAGTACCCGCAGCAAACGGGTTTGCAGCGACAAGGGCATGTCGCCAATTTCATCCAGGAACAAAGTGCCGCCGTCAGCTTCACGCAGACGCCCGGGTGCGCCTTGTCGCGTGGCACCGGTAAAGGCGCCGTTCACATAACCAAACAATTCCGCTTCAATCAAATGCTCCGGCAGGGCCGCGCAATTGATCGCGACAAAGGGATGGGCTTTGCGAAGCGAGCATTGGTGCACCGCTTGCGCGAACAATTCTTTGCCGACCCCGGATTCGCCGGTCACCAGCAGCGCAATGCCTTTGTCGATGACGCGGCGCGCTTTGTCTGCAGCGCTGCGCCAGAGCCGATCACCGCTGTCGAGTTGACTTAATGCGTCCTTGGCGGGGGCCGCACAGTGGGTGATTTTTTGTTGAATTCGACTTTGATGGTGCAACTGTGCATACAGTGCCTTGCCTTGTGGGGTGTGCAAAAGACAGGGGCGATGGCCATGGCGTTGTTGCAGGCCCAGCATGCGTTGGAAATCCAGATCAAATAAGTGCGACCACAGGGTGGCACCAATATCTTCATGTTTCAGCCCGATAAACTCCAATCCTTTGCGATTGGCGCCAACCAGCCAACCGTCTTCAGAGAAGGCAATCATGCCTTGAGCGACGGTGCCTATGCCTTCGGGGCGGGTGTGCAGTTGCAGCAAAATTTGCTGACGGCAGGCAAAGAGCACCAGACTGTTTTCGATCATGCGCGCAGCGGTGGAGACCAGCCCCAAGGTGTGGGGGTGTCGGCTGCGGTGATCTCCGGAGATGTCCAGTATCCCCATGAGCTGGCCTTGTGCCGAAACAATGGGTGCGGCAGCGCAGGTGAGGAATCCGTTGCGGTCCAGATAGTGTTCTGCACCGTTGATTTCTACGTCATGTGTTTCAGCCAAAGCGGTGCCGATGGCGTTGGTGCCGCGTTGATTTTCTGCCCAAGAGGCCCCACAGCGCAAAGCAACTCGCTCGGCCTTGTTGAGGAAGTCCAAATCGCCCAGCGTGTGCATCAAGACACCTTGCGCATCGGCCAAGATCACCATGCTGTGGCTGTGGCTCACTTGCTCAAACAGGTATTCCATCACGGGCTCCGAATGACTGATCAACTCATGGTTGAGTGTCCGAGCGCGCTGCAGACTGTTACCGACCAAATTGTCATGGCAGTCGAGCCGACCTATGGGGGATAGACCTGCGGCGAGGCTGCGGTGCCAAGAGCGGGAGACCAATGCATCCACCACGGGTGCGGGCGAAATACCTTGCTCGACCAGCTGAAGTCTGGCCTGCCTGAGCTGAGGTGCGGGCAAGATGGTGTGAACGCGCATGGATTGTCTCCGGTGACCGAGGTCTTATTTGTGTTGCAGTCTAGGTGCTGGTTTGGTTGTTGCAAGCGCTGTTGTTTACAAGAGGTGTCAACTGTCCCAATTTGTGACAGGTGTTGCTGACAACTCGCGGACAACGGACACAAATGGGCCGATTGCGTCAAGGGCAAACCCTTGGGTTGCGGCTGGGTTTGGGGGCATTGGCGCAGACTCATTGGTGTTAACCCTTAGTTCTCGCGGGTTGGCATTTGTTTTGCAAAAACAAATGCGTGCAGCGCCAAGTGTGCTGCGCCCATTGTTCACTTTGAAGCAAAAACTGGAGACCCCATGATCTATGCAGCACCCGGCGCCGCTGGCGCCAAAATTCAATACAAAGCCCGTTACGACAACTTCATTGGCGGCAAGTTTGTGGCCCCTGTCAAAGGTCAGTACTTTGATGTGATCACGCCCATCAGTGGCAAGGTCTACACCCAAGCCGCTCGCTCTGACGCCGCTGATATCGAGTTGGCGTTGGACGCAGCGCATGCGGCGTCTGATGCTTGGGGCAAGACCGACGCGGCCACCCGTTCCAACCTGCTGCTCAAAATTGCCGACCGCATCGAAGCCAACCTGGAGCTGCTGGCTTATGCCGAGTCCGTGGACAACGGCAAGGCCATTCGCGAAACCTTGAACGCCGACATTCCGCTGACCGTTGATCATTTCCGTTACTTCGCCGGTTGCCTGCGTGCGCAAGAAGGCGCGCTGTCCAACATCGACGAAAACACCGTGGCGTATCACTTCCAGGAGCCTCTGGGCGTGGTCGGTCAGATCATCCCTTGGAACTTCCCCATCCTGATGGCCGCCTGGAAGCTGGCCCCCGCTATCGGCGCTGGCAACTGCGTGGTTCTGAAGCCCGCTGAATCCACCCCGATCAGCATCTTGATCTTGGCCGAGTTGATTGCCGACATCCTGCCCCCCGGCGTGTTAAACATCGTCAACGGCTATGGTCGCGAAGCCGGCATGCCTTTGGCGACTTCCAAGCGCATCGCCAAAATTGCCTTTACCGGCTCCACGTCCACCGGTCGCGTGATCGCCCAGGCTGCTGCCAACAACCTGATTCCAGCCACGTTGGAGTTGGGCGGCAAGTCGCCCAACATCTTCTTTGCCGACATCATGGATAAAGACGATGGCTTCTTGGACAAAGCGATTGAAGGCTTGGTCTTGTTCGCTTTCAACCAAGGCGAGGTCTGCACCTGCCCATCGCGTGCGCTGATCCAAGAAAGCATCTACGACAAGTTCATGGAGCGTGTCTTGAAGCGCGTGGCCGCCATCAAGCACCAGAACCCTTTGGACACCGACAGCATGATGGGTGCGCAAGCGTCCAAAGAGCAACTCACCAAAATCTTGTCTTACCTGGAGTTGGGCAAGCAAGAAGGCGCTGAAGTGTTGGCCGGTGGTCACCAAGCGCACCTGGGCGGCGACCTGGAAGGCGGCTACTACGTGCAGCCTACCTTGTTCAAAGGTCACAACAAAATGCGCATCTTCCAAGAAGAAATCTTTGGCCCCGTGCTGGCCGTGACCACCTTCAAGGACGAAGCCGAAGCCCTGGAAATTGCCAACGACACGCTGTACGGCTTGGGCGCTGGTGTGTGGAGCCGCAACGGCAATGTGGCTTACCGCATGGGCCGCGCCATCAAGGCTGGCCGCGTGTGGACCAACTGCTATCACGCCTACCCTGCGCACGCCGCTTTCGGTGGCTACAAAGAGTCGGGCATTGGCCGCGAAACCCACAAGGTCATGCTGGACCACTACCAACAAACAAAGAACCTGTTGGTCAGCTACAGCGAAAGCAAGTTGGGCTTCTTCTGATTGATTGAATCGTTAAAGCTAGCAGGGGGCGGAGTGATCCGCCCCTTTTTTTCGATTTTCAAGGAGATGACATGGTCGAACGTGTGATGGCCACAGCCGAAGCGCTGGCCCTGATCGAAGAGCTCAAAGCCGAGCACGGTGCGTTGATGTTTCATCAGTCGGGTGGGTGCTGCGATAACAGTGCCGCCAACTGTTATTTGCCCACGGATCTGACGATTGGGCCCTACGACGTCAAATTGGGTGAAATTGGCGCGGTACCTTTCTACATCAGCAAGTCTCAGTACGAGTATTGGAAGCACACGCAACTCATCATCGACGTGATCGAGGGGCATGGCGGGACGTTTTCGCTCGAAGGCGCCTCGGGCAAAGCCTTTCACACCCGATCACGATTGTTCACGGACGCTGAATGGGCGGAGATTGAACCTCAGGTGCTGCGCGACTTGGCTTGAAAAGCGGTCGTGCATAATTCCACACCATGCAAACCCTGCGCAACGCCCACTTCCTTGCCCGCCTCGTGCTGGTTTGGTTTGTGTTGTTCGTGGGTGTTTCGGTGGCTTCGCCCTTGGTGAATCCACAAGGCAGCCAAATGGTCTGCTCGGCCATGGGCGGCATGAAAATGGTCAGCGCTGACGATGGCGCGAGTGGCGGCTCGGGCGACACCGTCAAATTGTCCAGCAGCATGGACTGCCCCTTGTGCGCACAGGTCAGCGCACCCCCGTCTCCCGTGGTGCTCAGTTTCGACACCGCCAGTGTCTTGGCACACGCCTTGCGCCCCATTCCTTCAGCCCATATTGCTTGGCTGACCGCCTCTCCCCTGCCGCCTCGCGGCCCGCCTGCACTTTCCTGATCCTCGTTGTTGACGCCGTGGCTTAAGCCGTGCGCGTCGTTCGTGTTTCATTTTCAGGAATTTTCATGCGCAAAAATCGCATCGCTTTGGCTCTGGCCTTGGCTTATCCCTTTGTTCTCTCTGCTCAACAAGCCGACTCAAATACGCCCAGCAAAGACGGCGGCGTGGTCACCGTGGTGGGCAAATCCCCGACCTCGCTACCAACCCAGATCACCGCCACCATGGAGGGCATCACCGCGCAGCAGATCGCGCAAAGCATCAACGCGACGGACAGTGAGGACGCGCTCAAGTACTTCCCCAGTCTGTTGGTGCGTAAGCGCTACATGGGCGACTACAACCACGCCATCCTTTCTAGCCGCGCCTCGGGTACCGGCAACAGCGCCCGCTCGGCGGTCTACGCCGATGGTATTTTGCTCAGCAACTACCTGGGCAATGGGGTGGGTGGCTTGAGCTTTCCGCCGCGCTGGGGCATGGTCACACCCGAAGAAATCGAACGCGTGGACGTGATGTACGGCCCGTTTTCGGCCGCGTACCCAGGTAACTCGGTGGGCGCGGTGGTCGACTACACCACCCGCATGCCCGATAAGTTGGAAGGTACAGCCAAGATCGCCTATGTTCGCCAACCCTTTGACCTGTACAGCACCCGTGCCACCTACGGCGGCGTGCAAACCAGCGCAGCTCTGGGCAGCCGCAGTGGCGATTGGTCTTGGTTCTTTAACTTCAACCATACCGACAGCCAAGGCCAGCCCTTGACCTTTGCGACGCGCACCGTCAGTACAAGCACGGCAGGCAGCTCGGGCACCGCCGTGGCCGGTGCGGTTCCCGGCGCCAGCAGTGCCAATGCGCCCTGGCTGATCCTGGGCACGGGCACGCAGTACCACACGGTGCAAGACCATGTGAAAGCCAAAGTGGCTTACGACTTCAGCTCCACTGTGCGCGCCACCTACACCCTGGGCGTTTGGCAAAACACTTCCGAAGGTCGGCCCCAGTCGTATTTAACGGTAGCGGGTCAGCCGGTGACCAGCGGGGTCGTCAACATCGATAACCGCAGCTATGCCGCATTGACCGGTGGCGACTTTCCCTTGACCAATGAAACACTCACGCACACCCTGCATGGCATTTCGGTCAAGAGTCGCACGCAAGGCGTGTTCGACTGGGAGGTGGCGGCCAGCCTGTACGACTACGGCTCAGACACCAAACGCCAGAATGCCGCCAGCAACCCTTTGCCCAGCGCGCAAACCGGCGGTGCGGG
The DNA here is from genome assembly GCA_947452785.1 of Comamonadaceae bacterium. GTDB lineage: Bacteria > Pseudomonadota > Gammaproteobacteria > Burkholderiales > Burkholderiaceae_C > Limnohabitans_A. The sequence goes on along the minus strand of CANGDZ010000021.1, from coordinate 20,955 downwards.
CACCATCGCGGACGGTTCAGGCACGGGCTGGAACAACCTGGCCTTGCGCGGCACGTGGCGGCCGCAAGGTCCCAAGGGCGAGCATGTGGTGGACTTCGGCGCCCAGCAAGACAGTTACAAATACCGTTATCTGACCTCCAACATCACAGGCAACTGGCTCGCCGATGGCGCTGGTACCTTGGCCAGCGAAGTGGGCGGCCGCACCCAGCTGCAAAGCCTGTACGCCCAAGACACTTGGCGTTTTGCGCCGCAGTGGCGCGCGGTGTTGGGTCTGCGCAGTGAAAGCTGGAACGCCACACAAGGCCTGTCCCGTTTTTCTTCGACCAGTAGCCAGGTGTATGCCAACCGCAGCGAAAATTTCTTGTCGCCTAAGGGGGCGCTGTCTTGGCAGTTGGCGCCTGATGCTTTCGTTAAATACGCTGTCGGCCGTGCGGTGCGCATGCCCACCGTGGCCGAGTTGTATGGCGCCACGTCGACCACCAACTCGCAATACATTAACGACCCAAACCTGCGCCCAGAAAAGTCAATCACGCAAGAGCTGAGCTACGAGAAAACTTTGGACAAGACCCAGTGGCGTGTGACCGCATTTGCGGAAGACACGCAAGACGGGATTTATTCGCAGTCGGTGATCGACCCTGCGGCAGGCAACCGAACGATCAGTCGGGTGCAAAACGTGGACCGCATTCAAACCCGAGGTTTGGAAAACGCCTTCACCTGGCAAAATTTGGGTTGGTCGGGGTTTGACTTGACCGGCAGCGTGACCTATGCCGACTCCATCATCAAAGCCAACCAAGGCTTTGTCACCACGCCGGGCGACACTGTCGGCAAAATGCAGCCTAACATTCCCAAGTGGCGCTCCACATTGTTGGCCGGTTACCGCTGGAATGCGGCTTGGTCCAGCTCGGTGGCTTTGCGCTACAGCGGCCAGCAGTTCCGCACGCTCAACAATTCGGATGTAAACGGTTATGCCTACATGGGTGTCAGCCCGTACACCACTCTGGATGCGCGTGCGCGTTGGCAGATCAACCCTCAGCTGGTGGCGGCCTTTGGCGTCGACAACCTGAACAACGACAAGTACTGGAACTTCCACCCCTATCCGCAGCGCAGCTATACGGCTGAGTTGAAGGCCAATTTTTAAAACGGAACCACAAATGAGCATTTTTCAAACCACGGCCGTTGTGTGCCTGGCCGCATATGCCGGTCTGAGCCAGGCCCATACCGTGCTCGAATACCCTGTGGCCACCGCCGGCCAAAGCTATAAAGCCACGTTCAAAGTCGGGCATGGTTGCGGCAACTCGCCGACGCGCCAAATCGTGGTGGACATTCCGGCGGGAGTGCAAGGTGCCAAGCCCATGCCCAAAGCCGGTTGGCGGCTGGAGGTGACGCGCGAAAAGCTCGCTCAACCCTACACCAGCCATGGCCGCACCATCACCGAAGACGTGTCCCGCATCAGCTGGACCGCCAAAACGCCAGAGGATTTTTTGCCCAACGGTCATTACGACGAGTTCGTTCTGATGGGCAGCTTGCCCGCACAAGCCGGCATGATGTTCTGGCCGGTGCAGCAAGTCTGTGAACAAGGTCGAATGGACTGGGTGGAAGTGCCCAAGCCCGGGCAAAAGCTGTCGGACTTGAAGTCCCCCGCCGCTGCACTGGAGCTCATGCCCAGCGCTGGCACCGCTGAGCATCAGCATTGATCAACGACAATCACCACGCAAAGGATTTGAAAATGAACACCCCATTGAAATACGTCACTTGTTTGCTCGCCACCTGCATGGCGATGGGCGCCGTGCAAGCGCAAGTGAAGATCGAAAACGGCTGGGCCCGCGCCACTGTGCAAGGGCAAAAAGCGACTGGCGCTTTCATGAAAATCACGGCACCCCAGGCCACCCGCTTGGTGGCGGTGTCCACCCCTGTGGCGGGTGTGGCCGAAGTGCACGAAATGAAAATGGACAACGGCGTGATGAGCATGCGAGCGGTGCCCGCCTTGGACCTGCCTGCCAACCAGACTGTTGAGCTCAAGCCTGGCAGCTACCACCTGATGTTGATGGACTTGAAAGCCCCCTTGATGAAAGACAGCAGCGTCGCGTTGACTTTGACGTTCAAGGATGCCAAAGGGGTGGAAACCAAGCAGCAAGTCAGCGTGCCAGTGAACACCAGCATGCCTCAAGCGGCAGCGCATATGCATGCCGACCACAAGCACTGACCGCGCTTGCAAGCTTGCTGCCAGCCATTTGGTTTAAGCTGTGACTTCCACCCTGACTGAGGAAGACAGCATGAGCGATACATCGGCTTTCGGTTTTGGCAAATTCGTGCCTGGTTTTGATTTTTTAAAAAACCTGGCGCAATCGTCTCAACAAGCGCAACCTGGCGTGGCCTCAGCCATGCCGAACATGGGCAATTGGGTGGCGCCCACTTTGAGCATTGAAGAGCTGGACAAGCGAATTCAAGAGCTCAAGGCTGTGCAGTTTTGGTTGGACCAAAATGCCACCGCCCTCAAGGCCACCATCCAGGCCATGGAGGTGCAGAAAATGACGCTGTCGACCCTGCAAGGCATGAACGTGAACATGGCCGATTTGGCCAAGGCGTTCACCGCCAGCGTGCCCAGTGCCGCGGCGGTGTTTACGCCAGCCCCGGCAGCGCCGGTTCACACGCCTGAGCCTGCCCCCGTGGAGCCCGTCCATGTCGCCGAAGCTGAGGCATCCACCGCAGAAGCCGACCCTGCTGCCAAACCGGCGGTAGACCCGATGCAGTGGTGGGGTTCGTTGACGGAGCAGTTCCAGAACATTGCGGCGGCCGCACTGAAAGACGTGGCAGCGCAAGCCCTCAAAGACGGACCGAAGAAGGCTGCTTCGACGAAAACGCAGTCCAAGGCCAGCGCGCCCACTGCCGCGAAAAAAACCGCGACGCGTAAAGCGCCCGCCAAAGCCGCTGCCAAAGCCGCTGCCAAAAAGGCTGCTGCGCCCCGCAAACGCGCATGAGCCTGTTTCCCTACGGGCACGCCACCCACCCGCAGTGGCCCATGGCGGCGGGTTTGGTGCTGGCGCAGCTGCGTGCTCAAATGACGCTGCCAGGCCACGCCCATGCGCCGCGCTTGGGGCTGCTGTACGTCACTGACCATTACGCCCCGCATGCCCAAGCGATCTTGGACCACTTGCGCCAAGAATTGCCGCAAGTGCTGGACTGGTCAGGCACCGTGGGCGTGGGTATTGCGACCAACAACGCCGAGTATTTTGACGAACCCGCCATGGCACTGATGCTGTGCGACCTGCCCGCCGACCAGTACCGCGTTTTTTCAGGCGTCGCGCCCTGGCCTGCCGACATGGCGGTGCAAACCGCACTGGTCCATGCCGAAGGGCAAACGCCTGACCTCGCCGAGCTGATCGCCGAGTTGGCCGATCGCACTGCGCGCGGCTATTTGTTTGGCGGCCTGGCCTCCAGCCGCTACCAAGCCGTGCAATTTGCCAGCAGTCATCACACGCAGTCCGAGGCCAACAGCCGCGGCGTATTCGAAGGCGGTTTGAGCGGCGTGGCTTTCGGACCGCAAGTGGCTTTGCTCTCGCGCGTGACACAGGGTTGCCGCCCCATCAGCGCCGAGCGCGTGGTGACCGAAGCCCAAGGCCATGTGATTTACCAACTCGACGGTCAGCCCGCTCTGCAAGTGTTGCTGGACGATTTGGACGTCTCCCTCACACAACCCCAGCACGCCTTGCAAGCCGTGCGCGCCACCTTGGCCGGCATCAGCGCCGAAGGTGCGTACGGTGTGGGTAAAACTGGCGGCTTTGGTGCTGATGTGATCGTGCGCCATATCGTTGGGCTTGACCCCGCACGCCAAGGCGTGGCCTTGGCCGACCATGTGAACGCGGGGATGAAGATCGCTTTTTGCCAACGCAACGCGCAAGCCGCCAAAGCGGACTTGATGCGCATTTGCGCCGAAATTCGCGAAGAGCTGGAGCCCGAAATGATCACGCAGGACATGGCCCACGCCTTTGCCGCCAGCGATGCTGAGGCCGCGCCTCATCCTGCGCGGCGCATGGCGGGCGCGGTCTACGTCAGCTGCACCGGGCGCGGCGGCCCGCACTTTGGCGCGCCCAGCGCCGAGCTGCAAATCATTCGCCACGCTTTGGGCGATGTGCCTTTGGTCGGCTTCTTTGCCGGTGGCGAAATCGCCGGCAGCAGTCTGTACGGTTACACCGGGGTGTTGACGGTGTTCACTGTCGATTGAGGCTTGTTAATTTTTCGCAAAGACCATGCAATGAAATGGCCTGGATGTCCGCGCTGATCGGATAGGCTTCTTGTCCCGGATAGACGACCCATTTCTGGCTGGGGTTCAGGTCATCACAGGCGCTGTAAAAACCACGCTCGACCTTGGGGGCACTGCTGCGCTTGACCTCAATCGCCCAAAGGTCGCCGCCCGGCCAAGCCAGCAACAAATCAATTTCTGCCCCACCGCTGGTCCGGTAAAAGTAGCCAGTGACCCCCGCGGGAGCGCAAGCCAAAATGGTTTCAATGCAAAAACCTTCCCAGCTGGCCCCGACCACCATGTGCGAGAGCAGATTGTCTTTCGTTTCAATGTTCAGCAGTGCATGCACCAGACCGCTGTCGCGCACATAGACTTTGGGCGCCTTGACCAAACGCTTGCCCGTGTTGGTGTGCCAAGGGGCAAGCCTGCGTACCAGCAGCAAGTCACACATCAGGTCAATGTAACTTTGCGCGGTTTTGGCATCCACGCCCAGATTGCGTGCCAGTTGGGCCACATTGAGCATGCCGCCTTGATGGTGAGCCAGCATGGTCCAGAATCTGCGCAGTGTTTCTGCTGCGATGCGTGGTCCGAATTGCGGAATGTCCCGCTCCAGATAGGTGCGGATGAAGTTTTCACGCCAGCGCAGGCTGCGGGCATTGGTGGGTGCGTTCAGACTTTGCGGAAAACCACCTCTGAGCCATAACGCATCCATGGCATCCGGGCCTGTTTCCAGGACGTTCAGAGGGCCAAGCTCCAGATAGGCGATGCGACCCGCCAGCGTTTCGCCTGACTGCTGTAAAACATCAAGGCTGGCGGAGCCCAGCAACAAATACTGCCCGGATGAGTGGCCCAAGCGACGGGCTTGGTCAATCAGGCCGCGCAGTACAGGAAACAAGCCAGGAGCCCTGTGCACTTCGTCCAGGATGACCAGTTTGTCCAGGTGGCTTTCCAGATACATTTCGGCCCCCGCCAACTTGCCACGGTCTCGCTCTGATTCCAGATCAAGGTAGACATGTGGAATGGCACGTGCGACTTCCAGTGCCAGCGTGGTTTTCCCCACTTGCCGGGGGCCGAGCAAGGCCACGGCGGGTGAGAGCCGGAGTTCTTCACTCAGTAAAGAGTGCAAATGGCGTTTAAACATCCTTGCAATTATGGAGTTTCATTCCATGATTTGCAAGGATAAATGACTCAAACCCCGCGTGCGCGCGCGCTCTTGAACTGGTCTCTGAACGCCGCAAACTGCCCCGCGTCCAGCGACTCGCGCACTTCGCGCATCAGGTTCAGGTAGTAGTGCAGGTTGTGGATGGTGGTCAGCATGGGGCCGAGCATTTCGCCGCAGCGGTCCAGATGGTGCAGGTAGGCGCGGCTGAACCCGCCCCGTCCGCCCTGGTCCCAAGACACACCGCCGGAGCCGGAGGCCGCGTCGACAGGATTGCCCGCGCAGGCGTAGCAGGTGCAGGTCGTGTCCAGCGGCTGCGGGTCGTTCTTGTGACGCGCGTTGCGCAGTTTCAAGTCGCCAAAGCGGGTGAACACCGTGCCGTTGCGGGCGTTGCGGGTGGGCATCACGCAGTCGAACATGTCCACGCCATCGGCCACGCCTTGCACCAAGTCTTCGGGCGTGCCCACGCCCATCAGGTAGCGCGGCTTGTGGGCCGGCAAGCGGTGCGGCGTGTGCGCCATGATTTGCAGCATCTGTTCTTTGGGCTCACCCACGCTCACGCCGCCAACGGCGTAGCCGGGGAAGTCCATCTCCACCAGCGCGTCGAGCGACTCCTGGCGCAGGTTTTCAAACATGCCGCCTTGCACAATGCCAAACAGCGCGTTGGGGTTTTGCAGTCGCGTGAATTCTTCCCGGCTGCGCACCGCCCAGCGGCGGCTCATCTCCATCGACTTGCGTGCTTCAGCTTCGGTGGTCAGGTGGCCCTTGGTCTCGTAAGGCGTGCACTCATCGAGCTGCATCACGATGTCGGAGTTCAAGATGGTCTGAATCTGCATGCTCACTTCGGGCGACATGAACAGCTTGTCGCCGTTGACGGGCGACGCAAAGGTCACGCCCTCTTCGGTGATCTTGCGCATCTGGCCCAGCGACCAGACCTGGAAACCCCCCGAGTCGGTCAAGATCGGTTTGTCCCATTTCTCAAACTGATGCAGGCCGCCAAAGCTTTGCATGACGTCCAGGCCCGGACGCATCCACAGGTGAAAAGTGTTGCCCAAGATGATCTGCGCGCCCATCTCGTGCAGGCTGCGCGGCATCACGCCCTTGACCGTGCCGTAGGTGCCCACCGGCATGAAAATCGGCGTTTGCACCACGCCATGGTTCAAGGTCAGCGTGCCGCGGCGGGCGTGGCTGGAGGGGTCGGTGGCGAGCAGATCGAATTTGAGCATGGGGAGGATTGTAGGAGGGGCGGGGCAGAGACGTCGCCCTAAGATGCTTCACAGTCTATATCCATGCAATTACAGGATTAAATTCCTTATAATGCATGGATGATTGATCGTCATTTGTTCTCTTCAATACTGGGTGCGTTGGCCGATTCACCCGCGGTTGCTTTATTGGGGCCGCGTCAGGCGGGCAAAACCACATTGGCGCTTGGGGTGGGCGAACACGCATTCAAAGAGGGGCTGGGCGGGCGTCAGTCCAGCAGTATTTACCTTGATTTGGAGAGTCCTAGCGATCGGCAAAAGTTGACCGATCCCGGGGCTTATCTGGCGCAACACGCCGACAAGCTGGTGATCTTGGATGAGGTGCAGCAAATGCCTGCACTGTTTCAAGTGTTGAGGGGTTTGATTGATCAAGGCCGTAGGCAGGGGTTGGGCGTGGGGCGGTTTTTGTTGTTGGGCTCGGCCACGGGTGAACTGCTGCGCCAATCGAGTGAAAGCCTGGCTGGTCGGGCGGCTTATCTGGAGTTACCCCCGCTTCAGGTCCTGGAAGTGGGGGCGGATCAGCAAGACGCCTTGTGGCTGCGTGGCGGGTTTCCCGACAGTTTTTTGGCTTCGAGCCTTGCCAAGAGCCTGATGTGGCGGCAGAACCTGATCAAGACTTATCTGGAGCGTGACATCCCCAGTTTCGGCACGCGGATTCCGGCAGAAACTTTGCGTCGTATGTGGACCATGCTGGCGCACCAGCAAGGCGGCTTGCTGGATGTGTCGCAGCTGGGCAAGAACCTGATGCTGGACGCTAAGACGGTGCACCGCTATCTGGACATGCTGGTGGATTTGATGTTGTTGCGCCGTGTGCAGCCCTGGCACAGCAATACGGGCAAACGTCTCGTGAAGTCGCCCAAGGTGTATGTGCGTGACAGCGGGTTGGTGCATGCGCTGCTGGGCATCGGCACGCATGACGCACTGTTGTCGCATCCGGTGGTGGGCAACAGTTGGGAGGGCTTTGCGTTGGAGACCTTGATCAACGCCGCGCCACTCAACACGAGCCGCGGCTTTTACCGCACCAGCAATGGGGCCGAGGTGGATTTGCTGCTCGATATACCTGGGCATGGCTTGTGGGCCATGGAGATCAAACGGGGTGCTGCCAGCAAACCCCGCCGGGGCTTTTACAGTGCGTGTGAAGATTTGCAGCCCGTCAAGCGTTGGCTGGTGTATCCGGGGGCAGAGACTTACCCGGTAGGGGACGGCGTGCAGGTGATTGGGCTGCGAGCACTGATTGGCGTGATTCAGCGGTTGAAGCACCCCTGACAGCCAGAGCAAGGCCTTAGGCGGTTTGCTCTGCCGCAGTCTTGTTGCCATCGCCAAAAAGCTGGCTGACTTGCCCGCGCAGCCACTGGTGCCCTGGGTCTTTGTGCAGGCGAGCGTGCCAAAACTGGTGGATCACGCTGCCGTCCACCGCCAAGGGCAGGGGGCGGGTGGTCAGGTTAAACGGCCCGATCACGCGCTGCGCAAAACGCTCGGGCACGGTGGCGATCAGATCGGAATGGCCGAGCACATCGCCCAAAGCCACGTAGTGCGGCACCGTGAGGCGAATGCGGCGTTGCAGACCTTGGCGCTCTAGGGCTTCACTTAAGGCTTCATCGACTCTGCCATGGCCCGTGCCTGCGGCGATCACGCGCACATGGCTGGCGGCGGCGAAGTCGGGCAGCGTCAGGATGTGCTTAGCGGCAAGTGGATGCCCTTCTCGCATCAGGCACACATAGGGCTGGCGAAATAGCGCCTGCTGAAAGAAGCCCGCTTGCAATTGCGGCAGCAGGCCCAGCGCCAGATCGGTGCGGCCCGAGGCCATGTCATCTCGCAGGCTGGCGCTGGTCACGGCCACCACGTTCAGCGTCACGCCGGGGGCAGCCCCAGCCAGCGCGTCCATCAGCACCGGCAAGAAATACATCTCGCCCACATCCGTCATGGCCAGGGTAAAGCTGCGCTCGCTGTTGGCCGGGTCAAACGAGGCGCGCACATTGAGCGCCTGCTGCAAGCCGTCCAGCGCTGCGGCTACAGGGTCGGCCAGTTGCAGTGCGTAGGGCGTGGGCGCCATGCCGCGCTGGGTGCGCAAAAAAAGCTCGTCGCCCAGGCTGGCGCGCAGGCGGCCCAGCGCGCTGCTGACGGCGGGCTGGCTCATGCCCAACACAGCGGCCACGGCGGAGACGCGCTTTTCGCGCAGCAGATGGTGAAACACCAGCAGCAGGTTCAGGTCGAGGCGAGCAAGTTCCATGAGGGTAGGGCTATGACTATTTGAAATTCAGATAATCATTATCTTTGAAATTCGATTTACGGAATTTACAAGTTTGGTCATGATCCGTATCAAGAAATGACAGGAGATGCCATGCGCGAGCAAGCTATTCACTGGGAAACGGAAGGCACCAGCCGCATCCCTTTTGCCGTGTACACCGACGAAGACCGCCACAAGAAGGAGCTGGAACGCTTTTTTTACAAAAGCCACTGGAGCTATGTGGGCCTGGAGGCCGAGATTGCCAACCCCGGCGACTTCAAGCGCACGGTGGTGGGTGAGCGCTCGGTGATCATGACGCGAAGCGAGAGCGGCCAGATCCATGTGGTGGAAAACGTCTGCGCGCACCGGGGTATGCAGTTTTGCCGCGAGCGCCATGGCCACAAAAAAGAGTTTGTTTGCCCTTATCACCAGTGGAGCTACAACCTCAAAGGCGATTTGCAAGGCGTGCCTTTCCGGCGCGGGGTGCGGCAAGACGGCAAGATCAACGGCGGCATGCCGGCCGACTTTGACCCCAAAGACCACGGCCTGACGGCCCTGAGAGTGGCCACGCGCGGTGGTGTGGTGTTTGCCTCGTTCGACCATGACGTGGAGTCGCTGGAAGATTTCATGGGGCCAACCATCCTCCAGTACTTTGACCGCCTGTTCAACGGCCGCAAGCTGCTCGTGCTGGGCTACAACCGCCAGCGCATTCCGGGCAACTGGAAGCTGATGCAAGAGAACATCAAAGACCCCTATCACCCGGGCCTGTTGCACACTTGGTTTGTGACCTTTGGCCTTTGGCGTGCCGACAACAAGAGCGAGTTGCGCATGGACGCGCACCACCGCCACGCGGCCATGATATCCACGCGCGGCAGCGCCGGCCAGGCCACGGGCGCGGCGTCGCAGGTCACGCAGGTGAGCAGCTTTAAAGAAAGCATGCAGCTCAACGACCCGAGCTTTCTGGACATTGTGCCCGAGGCTTGGTGGCAGATGGAAGACAAAATGCCGACGGCGGTGATGATGACGCTGTTCCCCAGCGTGATCTTTCAGCAGCAGGTCAACAGCGTGTCCACGCGGCACATCCAGCCCGACGGCCATGGCGCGTTCGACTTTGTCTGGACGCATTTTGGTTTTGAAGACGACACGCCCGAGATGCAAGAGCGCCGCTTGCGCCAAGCCAATTTATTTGGTCCAGCGGGTTTTGTGAGCGCGGACGATGGCGAGGTGATCGAGTTTTCGCAACAAGCCTTCGAGACCAAACCCGAGCACCGCATGCTGGTGGAGCTGGGCGGGCGCGATGTGGGCGAGACCGACCACATGGTGACCGAGACCCTGATCCGGGGCATGTATGAATACTGGCGCAAAGTGATGGAGGCCTGAACATGGTGAACTTTGAAACCCATTTGGCCCTGAGCCAGCTCTACACCGATTACGCACTGGCCGTGGACAGCGGCAATTGGTACCTTTGGCCTGAGTTCTTCACCGAGCAATGCGTGTACAAACTGCAGCCGCGCGAAAACCATGAGCGCGGCTTTCCACTGTGCACGCTGTCGTTCACCAGCAAGGGCATGCTCAAAGACCGCGTGTATGGCATCCAAGAAACGCTGTTCCACGACCCGTATTACCAACGCCATGTGGTGGGCGCGCCCATCGTGCGCAAGGTGGTCGATAGCCGCATCCACGCTGAAGCCAATTACGCTGTGTTTCGCACCAAGCTCGATGGTGCCAGCACCGTTTTCAACGTGGGCCGCTACATCGACACCATTGTGCAGACCCCCGAAGGCCTCAAGTTCGCCGAGCGCTTGTGCGTGTACGACAGCGAAATGATCCCCAACTCCATCATCTACCCGATCTGACTATGACGCCCCCAATAACCGCATGGACCGACGTGGCCGCCGAGGCCGATTTGTTTGAAGGCGCAGGCATTGCCGTCGCCCCCGATGGGCAAGACATTGCCCTCTTCAGCGTGGAAGGCGAAGTCTTCGCCATCAACAACCTGTGCACCCACGGTAATGCCAAGCTGTGCGACGGTTTTGTGGAGAGCCACCATGTGGAGTGCCCGTTTCATCAAGCGATGTTCAGTTTGCGCGACGGCTCAGTCAGCTGCGGCCCGGCGACCGAGCCGGTGAAGTCTTGGCCAGTGAAGATACAAGGTGGACGGGTATTTCTTGATTTAACGATTTGACCCATAGCGAGATCGACTTCGTTCAGTGAAAGTCGTCTTCGCGTTGATGTCGCAGTGCGAGGATGGTCACTGTGCTGGCATCCTCAATTTCAAATAGCGCTAAATAACCGGATGCGCCGAACGGGCTGATGAGTTCTCTGAGCAGTGGGCCGTGCGCGCCCTCGGCCGCTTTTCTGCAGGAGAAAGGTGATTTAACGAGAAATAACAAGCCATCTTCGATGGCCTTGAGTGCGCGCTCGGCAGTGTGGATGTCGAATTCCAAAAGAAATTCATAAAGCCGGTCTAAGTCCAAGAGGGCGTTTTCTGTGAAGCGAACCTGGAATTCATTCATGGCCAAGTTCCTTCATTGATCACGGTGCAGAAGACTTGGCTTTCGCCAGTTTGGCCTTCAGTTTCTGGAGCACCTCATCGGCTGAAAAGTAAACCTGATTTTGACGAGACTCCTGCGCTGAACGCAGGCCACGTGCGATGAACTCGTCTTCAGAGTTACGGTGCGCAATGAACCTTTCCAGAGAGGCCTCCATCAGTTTGGAAATGGTCTCATTGGGGCGCAACGCTTTTTCTGCTGCCAGTCGCAGATCAGGGCTAACGCGCAGTGCGGGGAGTGTGGCTGATTTCATGGTCCAACCTTTCAGATTGCAGCGCAATTGTAATGCGGCCTGAAAAATCGCCTGGATTTATGGGCGCGGGACGCGACTGAGCAGCATCGCATCCCCATAACTGAAGAACCGGTACTCGTTGGCGATCGCGTGGCGATACAGGCCCATGATGTGCTCATAGCCCGCAAAGGCGCTTACCAGCATCATCAGCGTGCTTTTGGGCAGATGGAAGTTGGTCACCAGTCGGTCTACTACTTTGAATTCAAACCCCGGCGTGATGAAGATCTGCGTGTCGCCGCTGGCCTGACCGGATTGGACCCAGGATTCCAATGTGCGCACCGTGGTCGTGCCCACCGCCACCACTTGGCCGCCACGCGCCTTGCACTCGGCAATGGCGTTCTGCGTGGCCTCGGGCACTTCGTACCACTCGCGGTGCATGGTGTGGTCGGCCAGGTTCTCGGTCTTGACCGGCTGAAAAGTACCCGCACCCACATGCAAGGTCACGCTGGCGCGCTGCACGCCACGGGCGTCGAGTTGGGCCAAGAGCGCTTCGTCAAAATGCAAGGCGGCCGTGGGCGCCGCCACCGCGCCCGGCGCGCGCGCAAACACGGTTTGGTAACGCTGTGCATCTTCTGCCGAATCGGTGTGGGTGATGTAGGGCGGCAGGGGCACATGGCCGTGCTTTTCCATCAGCGCATGCGGCTCGTCGCTCAGTTTGAGGTGAAACAGCTGGCCGTTGGCATCTGGCCAGCGCCCCAGCAAAACGGCATCAAAGCCGCCCTGGGCGCTGCCGCCCGCCATGAACATCTTGCCGCCCACCAGCGGCTTTTTGCTGACCTTCATGTGTGCCACCACCTCATGGCCGGGCAACACCCGCTCGATCAGCAACTCTAGCTTGCCGCCCGAAGCCTTCTCGCCAAAGATGCGCGCCTTGATCACCTTGGTGTCGTTGAACACCAGCAGATCTCCCGCCTTGAGCAAGCTCGGCAGTTCATGAAAGATGCGGTTCACCAAGGTGGATGAAGAGCCGTCCAGCAAGCGCGAGCCGCTGCGCTCGGCAGCGGGGTGCTGGGCAATCAGTGCGGGCGGGAGTTCAAAATCAAAGTCGCTGAGCGTGAAGGGTCGAGCGAGGGGGGCTGAATGTGAGGTCATGCGGCTTGAGGGTCGGACAGACCCGTACCAAGTTGAAAAAACATATTTTCGCAGACCGCCGTAAACCGCTCTGGCTCAAGCGGTCAGGCACTTATTTGCCAGGGACTGTCGCCGCAGTTTCCACATGCGGCTTGACGCGTTCGCTGACCCAGCGCAACAGATCTAGCCACATCTGGCGCATTTCGGCGTCGGTGGGGGTGAGCAAAGCGTTGGGCAGCTCAATGGTGACCACCGGCACGCCTTTGTGCACGCCGGCATAGTTGCCCAGGCTGCCCGGGAAAATGCCCACTTGGTCTAGAAACAAGCGCCCCAGTTTGGGCGGGGGCACGCTGGGGCCGTCGTAGTCGAGCAGGCCATAGGGGGCGTGGATGCTGACGATCAGGTTGGGCTTGAAGCTTTCCAACTGCTCATGCAGGAAGCGCGATTCGGGCTCTGACAAGGGTTTGGGGCCAGGCCAGCGGCGTGGGTCGCGGCGGGTGCGCGTCTCCCAGTAATACTTGGCTTCTTTGGTCCATTGCGGGGTCGGGAAGTTACGGTTCAAGTCGACCCCATTGGCGTTCACGCGTCGAGGTGGCTTGGCGTTCAGGCCGTCCGGATTGGCCAGAGGAACGAAACGCCACTGGGCGTTGGACGGGGTTTCGCTGGCATGCTGAATCCAGTGCAAGACCACCGAGGCGGATGATTTTTCGTCACCGTGAATGCCGCCAATGACCATCACGCGCAGTTCCGGTTCGGCGGCCGAGACGTCGCGAAAATAAATGCGCCTTCCTTGAACCGATTGGCCTGCCGTGGGCAGTAACTGGGCTTTCTGGCATAAAGTTACTTTGACGTTGGGCAGACGCGGCACCAAAAAATCGCAAATCGCCTCGGATTTGACGGGCGGCGGCGACGTTGAGGATGCGGTGGCGGCATTCACTGGGCTGGTGGCGATGCAGGTCAACAACAGGCTGCAGTAAGCCAAAACAAAAAAATTGAGCCAGCAGTGGTTGGCGCGCGAAACTGGGGGCAAAGTGAAAATGGGCAAAGCGATTCTTCTTTGGTGAATTCGCCAGATTTTAGTCGGGCGACAGCCCGGCCTCTTCTCGCCTGCGTGCACAATCTGCGCATGGCATCGCCCCCTGTTGACCCGTCCAAGCCCAAAGCGCTTTCTGCGCCGCAAAAAGCCTTGCGCAAGCTGGGGCTGGACCGCGACATCGATTTGGCTTTGCATTTGCCGCTGCGCTACGAGGACGAGACGCGCATCGTCAAGTTGCGCGACGCCCGCGAGGGCGATACGGTGCAAGTGGAGGCCTCAGTCACCGCCTGCGAGATCACCTTCAAACCCCGCAGGCAGCTGTTGGTGACGGTAGACGATGGTTCGGACACCTGCGTGCTGCGGTTTTTCAGCTTTTACCCAGCGCATCAAAAAGCCCTGGCGGTAGGCAACCGCTTGCGCTTTCGGGGCGAGGTGCGGGGAGGTTTCATGGGGCTGACCATGATGCACCCCAGCTTCAAAGCCGCTGGTGGCGAGCTGCCGGGTGCTTTGACGCCGGTTTACCCCACGGTGGCCGGCTTGCCGCAAACCTATTTGCGCCGGGCAGTGATCACCGGACTGGCCCATGCCGATCTGACCGAGACCCTGCCGTCCACCTTGCCGATCGGTATGGCCTGGCCCGATCCGCGTGGCGCCTGGGACTTGCGCGCCAGTTTGCAGTTCTTGCACCATCCGACCCCCGACGTATCGCTGGCCGAGCTGGAAGATCGTAGCCACCCCGCTTGGATACGCTTGAAAGTGGAGGAGTTGCTGGCGCAGCAGCTCTCGCAACTCACCGCCAAGCGCGAGCGCGACCGACTGCGTGCGCCCTTGCTGCCCACCCGCGCAGGCGGCTTGCATGACAAATTGCTGCTGGGCTTGCCGTTTGCCCTGACGGCGGCGCAGCAGCGGGTAGGCGCCGAAATCGCCATCGACTTGGCGCGCGCTGTGCCCATGCACCGTTTGCTGCAAGGCGATGTGGGCGCTGGTAAAACGGTGGTCGCGGCGCTGGCGGCCATGGTGGCGATCGACGCCGGATGGCAATGCGCGCTGATGGCGCCGACCGAAATTTTGGCCAGCCAGCACTTTGGCAAATTGGTCGGCTGGCTCGAGCCCTTGGGCATTCGGGTGGCCTGGCTCACCGGCAGCCAAAAAAAGAAAGAGCGCCTCGCCATGCTCGAGATGGTGGCCAGTGGCGAGGCCGCCTTGGTGGTGGGCACGCACGCCATCATTCAAGAGCAGGTTCAGTTCAAAAGATTGGGGCTGGCGGTAATTGATGAGCAACATCGCTTTGGCGTGGCCCAGCGCCTGGCCTTGCGCGGCAAGATGCAAGAAGACGGCATGGAGCCGCACATGCTGATGATGACTGCCACGCCCATTCCGCGCACCTTGGCCATGAGTTATTACGCCGATCTGGACGTGTCGGTACTCGACGAGTTGCCGCCCGGACGCACGCCGGTGGTGACCAAGGTGGTGGCTGACAGCCGCCGGGGCGAAGTGGTCGAACGCATTGGCGCGCAATTGGCGCAAGGCCGGCAGGTGTATTGGGTCTGCCCCTTGATTGAAGAGAGCGAAGCGCTGGACCTGACCAACGCCACCCAAACCCATGCCGATTTGAGCGAAGCCCTGACCGGTGTGATGGTCGGTTTGCTGCACTCGCGCATGCCGGTGGCAGAGAAAAAAGCGGTGATGGACTTGTTCACCAGCGGCGTCATGGGCGTGTTGGTCAGCACCACTGTGATCGAGGTGGGGGTGGATGTGCCCAACGCCTCGCTGATGGTGATCGAGCACTCCGAGCGCTTTGGTCTGAGCCAGCTGCACCAACTGCGCGGCCGGGTCGGACGCGGCGCGGCGGCTTCGGCCTGTGTGCTGCTGTTTGGCACACCTGACGGTGGGCGCCTGGGCGAAACCGCACGTGAGCGCTTGCGCGCCATGGTCGAGACCAACGATGGTTTTGAAATTGCGCGGCGTGACTTGGAAATCCGCGGGCCGGGCGAGTTTTTGGGGGCACGGCAATCTGGCGCGCCTTTACTGCGTTTTGCCGACTTGACCACCGATGCCCACTTGTTGGAATGGGCTCGTGAGCTGGCCCCTGCGATGTTGGACAAGAACCCGCAATTGGCGCGGCGTCACATTGCACGTTGGTTGGGTGGAAAATCGGAATACCTAAAAGCCTGAGCGAGAACGCAACAAGTGACCCTGACTGAACTGAAATACATCGTGGCGGTGGCCCGCGAAAAGCACTTTGGCAAAGCGGCCGAGGCGTGCTTCGTGTCCCAGCCTACCTTGTCGGTGGCGATTAAAAAGCTCGAGGAAGAACTACAGCTCAAGTTGTTTGAGCGCAGCGCCAATGAGGTGACCGTGACGCCTTTGGGGCAAGAAATTATTCAGCAAGCGCAAAGCGTGCTGGAGCAAGCCGCGCTGATCAAAGAAATCGCCAAACGCGGCAAAGACCCGTTAGCCGGGGCCTTGCGTTTGGGTGTGATCTACACCATTGGGCCTTATTTGTTGCCCAGCCTGGTGCGACAGATGATTGCCCAGGCGCCGCAAATGCCTTTGATGCTGCAAGAAAACTTCACCGTCAAACTGCTGGAAATGCTGCGCACCGGCGAAACCGATTGCGCCATTTTGGCCGAACCTTTCCCCGATGCGGGCTTGGCCATTGCGCCTTTGTATGACGAGCCTTTTATGGCCGCCGTGCCCATGGCGCACCCTTTGGCGCAGCAAACCTCAGTGACCGCCGAGCAACTGAAGAACGAAACCATGTTGCTGCTGGGCACGGGCCATTGTTTTCGCGACCATGTGCTGGAGGTCTGCCCCGAGTTCGCACGTTTTTCCAGCCATGCCGAGGGCATTCGCAAAAGCTTTGAAGGCTCGTCGCTGGAGACGATCCGGCACATGGTGGCTGCGGGCATGGGCGTGACGCTGGTGCCGCGCTTGTCGGTGCCGGATGCGGCCTTGCTCGATTCGCCGCAGCGGCAAAACGAAGATGCCTACGTCAAATACTTGCCCATCACCGACGCGGCTGGCGGTGCGCCGCCATCGCGAAGGGTGGTGCTGGCTTGGCGGCGCAGCTTTACCCGTTACGAGGCCGTTGCCGCTTTGCGCAATGCCATATACGCCTGCGCGCTGCCGGGCGTGACGCGTTTGTCTTGATGTCATTTTTGCAATGAATGGATGCCTGACATGCTGCGCGACAAACTGAATCTCTATCTGGACCTGATCCGCTGGAACCGGCCTGCGGGCTGGTTGCTGCTGCTGTGGCCCTCGCTCTCTGCCTTATGGATCGCTGCGGGCGGCTTTCCAGGCTGGCATTTGGTGACGGTGTTCACCCTGGGCACGATTTTGATGCGCAGCGCCGGTTGCTGCTTGAACGATGTGGCGGACAGGGACTTTGATAAACACGTCAAGCGCACGGCAAACCGCCCGGTCACCAGCGGCCGATTGGGGGCGAAAGAGGCCTTGGCTTTGGGCGCGGTGTTGGCTTTGTTGGCCTTTGGTTTGGTGCTCACGATCAATCGTGCGGCGGTGTTGTGGTCGTTTGCCGCTTTGGCCACAGCCTTGGTCTACCCCTATGCCAAACGTGTGGTGTCCATGCCCCAGGCGGTGTTGGGCGTAGCTTTCAGCTTTGGTATTCCAATGGCGTTTGCCGCCGTGCAGAGCCAGGTGCCTTTGGTGGCTTGGCTGCTGCTGCTGGGCAATTTATTTTGGGTCTTGGCTTATGACACCGAGTACGCCATGGTTGACCGCGATGATGACTTGCGCATTGGTATGAAAACCTCGGCCATCACCTTGGGCCGTTGGGATGTGCTGGCCATCATGGGCTTTTACGCCGCGTACCTGTTGATCTGGGCGCTGCTATTGAACGCAGAGCAACAAGGACTTTGGTTTTGCTTGGCAGGGTTGACCTCTGTGGGCCAGGTGGTTTGGCATTACTGCTTGATTCGCCACCGCAGCCGCGAAGGCTGCTTCAAAGCTTTTCGCCTCAACCATTGGCTGGGGTTCAGTGTTTTTGCGGCCGTGGTGCTGGTCTACCTTTGATCTTGGCTACAGGTGGGACGCCTGAGGCCCGCAGTCTGAACGACTCGCGACTTGAGCTCAGCTTTTGCCGAACTCGTCGCCCAATTCGCGCGCGCGAAGCTCGGCGGCTTGCATGGCTAGAATGAAAGCGGGCTTCACACCCGACGACTCCATGGCGGTGAGGGCCGCGTAAGTCGTGCCGCCTTTGGAGGTCACACGTTGGCGCAAGACCTCAGGGGGTTCCGTAGAGGCCGCGGCCAAAGAGGCTGCGCCAGAAAAAGTCGCCACCGCTAACTGATAAGCCTGTGCTTGAGACAGGCCCATGCCCACGCCGGCCTCGGTCATGGCCTCGAGA
This sequence comes from Comamonadaceae bacterium, assembly GCA_947452785.1. Taxonomy (GTDB): domain Bacteria; phylum Pseudomonadota; class Gammaproteobacteria; order Burkholderiales; family Burkholderiaceae_C; genus Limnohabitans_A. The sequence goes on along the minus strand of CANGDZ010000021.1, from coordinate 2,744 downwards.
AAATAAAACACATAGGCTGGACCGGAGCCCGAAAGTGCGGTGACTGCGTCCAGCTGCGACTCTTGTGCAACCCACAAATACTGGCCCGTGGTACCGACGACGTGCGCCACCAGGGCCTTGTCTGCGTCGGTCACTGTAGGACAAGGGTAGAGCGCGGTCATGCCTTGGCCCACCAAAGCGGGGGTATTGGGCATACACCGGACCACCCGGTCCGTACCCACCCAGCGGCTGATGCTGTCGGTGCGAATACCTGCGGCCACTGACAGGTGCAAAGCCTCCCGCGTGAAGGGCATGACGGGCGCCGCCGCCTCACTGAACAGCTGAGGTTTGACGGCCCAGACCACCAATTGCGCACGCGCCAATGCGGGACCCGCCAAGGGCAGCGCCGTGATGCCAAAGTCACGTTGTAATTTAGCCGCGGTCTCTTCAAAGGGCTCGACCACGGTAATTTGTTCAGGCCGCATGCCTTGCCGGATCAGGCCGCCGATGATGGCGCTGGCCATGTTGCCACCGCCAATGAAGGCGATGGTCACGGAAGTAAGAGCGTTGTGTGCGGTGGTCATGTCGTGTGAGGGCGTAAGAGAGGACATTTCAAAAGGGGAAATGAAATTCCCAAGCAAGGAGGTGCCATTGTCACCTTTCAAAAGCCCCGTCGTCCCAGGAAATGGACCCAAAAACAAGCACAGACGAAGAAAAAACTTGAAAGCGTGTTGACACCCCTTGTTTTTAATGGCATACTAGCGGGCTTCGCTTGTGAAAAAGCGTGGTTATCTGCCCAATCAAAGCACAGCGAGTGGTTCGCGGTGTGGATGACGGGCCCAAGACTGATCCTGTTTGCCTAGATTGTAAAAATCAAAGCTCAAGGGGTGCAAGTTGGGAATATTGAAATGATCCAAACAGAATCTCGGTTGGAAGTTGCCGACAATACCGGCGCTAAGTCCGTCCTGTGCATCAAGGTGCTCGGCGGATCCAAGCGTCGCTACGCTAGCGTGGGCGACATCATTAAGGTGAGCATCAAAGAAGCTGCTCCGCGTGGACGCGTCAAAAAAGGCGAAGTCTACAGTGCGGTAGTGGTGCGTACAGCCAAGGGCATTCGCCGTGGCGATGGCTCATTGGTGAAGTTCGATAGCAATGCTGCTGTGTTGCTCAATAACAAACTGGAGCCCATTGGCACCCGTATCTTTGGACCCGTGACGCGTGAACTGCGTACCGAGAAGTTCATGAAGATCGTGTCCTTGGCTCCTGAAGTGCTGTAAGGACGCATCATGAATAAGATTCGCAGAGGCGATGACGTCATCGTCATCACAGGGCGTGACAAAGGTAAGCGCGGCAAAGTTGCCCAGCGCTCCGATGACTCGCATTTGCTGATCGAGGGTATTAACCTCGTGAAGAAGCATGCCAAGCCAAACCCTATGAAGGGTACAACTGGCGGCATCATCGAAAAAACCATGCCCATTCACCAATCCAACGTGGCCATTTTCAATGCCGCAACGGGTAAGGCTGATCGCGTGGGCATCAAGTTGCTGGAAACAGGCAAGCGCGTTCGCGTTTACAAGTCCAGCGGCGAAGAAATCAAGGTGGCATGAGCATGGCACGACTCCAACAACTCTTTCGCGAAAAAGTGGCCCCAGAGATGATGGCCAAATTTGGTTATAAGTCTCCAATGCAGGTGCCTCGCATCACCAAGATCACCTTGAACATGGGTGTTTCTGAAGCTGTTGCAGACAAAAAGGTCATGGACCACGCTGTCAGCGACCTGACCAAGATCGCAGGCCAACGCCCTGTGGTGACCAAGGCCAAAAAAGCGATTGCGGGTTTTAAAATCCGTGAGCAACAGCCTATTGGTTGCATGGTGACCTTGCGTGGCGTGCAGATGTATGAATTCCTGGATCGTTTCGTGACGGTGGCTTTGCCCCGCGTTCGTGACTTCCGCGGTATTTCTGGTCGTGCTTTTGATGGCCGCGGTAACTACAACGTCGGCGTGAAAGAGCAGATCATCTTTCCTGAAATTGAGTATGACAAGGTTGATGCCTTGCGCGGTCTCAATATCAGCATCACCACGACGGCCAAGACCGACGACGAGTGCAAAGCACTGCTCGCAGGTTTCCGTTTCCCATTCAAGAACTGAGGTGGCACGTGGCTAAACAAGCACTGATCGAGCGCGAGCTCAAACGAGACCGACTGGTCGCCAAGTACGCTGCCAAGCATGCGGAACTGAAGGCCATTTCAAACGACGCAAAGCGTACAGAAGAAGAGCGTGCAATTGCCCGCTTAGCTCTGCAAAAGCTTCCGCGTAATGCGAACCCCACACGCCAACGTAACCGTTGTGCAATCACCGGTCGTCCACGTGGTACGTTCCGTCAATTCGGCCTGGGCCGCGCCAAGATTCGTGAATTGGCCTTCCAGGGCAATATTCCCGGCATGACCAAGGCCAGCTGGTAATTCGGCAGGAGAGAACAACATGAGCATGAGTGATCCCATTGCCGATTTGCTGACTCGCATCCGCAACGCACAAATGGTGGCCAAAGCCACCGTGTCCATCCCATCTTCCAAAGTGAAAGTGGCGATTGCACAAGTGTTGAAAGATGAAGGTTACATCGACGGCTTCCAAGTCAAGTCCGCTGACGGTAAGTCCGAACTTGAAATTTCCCTGAAGTACTACGCAGGTCGCCCCGTGATTGAGCGCATTGAGCGCGTCAGCCGCCCCGGTCTGCGTGTGTACAAAGGCCATGATGCCATTCCTC